>NZ_CP115842.1:600000-900000 GCF_013318015.2 Agrobacterium tumefaciens | reverse complement strand
CCTCGAAAATGTATTTCAAGCCCGGCCAGAAGCTGACGATGGACAGCGCGCTGAAGCTGCTGCTCATCAAATCCGCCAATGATATCGCTGTGGCGATTGCCGAAACCATCGGCGGCACCAGCGATAATTTCGTGGCGCAGATGAATGCGCAGGCGCAGCGGCTGGGCATGAGCTCCACCCGTTACATCAACGCCAACGGCCTGCCCGGCAAGGGCCAATATACGACGGCGCGTGACCTTGCGCTTCTGGCGTTGATCATCAAGCGGGAATTCCCGGAATATGCCCATTATTTCTCGCTGGAAGGTGTCACCACCGGCAAGAAGGACTACGCCAACTTCAATATGCTCGTTGGCCGCTTTGATGGCGCAGATGGCATGAAGACCGGCTTCATCTGCGCATCCGGTTTCAACCAGGTGTCCTCCGCCGTGCGCAACGGCCGTTCGGTCATAACTGTGGTGCTGGGGGCAGATAGCCTTGCCGGGCGAACCGACCAGTCCGCTGATCTGCTGCAGATGGGACTGACGGCGCCCTCGGGCCAAGGCGTTTCACTCGCCTCGCTGGCACCCTATGGCGATACCGCCGAGGTAAACGACGTCAGTGCCGAAATCTGCAATCCGAAGGCGGCCAAGGTGCGCAGCGAAAGCCGCGACGAGACCGGCCGCATGGTCATCCATTCGCCCTACGTTACGGAAATGACCCGTCCGCCGGAATATTCTTTCGCGGGTCTCATTCCCGGCAGTGAGACGGTGGCGGTCAACACCGCCAAGGGTGCGAGCGCCAAGGGACAAGTGGCCAACGTGCCGATTCCGATCCCGCGTCCGACATTCTGATTTCGCCTAACCGCACTCTTTATGGATGAGGGCGCGCGCGAAGCCTGAACGCTGCGCGGAATCTGTATTCGCAGCTTCGGTTTGTTATGATATTACAGTGTCGCTCGTGGCCTTCAGGCCCCGGGCGATTTTTTGTGATTATTGCGCGGTTCCGGATCTAATATCGGCCAACGATCTGCCGGAGCGGCCATCAACATACAGGCAAGACATGTCTCGCGATCGCATACCGGTTTCAATCATCACCGGATTTCTCGGCGCCGGAAAATCGACGCTGCTCAACCGGCTTCTCAAAGACCCCGATATGAGCGACGCCGCGATCATCATCAATGAATTCGGCGATGTCAGCATCGACCATATGCTGGTTGAAAGTGCAGGCGAGGGCATCATCGAACTGGCGGAAGGCTGCCTTTGCTGCACCGTTCGCGGCGAGCTGGTGGATACTCTGGCGGAACTGATGGACGGCATCCAGACCGGCAAGCTGAAGCCGGTGAAGCGTGTCGTGATCGAAACCACTGGTCTTGCTGATCCCGCTCCCGTCATGCAGTCTGTCATGGGCAACCCGGTGATTGCGCAGAATTTCGTTCTGAACGGCATCATTACGGTTGTGGATGCCGTGAACGGCCTGTCCACACTCGATAATCACGAGGAAGCGGTGAAGCAGGCGGCGGTGGCCGATCGGCTGGTGATGACGAAGCGCGCGCTTGCCGATGCTTCCACAATTTCCACGCTGTCGGCCCGCCTTCAGGCGCTAAACCCGCGCGCGACGATCGAGGATGGTGACCGGGCCGACTGGAGTGCTGCCGCACTGCTGGATAACGGTCTTTACGATCCCGGCAGCAAAAATGCCGATGTCGGCCGCTGGCTGGGGGAAGAGGCGGAACACGATCACCACGACCACGACCACGATCATGACCACCACCATCATGGCGACCACGATGGCCACCATCACCACCACGATGTGAACCGGCACGACGCGTCGATCCGTTCCTTCTCGATCATTCACGACCAGCCGATAGCCCCGATGGCAATCGACATGTTCGTGGACTTGCTGCGTTCGGCGCATGGGGAAAAGTTGTTGCGGATGAAGGCCGTCGTCAAGCTGTCGGACAATCCGGACCGACCCCTTGTGCTGCACGGGGTACAGAACATTTTCCACACACCCGAGCGCCTCGCGGCATGGCCGGACCCGTCTGACCAGCGCACGCGCATGGTGCTGATTACCAAGGATTTGCCGGAGGCGTTCGTGCAGGACCTGTTTGCTGCTTTCACCGGCACGCCGGGCATCGACCGTCCGGACAGGCAGGCGATGACGGACAATCCGCTGGCGGTTTCGGGGTTGAGGTTTTAGGTCGCAAAACGGTGGTTGAAACCCGCGGGCGGGGCACCCCTTTACCTTGTCGAGTATCTCACCCTCAAGGGGGAGATCGAGTGGAGTATTCTCGGCAGCGAGGGTAATTACGCTCCCTTCACGATCCTGAATCGGTGTCCTTTGGTCAACGTCGTAGTTTCAACCAGGCTATGCCCATCCTGGTTGCACATATGGGCAATATCGATAACCGCCAGCGGGTCGGTCGTCTCTACAACAAGAACATCGCCCGCCTGCAGGCCAGCGAGTTTTTTACGGCTTCTTAAAACCGGAAGGGGGCATTTAAGCCCCCTCAAGTCGAAAACTATGTCAGCCGTGTCGGTCATTCCTTGGCCCAGAACTTCCAGAACGGCTTCTTTTCCGGTGCTTCCGCTGGCGGTGCTGCGGAAAAAGCGAGCGGGTTCATGGCCGGTACAGGGACCTGGGCGGCAGTTCCGTTCTGACCAGGCCCCGAAGCCGCAGGCGTAGCAGCGGCAACCATTGTCGGGGCCGCCGGGGCAGGGTTCGATTGCGGAGCTGCGGGCTGGGTTGCCGAAGGATGCGGGGTCCGCAGAGAAGACGCGGTTGCGGTGGTCGCCGGCGAAGACGAGGTCACCTGCTGCGCCTTCTTCTCCATCAGCGCGGCATATTCCGTTTCCTTCATCAGCTTGCCGGCCTTCAGCGCCGAGCCGGTCGGAGCATAAGCGGGTTCGCGGCCCTTGCGCTTTTCGGCAACCAGCGCTTTGCGCTCCGCCTCGCTCGGGTCGTACCAGGCCATGCCGTCATATTTCTTCATCGCCTTTTCATAGGCGAGATCATAGGTCTTTTCGTAGCTCGAAAGCGCGCTCACCAGTGCCGGCGGCGTGCTCATGGCCGGGCATTGCGCAGATGCGTTGAACGTGCCGCCTTCGGTCTGCTGGTTGAAGACATATTTCTTCTCGCAGACATTCACTTCCGGCGGGCGTTTCGTGACTTCGAAATTGTCGTAACCGACCTTCAGCATCTTCCAGAAATCGAGATGCTCGCTCTGGCGGTGGCGGGCCATGTTTTCCGCGGTCATACGGAAGGGAAAGGCCTGCAGCTGAACGGTCTTCTGGCCACCCTTGAAGGCGTCGCGGGCGAAACCGTAGATTTCAAGGATCTGCGCGTCCGTCATCGAATAGCAGCCGGATGACGAGCAGGCGCCATGGATCATCAGGTTGGTGCCGTTGCGGCCGTTGGCGGCATCGTAGCGGTTCGGAAAGCCGGTGTTGATGGCAAGGTAATATTTAGAGTTGGGATTGAGGTGCGCGGGCGTCAGGTTGTAGAAACCTTCCGGCGCCTGCCGGTCGCCCTCTTTCACCTTGGGGCCGAGTTTGCCGGACCAGGCGCAAATCTGGTATTCGGCAATCTTGTCGAAGCGGTTGTCGCGCTTGGCCTTCCAGATTTCCAACGCGCCTTCTTCCTTGAAGATGCGGATCATGATCGGCGAGGTGCGATCCATGTTCTTCTTGTCGATCTCGGCAAGAATGGACGGAGAAAGCGGGTAATCAACCTTGTTTTTAACGTGGGAGACGTCGCGTTCGACGGTTTCGAGCGTATCGTTGCAGCCGCTGAGAATGAGCGCGGTGCAGGCAAGAAGTGCAAAATGTGTCAAACGCATGATCTGATCCGAAAGACGATGGCACGGGCGACGGAGTTCTACACCGTCCCGCGTGTATTTTAAATACGGTATTAACCGTTTACATCTTCTTAACTCAAATCGGACCCGCCCCTGCGGCCGCCGATACATCTGTTGATGTGACCGGACTATGGCCGAGTTGGGGCGAGATTCAAGGAAAATAAGGCTGGAGCTAGATTGTTTTGGCTTCTTTTTGATCCACCAAAAAATCTAACTGCCTCTTTTTGCGCATTTCCGCACGTAAACCGCTGCGCACTTTTACTGGAAACGCTCTAAAGGTTTCTGCCGATATCCAGGAATTTCTGGCGGCGTTCGGCGCGCAGCTGCGTGCCCGAGCGCTGCGAAAGATCGGCGAGCGCCTTGGCGATAACGTCGCCGGTGGCACCAATCACGGCCGCCGGATCACGATGCGCGCCGCCCATCGGCTCGGGAATGATGCCGTCGATGACGCCAAGCGACTTCAGATCTTCCGAGGTGATTTTCATGTTGGTCGCGGCTTCCTTGGCACGGGTCGAATCGCGCCAGAGAATGGAAGCGGCACCTTCCGGCGAAATCACCGAATAGATCGCATGTTCGAGCATGTAGACGCGGTTGCCCGTGGCGATCGCGATTGCGCCGCCCGAGCCGCCTTCGCCGATGACGACGGAGACGATCGGCACCTTGACGTTGAGGCACATTTCCGTCGAGCGGGCGATGGCTTCTGCCTGACCGCGCTCTTCTGCGCCGACACCGGGATAGGCACCAGCGGTATCGATAAGGGTCACGACCGGCAGCGAGAAGCGGTCAGCCAGTTCCAGCACGCGGATCGCCTTGCGGTAACCTTCCGGACGCGGGCTGCCGAAATTGTGCTTCAGGCGGCTTTTGGTGTCATTGCCCTTTTCCTGGCCGATAATGGCGACGGGCTGGCCATTAAAGCGGGCAAGGCCCGCCTGGATGGCAGCGTCTTCGGAAAATTTGCGGTCGCCTGCAAGTGGCGTGAAATCCGTGAACAGCGCCTTGGCGTAATCGACGAAATGCGGGCGCTGCGGATGGCGCGCGACCTGCGTTTTCTGCCACGCGTTCAGCTTGGAATAGATATCCTGCATCGCGTCATTGACGCGTGATTCCAGGCGATTGATCTCCTCCGAGGTGTCTATGCTCTCGTCTTCATCGGCAAGCTTCTTCAGCTCGATGATCTTGCCTTCAAGGTCCGAGATAGGTTTTTCGAAGTCGAGATAATTGTGCATGAGATCCGTTTCCGATCGTTTTGCGCAAGGTTTGAGCCGGATTATCCGGCGGTTCCGGTCGCTCTAATCAAGGTTTTTGCCCTGTTTGGCAAGGGGGTGATGTGTTTGTACCAGCTCTTGCAGGCGTTCTTCCAGCACATGTGTATAGATTTGTGTCGTGGAAATGTCGGAATGGCCGAGCAGTTCCTGCACGGCGCGCAGGTCGGCGCCGTTCTGCAGAAGGTGGCTGGCAAAGGCGTGGCGCAGGACATGCGGTGACACCGCCGAGGGATTGAGGCCCGCGCGAATGGCAATGTCCTTCAGGTCGCGGGCGAAAACCTGTCGCGGCAGATGCCCTTCCTTGCTGTTTGAAGGAAACAGCCACGGACTTTCCGGACTGTCAGCCTTTTTGGGGGACGCGGGCGTCCTGCTTTTCTCAGGTACGAGCGACTTCCTGGCCGCGTCGTATTTTTCCATCGCCTCGATGGCCGCGCGAGACAGCAACACCATGCGGTCCTTGTTGCCCTTGCCGCGGATCATCAGGAAGCGTCCCTCCTGGCGCAAAACCTTGACCGGCAGCGAAACGAGTTCGCTGACGCGCATGCCGGTCGCGTAGAGAAGTTCGAGCAGGAGATGCATGCGGATGCGGGCAAGCTGGCCGGGGCCGGTTAAGGCGGCCTCTTCAGCAGCGATGCCAAGAAGTTTTGTCACGTCCGCGACGCTCATCGTCTTGGGCAAGGTGAGGCCCTTCTTGGGTGCATCGATGGTACCGGTCGGGTCGTCGCCGCGAAGTCCTTCAGAATAGAGGAACCGGTAGAATTGCCGCATGGAAGACAGGCGTCTTGCCTGCGACGTGGCTGCAAAGCCCTGAGTGGAAAGATGGGTCAGATAGGCCGACAGGTCTGCCGTGGCGGCTTCCATCAAGGACTGGCCTCGGCCACCGAGAAATTCACGCAGATCGGAAAGGTCGCGTTCGTAAGAAGAGAGCGTATTGGCGGCGGCACCCCGTTCGGCGCTCATCATTTCCAGAAAACTTTCGAGCCGCGCGCCGTCCCGCC
This sequence comes from Agrobacterium tumefaciens, assembly GCF_013318015.2. Classification (NCBI taxonomy): domain Bacteria; kingdom Pseudomonadati; phylum Pseudomonadota; class Alphaproteobacteria; order Hyphomicrobiales; family Rhizobiaceae; genus Agrobacterium; species Agrobacterium tumefaciens. The sequence continues at coordinate 893,902 of NZ_CP115842.1, read as the reverse complement.
CGCTCATCTCTTTGCTACTCATGGGGTGCGCCTTGCCGGCTCCGCCGACGGCGGGTTCAGCCGCTCGGAAGGAATGCGCACCGTCACCTCGCGATCATTGGGCTTGACGAACATGACCAGCAGCACCATGCCGCCATAGATCAGCCCCGCGATGGTTGCCAGTATCATCGTGAAGCGGAAGAGGGTTGGCATGGCGGCTCCGTGAGGGTGGCTGTCTGAAGGTATATGCGGTGCAGCGAAAGCGGCGACAAGATCAAAAAGCGGTAGTCCGCCGCTGCCGCATGCGGCGATGAATGTGATTCAACGCAATTCAGTCAGCAATTTGGCTTGACGCTTCGTAAACATTTGCAGATATCCATGCCAAACGGGCTTTCAATTTTATGAATGAAAAGAATTTATCTGTCCCGGTCACACTCGGGGAGCAAGCGCGGGCCAAGCTCGCCGGGCGCAACGTCGTCTTTGTCGGACTGATGGGGGCTGGAAAGTCCGCGATCGGTCGCATGGTCGCCCAGCAGCTCAAGGTCTCCTTCATCGACACGGATGTCGAAATCGAGCGTGTTTCCCGCATGACGATAGCCGAACTTTTCGCCACCTATGGCGAGGAGGAGTTCCGGGCGCTGGAAACGCGGGTCGTCAAGCGGCTGCTGCGCGGTGGCCCCAAGGTCATTTCTACCGGCGGCGGCGCTTTCATCAACGACAATACCCGCCGGCACATCACGCGCGGCAGTGTGTCGCTGTGGCTGAAGGCCGATATCGAGGTTTTGTGGGAAAGGGTCAACAAGCGTGATCATCGCCCGCTTCTCAAGACCGAAAACCCCAAGGCCACGCTGGCGGCTCTGATGGAGAAACGTTATCCGATCTATGCGGAAGCGGATCTGACCATCGAATCCCGCGATGTCCGCAAGGAGATCATCGTGACCGAAGTGCTGGCCGCCATCGCCGGCCTTGAACAGAAAGACTGAGCATCATGACGCCTTCCGAAATCCACACCGACGAACGTCTTGTCCATGTGCCGCTCGGTGAGCGCGCTTACGACATTCTGATCGGACCGGGCCTGATCGGCAGGGCGGGCGGCGAGATTTCGTCGCGGCTGAAGGGCAGGCGTGCCGCTATCATCACTGACGAGCATGTTGCACCGCTTTACCTCGAAGGCCTGATGGACGGCCTGCAGACGGATGGCATCGAGGCCGTTTCGCTGACCTTGCCTGCGGGCGAGAAGACCAAGAGCTTCGAACATCTGGTCACTGTTTGCGATGCCGTTCTCTCCGCACGGGTGGAGCGCAACGATGCGGTGATTGCGCTTGGCGGCGGTGTTATCGGCGATCTCGCCGGTTTTGCGGCGGGCATCGTGCGTCGCGGCGTGCGTTTCGTGCAGATACCGACCTCGCTTCTGTCGCAGGTGGATTCCTCCGTCGGCGGCAAGACGGGCATCAATACCCGCCAAGGCAAGAACCTTGTCGGCGTTTTCCATCAGCCCGATCTGGTGCTGGCCGATACGGCGGTGCTCGATACGCTGAGCGAGCGCGAATTCCGCGCCGGTTACGCCGAGGTGGTGAAATATGGCTTGATCGACAAGCCGGACTTCTTCTTCTGGCTGGAAAAGAACTGGGATGAAATCCGCACCGGCGGTCCCGCCCGCATCCAGGCGATTGCCACAAGCTGCCAGGCGAAGGCCGATGTGGTGGTGGCCGACGAGAAGGAAAACGGCGTACGCGCCCTTCTGAACCTCGGCCACACATTCGGCCACGCGCTGGAGGCAGCAACGAATTATGACAGCAAGCGGCTGGTGCACGGCGAAGGTGTCGCCATCGGCATGGTGCTGGCGCACCAGTTTTCCGCCCGCCTCAACCTTGCAAGCCCTGATGATGCCGCGCGCGTCGAAGCGCACCTCAAGGCGGTTGGTCTGCCAGTGTCAATGAAGGATATTCCAGGTGAACTGCCGCCGGTCGAGATGCTGATGGCGGCAATTGCGCAGGACAAGAAGGTCAAGGGCGGCAAGCTCACCTTCATCCTCACCCACGGCATCGGCCAGTCCTTCGTGGCCGACGATGTCGCGACGTCCGAGGTGCAGTCTTTCCTGTCGGAAAAGCATCCCGGCTGAGGCTTAAGGCGCGCGTTACCTAGAACCGCGTCGGCTCCCCCGGCGCCGCCGCCTCGATGGCGAGGGCATGCAGCCCGGCGTCGAGTTCCTGTTTCAAAAGTGCATTGATCGCCCGGTGGCGGTCAATGCGTGACTTGCCTGCGAAGCTTTCAGACACTATCTGAACACGCATATGCGTCTCGCCGGTGCCGGTTATGTCCGGCTGATGGCCGGCATGCATCTGGCTTTCATCGATCACCACCAGGCGTTCCGGCGAAAAGCTTTGCCGAAGCTTTGTTTCTATGCGTTCTCGCAGGGACATGCGATGGGCTCCAATCCTGTTGGCTGGTCTTTAAAAGGGGCTACCTAAAAGCCTGCAACATTCCGCTTTGTCAATTCTTGTTGTGCGCCTTTTCGCACCCCATAATCAGGGCATCATGAAACTGGATTCGAAATATTTCGACCGCATCCGTACACGCAGAAAAAGGGACAGGGAACCTGAGGTTCAGGCCCCGACCTGCCAGTGGGACGGATGCGACAAGCCGGGCGCTCACCGTGCACCTGTCGGCCGCAATGCCGAGGGGCAATTCTTCCTGTTCTGTTTCGAGCATGTGAAGGAATACAATAAGGGCTATAATTATTTCTCCGGGCTGTCTGACACCGAGATCGCCCGTTACCAGAAGGAAGCGATCACCGGCCATCGTCCCACCTGGACGGTTGGCGTGAACAAGACTGCGCGCGACAGCCCGCTGCACTCCACGCTGCGTTCCGGCGCGGCGGGCGCGGCCAATGCCCGCATCCGCGATCCTTTTGGCTTCACGAATGGTTATGCAAACGGGGCAAAGGCCGGCGGCCAGCGCCTGCAGCAGGACCGCAAGTTGAAGACGCTGGAGGCGAAAGCCTTCGATACGCTCGGCCTTTCTGCGGGTGCAAAGCAGGAAGAGATAAAAAGGCGCTATAAGGAGCTTGTCAAAAAGCACCATCCTGATGCTAATGGTGGCGATCGCGGCTCTGAAGAACGTTTTCGGGCTGTTGTTCAAGCATATCAATTGTTAAAGCAGTCAGGTTTCTGCTAAGCCAACGTTCGTGTTTACCGCCTGATTGATGATGTGGCCGGGTGGCCGCCGCCCGCCTTGGAGACGTGATGAGCAAAATCGACCTTGATATTTCCAACCTGCCCGACACGACGGTGTCCGTGCGGGAGGTTTTCGGCATTGATACGGATCTGCGGGTTCCCGCCTATTCGCAGGGCGACGCCTATGTGCCCGACCTTGATCCCGACTATCTTTTCGACCGCGATACGACGCTCGCTATTCTTGCCGGTTTTGCTCACAACCGACGCGTCATGGTTTCCGGCTTTCACGGCACGGGCAAGTCCACCCATATTGAGCAGGTAGCTGCCCGCCTGAACTGGCCCTGCGTGCGCGTCAATCTTGACAGCCACGTCAGCCGTATCGACCTCGTCGGCAAGGACGCCATCGTCCTCAAAGACGGCAAGCAGGTCACCGAATTCAAGGACGGCATTTTGCCCTGGGCCTACCAGCACAATGTCGCGCTTGTCTTCGACGAATACGATGCCGGTCGCCCGGACGTGATGTTCGTCATCCAGCGCGTGCTGGAATCCTCGGGCCGCCTGACGCTGCTCGACCAGAGCCGCGTTATCCGTCCTCACCCCGCCTTCCGCATTTTTGCGACCGCCAACACGGTCGGCCTCGGCGACACGACGGGCCTTTACCACGGCACGCAGCAGATCAACCAGGCGCAGATGGACCGCTGGTCCATCGTCACCACGCTGAACTACCTGCCGCATGAGCAGGAAGTGAACATCATTGCCGCAAAGGTAAAGAGCCTCAACAATCCGAAGGGTCGCGAAACCGTCTCCAAGATGGTGCGTGTGGCCGATCTTACCCGTTCGGCCTTCGTCAATGGCGACCTTTCCACGGTCATGAGCCCGCGTACCGTCATTACCTGGGCGGAAAATGCGGAAATCTTTGGCGATCTCGCCTTTGCGTTCCGCGTGACCTTCCTCAACAAGTGCGACGAACTGGAGCGCACGCTGGTTGCCGAACAATATCAGCGGGCTTTCGGCGTCGAGCTGAAGGAAAGTGCTGCGAACATCGTTCTCAGCGCCTGATCTTCCCCGGCTTGTCCGGAGAACATCACCGATGACTTGAAGACGCCGGCGGGCCGCGCATCCTTGGATGGGCGGCTCCGAAGCGTCGACAACTGACAGGAAAGACAATGGCAGCGCGCGGCGACAATTCCAGAGCAAAACCGGGTACGGCGGTCGATACCGAACCGTTGCGTCAGGCGATTGCCGGATGTGTGCGATCGGTTGCCGGCGATGCAGAGGTTGAGGTCGTTTTCGCCAATGAGCGGCCTGGCCTTGCCGGAGAGCGCATGCGCCTGCCGGAAATTTCCAAGAAACCCACCGCGCAGGAAATCGCCGTCACCCGTGGCCTTGGCGATTCCATGGCGCTTCGCCTTGCCTGCCATGACGCTGACACCCATGCGGTGATGTCGCCGCAGGGTGCCGAGGCGCGGTTGATCTTTGACGCTGTTGAGCAGGCGCGGGTGGAATCCATCGGTGCACTGCGCATGCCGGGCATGGCCTCCAACATTCAGGCCATGAACACGGAAAAATATGCCAAGGCGAATTTTTCGGGCATCAACACGAAGGACGATGCACCGCTTGCCGAAGCCGTCGCCCTTTTGGTGCGCGAGAAGCTGACCGGCGAAAAGCCACCGGCCAGTGCCGGCAAGGTTCTCGACCTGTGGCGCGACTTCATCGAGGACAAGGCTGCCGGCGACCTGAGCGACCTTTCCAAGGTGATTGGCGACCAGAAGGCTTTTTCGCGGCTGGTGCGCAAGATGCTGACCTCCATGCAGATGGCGGAGGAATTCGGCGACGACGATAACGAGCCGGAAAGCCAGGAGGCAGAATCCGACGAGGAGCAGCCGCGCACTAACGAGACCGAAGAAGAACAGGTCGAGGAAGAAGCCGGTTCCGATGCGACGCCCGCTGATGAAAGCGAGGCCTCGCAGGAGGAGATGGAAGAAGGCGAGATGGACGGCGCCGAGATGTCGGACGAGGAAATGTCCGACGATCTCGATGAGGATTCCGAGACGCCCGGCGAGACCCGCCGCCCCAACAGCCCCTTCGACGATTTCAACGAGAAGGTCGACTACCGCATATTCACCCAGGAATTCGACGAGGAAATCCACGCCGAGGAACTGTGCGACGAGGCGGAGCTTGACCGCCTGCGCGCGTTTCTCGACAAACAGCTCGCCCATCTTCAGGGCGCCGTCGGACGTCTGGCGAACCGGCTGCAACGCCGCCTGATGGCGCAGCAGAACCGTTCGTGGGATTTCGATCTGGAAGAGGGCTATCTCGATCCGGCTCGCCTCGTGCGGCTTATCATCGATCCCATGCAGCCGCTCTCCTTCAAGAAGGAGCGCGACACCAAGTTCCGCGACACGGTGGTTTCGCTCGTCATCGACAATTCGGGTTCGATGCGTGGCCGCCCGATCACGGTTGCGGCCACCTGCGCCGATATTCTTGCGCGTACGCTGGAACGGTCGGGTGTGAAGGTGGAGATTCTCGGCTTCACCACCAAGGCGTGGAAGGGCGGTCAGTCGCGCGAGCAATGGCTGGCCAGCGGCAAACCCGGCTCGCCGGGTCGGCTCAATGATTTGCGCCATATCATCTACAAGTCGGCGGATGCACCCTGGCGGCGTGCACGGCGCAATCTTGGCCTAATGATGCGTGAAGGCCTGCTGAAGGAAAACATTGACGGCGAAGCGCTGATGTGGGCGCATAACCGCCTCATCGGCCGCCCCGAGCAGCGCAAGATCATGATGATGATTTCGGACGGTGCGCCGGTGGACGATTCGACGCTGTCGGTCAATGCGGGTAACTATCTGGAGCGGCACCTGCGCGCCGTTATCGAACAGATCGAGACACGTTCGCCGGTGGAGCTTCTGGCGATCGGTATCGGCCATGATGTGACGCGTTATTACCGTCGCGCCGTGACGATCGTGGATGCGGACGAACTGGCTGGCGCGATGACCGAACAGCTTGCTGCTCTCTTCGAGGATACCAATACCGCCAGCTCGTCCCGCAAGGTTCGCCGTGCGGGATAAGCGGGGCCGGGCTTTTCTTTCCTGTAAATCGCTGGCCGTAGCTGCAGTTCTTGCGGTCGCAGCGCTCGTTCCGGTTCCCATCGGCGCGTCGACCATCGATGTTCCGGTCAGCGTCCGTCTGTTGTCAGGCTTCGAGGTCGGCACCAGCGCCAGGCGTTTCGGCAAGCTGGAATTTATCGGCGGCATGGTGATGAGCACGCCGGAAAAACTATTCGGTGCCATATCCTCCATCCGCTTTCGCCCAAACGGGCAGGAATTCGTTGCTGTGCTGGATACCGGCCACTGGCTCACGGGCAAGATCGCACGCGGCCCGTCGGGCGCGCTGTCCGGGTTGGCTGACGTGCGTATCACTGCCATGCTGGATGCCAGCGGCGGTGAACCCTCCCGCAAGATGGAAATGGATGCGGAAGGTCTGGCGCTGCGGGATGGCAAGGTATTCGTCAGCTACGAGCAGCGGCACAGGATCGACGCCTATCCCGATCCGGGGTTCGAGACCTCAAAGCCGCTCAGCCGCCTGCCTCATCTCATTCCCAACAGCGAACTGCGCCACAATGGCGGCATGGAGGCCCTTGCGGTCTCGCCGGCCGATTCGCCGCTTGCCGGTGCCCTTGTCGTGGTGGCTGAGAAAAGCATCGATGCCGACGGCAATCTTCTCGCCGCCATACTGGAAGGCCCGTTGAAGGGCACATTCGCGGTCACCCATCACCCCTCATTCGACGTGACGGACGGTGCTTTCCTGCCCAATGGCGACCTGCTGCTTCTGGAGCGCCGCTTCAATTTCGCTGAAGGGGTGGGGATGCGCATCCGCCGCATCAAGGCTGCCGATATCAGGCCGGGCGCGGTGGTGGATGGCGAAATCCTGCTGGAAGCGGGCATGGTCTACCAGATCGATAATATGGAAGGCATGGATGTGGTGAAGGGGCCTGATGGTTCCACACGCCTCATCATCGTTTCCGATGACAATCACTCATTTCTCCAGCGCAATCTGATGTTGGAATTCAAGCTGGTGGAGTGAAGGTTCACACCTGCTGCGCCGCCTTGTAGGCAGCCATCAGATCCTCGACGGGAATGCCGTCGATCTTCATCCCTGTCATTCGGTATCCTGTTATCTGCGCGCCGGACAGGTTGGCGTTGCTCAGTTTCAGACCGGAAAGATTAACGTCGTCGATCGACCAGCCGGACATGTTGCTGTCGGTAAATGACGCGCCGGAAAAGTTGATCTGGTTGAAGCTGGTTCCGGCGAGATTGACGTCGTTGAACACCGTACCCGACAGATTGACGTCGTTGAAGCTGGAGCCTGAAAGCGTGGCGCTGGCGGCCTCCACAATATCGATAACGTCATTGATCTGCATATCTGCCTGCCTCTGATCTGTGCCACGGACCGCAGACTGCAACGCAGTCGGCTGGTTTGCAAGCGCGATTCGATCCACGCTCTCACCCCAGCCTTAAACCTTGGATGACAATGGTGTCAGCCCGATTTGGCGACCTTTGGCATCGGCTTCAGCGTGTTCATCAGTGCGCCGTAGGGCAGTAGCATCACGAGGCCGACGAGGATCTTCACCGAGAGGTCGCCGAGCGCCCAGGAAATCCAGCGCGGTGCCTCCAGAGCGAAGATGCCGAGCACGGGGGCATTTTCAATGGCGAAGGCATCGTTGGGACCGACGAAGGAGAAACTCGCAGCAAAGGCGATGGAGAAGAACAGCGCGGTATCCAGCACCGAACCCAGCATCGAGCCGGCAAGAGGTGCGTGCCACCAGCGCTGGCGGCGCAGGCGGTTGAATACGGAAATATCGAGCAGCTGGCCAATCAGATAGGCGGTGCCGGAGGCAACGGCGATACGCGGGATCGAGGTCCAGAAGGACAGTGTGACACCAACAATAAAACCGGCAAGTACGACGCGGCGCGCGACTGACGGGCCGAACTGGCGGTTTGTAAGGTCTGTGACGAGGAAGGCGACCGGATAGGTAAAGGCACCCCAGGTCAAAAGATCGCCGAGATTGACGCCGAACAGCGATCCGGAAAGCGGGTATTGCACCAGAATATTGGACGCGACGACCACCAGTGTCATCAGCAGAACGTAAATGAGCGTGTAGCGCAGGTAGGGCATTTTTTTATCCTGGGTGATGCCACCAGTTGGAGCCGAATTAGAACAAGCAAAAGGCTTGAGCGGCAAAAGCCATTCAAGCCTTCTGAATATCAGTGATGTCGAAACCGCTAATTAAGCAGCTTCGGCCGTCTTCTTGGCGATCTGGCGGCGCAGGAGACGAGCGCGCATGCTCAGTTCGTTTTCGCCGGACTTCAGAAGGAAGGCATCGAGGCCGCCACGATGTTCAACGGAGCGCAGAGCTGCTGCGGAAACACGCAGGCGGAAACGCTGGCCGAGAGCATCGGAGATCAACGTAACCTGGCAGAGGTTCGGAAGGAACCGGCGCTTGGTCTTGTTGTTGGCGTGGCTGACGTTGTTGCCCGTCTGGACGCCCTTGCCGGTCAATTCGCATACACGGGACATGGGTACACCTATTTCGTTTGTCTGTTTCACCACTGGCTCGCCACCGGCAAAACCGTGGTGGCAATCCAACTGGCCATGATTGGAAAGTTGCGGTTCTATAGTCAGACGGGACTTAACAGTCAAGCCGCTCGCGAGCAAATGAAAGGAAATTCCGGCGTTTTCAACCGGCATCCGCTTTTTTATTGCCACAAGTCGGCGTATATGATCGCCCCATAAGGCCGCTTCCGCGCCTCTTTTAAGGTGATATCCAAATGATTGCCAGAGGAAAAAGCATTTTCATGGCTGTGACAATGGCGTTTGCAGGCGTATCTCCCTCGCTCGCCGCCGAAGCCCGCCATACAAGCGAATACAGCATCAATCTCGGTATTCTACCAATTGCCAAGGCGAGTTTTTCGACTCGCATGAACGGCCCGAACTATTCGATTTCCGGTTCCTTCAGCTCAGCAGGGCTTGCAAGCGTTCTGGCGGATATTTCCGGCAAGACGACGATTTCGGGTGCCAAACGCGGCCATCGGCTGCAGGCGAATACATATTCGCTTGTTTACAAGGACGGCAAGCGGGTGCGGACCTATGATGTGGTCTATCGTAACGGCAACGTCACATCGACGACGGTGAAACCGGAGCCGAAGGCGCGGCCGGACAATTGGGTGAATGTGAAGGACGGCGACCTGCGCTCCGTCCTCGATCCAATCTCTGGCCTCATCATTCCCGCCGGCGGCCGCATCTGCCCGTCGCGCCTGCCGATCTATGACGGCGAATCGCGGCTGGATCTGGTGTTGAGCCCCAGCGGCACCAAGCCCTTCAAGACGAATGGCTTCAGCGGCGATGCCGTGGTCTGCAAGGCGCGTTACGTGCCGAAGTCGGGTTATCGCCAGGGCCGCAAGGATATCGAATACCTGAAATCCATTTCCATGGAGATATGGTTCGCCAAATCCGACAATATGGATGTCTATGCCCCGGTCTACGCCGTCATTCCGACGCGGGTAGGCCAAGTCTACATCACCGCCACCAAATATGGCGGTTGATGTAGTTACGGGGTATCGCCCGGCGACCATCCGGGTTCGGCCATCACGAAGCTTGAAAAGGCGAAACCCGGCGAGACGGTGCAGCCGACGAGGGTGAAGTCGCCGAGGCTTTCTGCCGATTGCCAGCAATTGGCAGGTACGATCACCTGCGGGCGCTCGCCTTCCAGAATGTCGGGGCCGAGGGTAAAGGTCTGTACCTCCCTGCCATCTTCGGAAAGATGCAGGGTGATCGGAGCGCCGGCATAATAGTGCCAGACCTCCACCGCATCGGTGACGCGATGCCAGTGAGAGAGCGTCCCCTTTTCCAGAAGATAATAGATCGCCGTTGAATGGCCGCGCTCACCACCTGCCTTGTCGCGAAATGTCTGGTGGTAAAAGCCGCCCTCGGGGTGCGGCTCCAGTTCCAGTTCGCGAATGATCGCTGCCGAAGACAGATCGGCGCCCATCAGAAATTGTCCTTGCGTGTGCGGATTTCGGCAAAGACTTCGGCATCGGTTGCCCCTTCAAGGCCAAGATGACTGCGGATGCCGGCATCGGCCACCCGCATATAAGGGTTGGTCTGTTTTTCCAGCCCGATGGTGGTGGGAATGGTGAATTCATTCGCCTGCCGCGCCTTTTCGACGCTTTCGGCGCGCTCGATTAGAGCCGCGTTATCAGGATCGACGGTGAGCGCGAAACGGGCATTCGAAAGTGTATATTCGTGGCCGAAATAGACTTTCGTGTCATCCGGCAGCGCCATTAACTTCTGGAAAGAGTGCCACATATCTGTTGCCGTACGTTCGAACAGGCGACCGCAACCCATGGCGAAAAGCGTATCGGCGGCAAACAGCAGGCCGTCATCGGGAAGGTAGTAGCAGATATGCCCCGCCGTATGACCGGGTGTGGCAATGACCTGAACGCGCCGTCCGGCAAATTCGAACTCGTCGCCATCGGCCTGGGACCGGTCGAGACCGGGGATCGCAATCGCCTCATCATGTGGGCCATGTATTTCGCACTGGAATTTGTCCTTCAGCGCCAGATTGGCTTCCACATGGTCCTGATGGTGGTGAGTGGTAAAGATATGCGTGAGCTTCCAGCCATGCCCATGAAGAGCCTGCAGGATGGGGCCTTCCTCCGGCGCATCGATCGCGGCGGTCGCCCCGCTTTCTGGATCGTGCAGCAGAACGCCAAAATTATCACTGCGGCAAAGAAAGACGTCTATTTCCAAAGGTTTCATCGTGGTCCTCTCCATTTGCCGGCCTTAGCCGGCGCATTTGTCCGCCTGAATTTCAATGTAGGCGCAGACGCCTTGAAGTCCAACCGCCTGATGCTACATTCTCGCCCATGAACACCGATATCGTCGATCTGCGCGAATTCTATCATTCCCCGCTTGGCCGCTCGGCCGAGCAGGCGATCACCATGGCGCTTTCATCGCTCTGGCCGCCTTTGCCGGAGGAAAGGCTGGTCGGCCTCGGTTACGCCGTGCCGTTTCTGGAGCGGTTCCGTCATGACACGGAGCGCACCTTTGCCTTCATGCCGGCGGGGCAGGGAGCGGTGAACTGGCCGGCAGGCGAGCTTTCCTCCACGGCGCTGGTGTTTGACGAGGAACTGCCGCTACCCGATTCGTCGATAGACCGGGTGTTGATGGTGCATGCTCTGGAATTTGCCGAAAATCCGCGCGAAACCCTGAAAGAACTCTGGCGGGTGCTGGCGCCCGGCGGGCGTCTGGTGATCGTGGTGCCGAACAGGCGTGGGGTCTGGGCACGCATGGAACACACACCTTTCGGCTCGGGCCGGCCCTATTCGCGCGGGCAGTTGACGGCGCTTCTGCGCGAGACCAATTTTACGCCGGGGGCAAGCGCCGAAGCGCTTTTCTTTCCGCCCACCACCAGCCGCCCGGTACTGAAATTCCGCCGATACCTTGAGCTTACCGGCCGCAGGCTCTGGCCGCTGTTTTCCGGCGTTATCGTGGTTGAGGCACAGAAACGTCTCTATCAGGGATTGCCCGTTACCCAGCGCGCCTCACGCCGGGTTTTCGTGCCGGTCCTTGCGCCTCAGGGTGTGCCCACCACCCGCACCGCCGCAAAGCACGGAAAGCCGCGCTGACCCTCGACAAAGGGGCCATTCCGGTCTAATGCCTCCGGCATTGCTTTTGCCGGGCTCCCCGGCGCATTTCCGAAGGTCGATCAAATGAGTGCAGAGCTTAGCCAACCTCTTCCGCGTCCGGGTATTCTGGATATCGCCGCTTATGTTCCCGGCAAGGAACATGTGGATGGCGTCGCGAAGGTTTATAAGCTCTCCTCCAACGAAACGCCGCTCGGGCCAAGCCCGAAGGCGATCGAGGCATTCGCCGCCACCGCCAGCCATCTGGAAATCTATCCCGACGGACAGGCGATTGCGCTGCGTCAGGCGATTGCAGACGTGCATGGCCTCAACATAGCGAATATCATGTGCGGTAACGGCTCGGATGAGCTTCTTGGCCTGCTCTGCCACGTCTATCTGGGTACGGGCGATGAGGCGATCATCACCGAACACGGTTTCCTCGTCTACAAGATCCAGATCATGGGTGCGGGCGCAACGCCGGTGACGGTGAAGGAAAAGGATTGCGCCGTCGATGTGGACGCCATTCTTGCCGCCGTCACGCCAAGGACGAAGATGGTTTTCATCGCCAATCCCGGCAATCCCACCGGCACCTATGTTCCGGTCGCGGAAATCCGCCGCCTTCAGGCTGGTCTGCCGAAACATGTCGTGCTCGTGCTTGATGCGGCTTATGCCGAATATGTACGCAAGAACGACTACGAGGCCGGTCTCGAGCTGGTGTCTGGGAACCGCAACGTGGTGATGACGCGCACCTTCTCCAAGGTTTACGGTCTGGCCGCACTGCGCGTCGGCTGGATGTATGGTCCGGCCGCCATCATCGATGCGCTGAACCGGGTGCGTGGTCCGTTCAACATGAGCGCGCCGGCGATCGCAGCGGGTGCCGCGGCCATCCGCGATCAGGCATTCCTGGAAAAGGCGATCTCTCACAACACGCTCTGGCTGGAGAAACTCACGACGGTCTTCACCGGTCTCGGCCTCAAGGTCACGCCATCAGTCACCAACTTTGTCCTGATCCATTTCCCGGACCAGGATGGCAAGCGTGCACCAGATGCGGACGAGTTCCTGAGCCGCCGCGGTTATATCCTGCGTGCCGTGCGCGGTTACGGTTTCCCCAATGCCTTGCGTATGACGGTTGGTTCGGAAGAAGCCAATCTTGGCGTCATCGCCGCGCTCACCGAGTTCATGGGGCAGGCGTAATGGGCGAGATCATGTTTGAGCGCATCGCGCTTGTTGGCATCGGCCTGATCGGCTCGTCCATTGCGCGCGACATCAAGGAACTGGGTCTTGCCCGGCATGTCACGATTTCCACCCGCAGCGCGGAAACGCTGAAGCGGGCAGAGGAACTGGCGCTTGGAAGCGAGTATACGACATCCGCCGCGCAGGCGGTCAGGGATGCTGATCTTGTGATCGTTTCAGTGCCGGTCGGTTCATCCGGGGCGGTTGCCGAGCAGATCGCGCCGCATCTGAAGCCCGGCGCCATCGTCACCGATGTCGGCTCTACCAAGGCCTCTGTCATCGCGCAGATGGCGCCGCATATGCCTGACAATGTGCATTTCATTCCTGGACATCCGCTGGCGGGTACGGAAAAATCTGGCCCGGATGCCGGTTTTTCCGGTCTTTTCCGCGAGCGCTGGTGCATCTTCACGCCGCTGCCGGGCACGGATGCGGAGGCGCTGGAAAGGCTCAAGGATTTCTGGCGGGCGCTCGGCTCGCGTGTGGATGAAATGGATGCCGAACACCACGACAAGGTTCTGGCGATCGTCTCGCATCTGCCGCACATCATCGCCTACAACATCGTCGGCACGGCGGACGATCTGGAGACGGTAACCGAGTCGGAAGTCATCAAATATTCCGCTTCCGGCTTCCGAGATTTCACGCGTCTCGCCGCCTCGGACCCCACCATGTGGCGCGATGTCTGCCTGCACAACAAGGATGCCATCCTCGAAATGCTGGCACGGTTCTCGGAAGACCTTGCTTCGCTGCAAAGGGCGATCCGCTGGGGGGAGGGCGACAAGTTGTTCGAACTGTTTTCCCGCACACGCTCCATCCGCCGCTCCATCATCGAGGCCGGTCAGGACGTCGATACGCCTGACTTTGGGCGTCACGCGCTGGATCAGAAGAAGTAGGGCGCTGAAGTGATATTGATATCGGCGGCGACGGATGACGATATCGAATGGCTGCTGCGGGAAGACAAATGGATCGATGAGGATTGGTTGCGGCGTTGCGTCGGACGCCGCGAATATCTCGTCGTGAAAGAAGATACGATTCTAGTCGGTTTTCTGCGGTTCTCGATGTTCTGGGGTAAGATCCCCTACATGGACATGATCCGCGTCGTTCCCGAGTTTCGGGGACATGGCGTCGGCGCAACGCTTACAGTTTTTTGGGAAACTCTGATGCGTGAGCAGGGTGCCTCACTGGTGATGACGTCCAGCCAGCAGGACGAGCGGGAACCGCAGATGTGGCATCGTCGCAATGGATACAAAGAAGCCGGCATCCTGCATCTTTCAAAAATTCAGGATGCCGCTGAGGTGTTTTTTACAAAAGCTCTCTGTTAAATCGGCGGGATCTTCCCCAGCGGAATGAAACCGCTGACGGTGGCGCGGCCGCGATCCACCACGAGGTCGACGGACGCCCTGTCGCCGCCGCCGGCGAGTGCGCGGAGCATTTTGCGGGCGGTATCGATGGTGGATTGCAGCTGCGGAAACGCCTGCTTGGCATTGTCCGACCAGGCGTCGAGCTTTTCGATCTCCAGCTTGAACTGGCCGGAGAGATAGCCCTCATTATCGAAGGAGAAAGGGCCGCTGATACGCATGGTGCGGCCTTCGCCGATATCAGCGACCAGCCGGCGAAGCTCGCCGCTCGCACCGTAAAGCCCGGCCGTATCGCTGCCGTCTACCATACCCGCCTTGCCGGCAAGGGTGACATCGGCGATGGCGTTGAGGCGCGGCAGAAGTTGCGGCCAATCCTTGATGACGGTTGACGAGTCGGTCAACGTTATCGCGCCGTCTAGATCGGCGCCGTTCTGGCGCAGATGCATTTCCGTCTTGGCGGCATCGAAATCGATCGTCTGGCCGGTAACGGTGGAAACCGCCTGAGCCTTCAGGCCGTCGATGACAAGCGAGGTACGGTCGATACCCCTAAGCTTGGTGACGATGCTCGACTGCATGTTCTGCCAGAGGGCTGAAACCGTCAGGCCGTGCGCGGTACGGATTTCAGCCGGTGCATCCAGTTCCCAGACAATGTGGCCGGGATTGTAGACTTGCGCTGCGGAACGCAATTCTCCGAACGAGGCTGAAACGCCATTCTGCTTGTCGTCCACCGTTACCTTGGAGCAGAAAAGGCCGATGCGGAACGGATAACCCTTGAACGCAATGTCGCCGCATTCGCCGCTGACGTTTCTGGCCTGCGAAGGCGAGATGACGTTCAGAACTGTCTGCTTCAGCTTGTCGGCGGCATAAAACCACCCGGCCGTGTAAAGTCCGATAACCAGCACGACGGCGATACCAAGCCAGAGGAATTTTTTGACCGTGCCGGATTGGCTTGACGATGCCATATTGATCTCCGATGAACAGACTTCAGATAAATTCGATTTGGCTTGGGATATGGACGATTTTTGGGTCTTTGGCTACGGTTCGTTGATGTGGAACCCGGGCTTTGCCTTTGAGGAAAGGCAGCAGGCGCGGCTGCACGGTTATCGACGCTCCCTCTGCATCAGTTCAAATGTGTACCGCGGCACTGAGGAGAAGCCCGGCCTTGTTCTCGGTCTGGAGCGCGGCGGCTCCTGCCTCGGCGTTGCCTTTCGCGTGCGCGGAGCGGACCATGGTCCGGTCATGGCCTATCTGCGCGAGCGCGAGCTGGTAACGAATGTCTACAAGGAACGCGTCGTTGCCATTGCGCTCGCCGATGGCACGCGCGGCAGTGCCGTGACCTATGTGGCCGATCCCGCCCACGAGCAGTATATTGGTGGTCTCGGTGTCGCGGAAGCGGCTACAATCGTGGCTGCCGCATCGGGCCGGTCCGGCCCGAATGCCGATTACGTCTTCAATACCGTGCAGCATCTGCAGGATATGGGTATTCGCGACACGCTGCTGGAAAGCATTGCCGCCAGTGTCGGCACGATCGCGGTTTAGCCGGCGGGAGTGTCTTGCCCCTGAAGTTCTGCGATACGCTTCACGGCGGTCGGTGGCAGCGGCAGGTGCGGATTGTTGCGCGCGGTCTCCAGCAGCAACTCGTCGCTCGCCTTTTCCGTCACCTCGATCAATGTCTTGAAAAACACGTCCGGGTCCAGTCCCGGCTCGATGGCCGGCAAGATCCGCACCTTGAAATGGCCGGGATAACGCATTGTCGAGCGGCGTGGCCAGAAGAGGCCGGGATGCATGGCGACCGGAATGACGGGGACTTTGAGGTCGCGGTAAAGACGTGCGATGCCATAACGATATTCGGGCTCAGCGCCCGGTGGCCGGCGTGTGCCTTCGGGATAGATTATGAGTTCGCGGCCAGCCGCCATCTCCTCTCTCGCCCGCTCCATGACCTTTAGCATCACCTTGCCGCGCGCGGCGCGGTTGACCGGGATCATGCGCTGCTTCATCGCATACCAGCCGAACAGCGGGATCCACAAAAGCTCGCGCTTCAGAATATAGACCGGATCGGGAAGGTTGGGCAGCAGCGCATAGGTGTCCCAGAAGGACTGGTGTTTGGGGGCGAAGATACAGCCGGTTTCGGGAATGTTTTCCAGCCCCTCGATCTCGAAGGTGGTGCCGACAATGGTCTTCATCAGCCAATGGTTGGATCGCGCCCAGTTCTTGGGGATTTCATAGGCTATTCTGCGCGGCAGGATGAAATAGATCGGCGTGAGCACGATCATGCGGACAATCAGATTGAGATAAAACAGCGTATTGAAAAGAAAAGAGCGCAGCTTGAGCATCGACAGAATTCCCGGGTTGCAGCCGTTCCGAAGCTCAGGCGCGCCTCGATGCCGGATGCCGATGCCAGACGCCTACACGAAAACAAGGCTCCGCAGCAAGCGTGTTCTCTCCGTTCTTTCCATTCACGGGGAAGAGGTTGCCGCCTTGATCGTGGGGTGATCGGCGCCCGCCTTGCGCAACCCGTCGCCCTTGCCGAGCCCGGTCAGGTCGCGTCCTGCTGCAATCACGAATTTCATGTATTCGTAGAGCATGGTCCGGACCACATCCGGCTCCGCGAACCAGTTGGTGCGGGCAAGGTCGGCGCTGATAACGGGATAGGCGATGAATTGGGTCTGCGGGCTGGCATTGTGCAGTTCATGCAGGCTGCGATGCATATGGTAATTGTTGGTGACGACGACGATGGAGGAATAACCGTGGTCGCGTATCCAGCTCGCCGCCTCATTGGCGTTGCCGATGGTGTCTATGGCCTTGTAGCCCATGTCCACGCAGCAGGAAAACATGTCCGAAGAGCCTTGCGTCATCTTGCGGATTTGCGTGCGGGTGGTGGCCGGGTTGACGCCGGAAATCAGAAGGCGCTTGCCAACGCCGTCCCGCAGCAGGCCGACCGCCTGTTCGATGCGCTGGTAACCGCCGGTCAGAACGATGATCGCGTCGCCCTTGGCGCCTTCGGGCGGGCGCATGGAGGCGACTGAATCTGCGAACCACAAAAAACCGCCGGAAAAAGCCCCGAGAGTAATGACGCAAAGCAGGATGAGACCGCGAATAAAACGGCGCAGGCGACTTCGCCGCGACAACAGGCCCTTTTTTGCCTGTCGCGTGGTCGTCTGCTCCTGATCATGGTCCGTCCGACTCACAAACATTCCTCCTGAATACTCGCCGATTAAGGCAAGGAACAGGCATTTTTGTCCACCGTCCGCAAGTTACATCCGGCGTGTGAAGGGTGCAGTTTCCTCGCGAGATCCGGGAGACGGCGTCACGATGCGACACCGTCGCTTTTAGACGGATCGGAGCGGACGCGGTCGATATCATCGATCGTGCGGATGACCGTCACACGCGCGGTGATGGTGGTGAGCAGCGCGATGATGATCATCGTCGTGGCGATGCCGATATAACCACTGAGGCCAACGGAAAAGGAGCCGAAAAGCGCACTTGCCTGATCGCTTTGCGGCGTTGCAACCGTGCTCGATTGCCAGAAACCGGCGGCAAGGAAAACTGCCGCTGCGAGGGCGCTGCCCGCTGCCGCACCTTTCAGGCTGATCTTCAGGAAGTGCTTCTGGAATTCCCGCGCGACGAAGCTGCTTTCGGCGCCGACGAAATGCAGCACCTCGACGATGTGCCGGTTGCCGGAAAGCGCGCCGCGCGTTGCAAACACCACCGTCAGCACCATGGCGGTGAAGACGAGGATCAGGACCCCGACGCCGATCATGACGGTGGTCCTGGCCATGGAGACGAGCCTGTCGACCCATGTACGGTGGTCATCCAGAAACGCCTGTGGAATTTCAGCCTTCAGCATATCGCGCATGGCCTGAAAATCGGGCGGGTGGTTTTCATCGATGGTAATCACGACGAGGCGCGGCACCGGCAGTTCGGAAAGATCGAGGCCACTGCCGAGCCACGGCTCCAGAAGACGCGCGGTGGCGGCGTCATCGAGGATCGTGCCATCCCGCGTGCCGACGAAAGTGAGCGCCAGAGAACGTGCCTTGGTGAGCGCTGCATTCATGTCCAGCCCGTCCTCGGGTTTGATCTGAATGGTGATTTCGCGGGAAATCTGGCTCTGCCAGGTGGCGGCGGTGGCACGCACCATGGAAACGGCACCAAGCGTCAGGCAGGCGAGAAAGGCCATGATGGCGATCACCACCATCAGCGCGTTGCCCTGAATGTTGGAGGGCGGCAGAATGGGTGCCATCGGGCGGATACGCATCGGCGGCCGCTTCGGTGCGGTCGCCTCTGGTCTTAACTGTTTGCGGTTGATCTCATTCATAGATGTCGAGCCGCCCTTCGGTGAGGATCATCCGGCGTGCGTCGATCTGGTCCATCAGGCCGAAATCATGGGTGGCGATGACCACAGCGGTACCCAGCCGGTTGAGCTCCAGAAAGAGGTTGAGAAGGCGCTTGGCCATCGGCGGGTCGACGTTGCCGGTCGGCTCGTCGGCCAGCAAAATTTCCGGCTGGTCCATCAATGCGCGGGCAATGGCGGCGCGTTGCTTTTCCCCACCGGAGAGGATGGCCGGAAGCACATTGATGCGCTCGCCAAGCCCGACCCATTTCAGAAGCTCGATAACGTCGTTGCGGTAGGCGCTTTCTTCCTTGCCGCGCACACGCAGCGGCAGGGCGACATTCTCATAGGTCGTCAGATGATCGAGCAGCCGGAAATCCTGAAAGACGATCCCGACGCGGCGGCGCAGCATGGGCAGCTCGCTGCGCGGAATGCGCGACACATCGCGGTTGAACATGCGGATATTGCCGCGTGTGGGCTGCAGCGACATCAGCAGCAGGCGCAGGAACGTGGTTTTGCCGGCACCGGAAGGGCCGGTCAGAAACTGGAACGAACCCTTGGGAATGTCGAAGGTCATGTCCCTCAGGATTTCGGGGCCCATGCCGTAACGCAACCCGACATTTTCGAAATGGATCAACGGACTTCCAGTCTCTTCGTTTCGTGGTGGTTCGCAAACCGCTGGCGCGTGAGGCCCGGATGCGCCGTTTAACCCGGTTCCGGTAGCCTATGCGAGCCGTTTTTGCGAAGCATTAACCAATTAAATTTAAAACTTGGCAGGATTCGTTGCAATGCCCAGTTTTGCGGGCCGGAAAACCTCACCCAAGGAATTCTATGGCTATGTTCCGTTCATCTCGCCGGCAAGCGGCATTCGATTTCGACCTCCTGATGCCGGAAGCGCCAGTGCGCCGTACGGCGCGGGCAACCCACACCGGCCCCGATGTGGTAGACGCGGAATTTGTCACCATCAAGGAAAACCGTGTCCGTCAGCCCGGAAACGATAATCGCGGCGCGATGCGCCGTCAGATGGAAAAACCGCCCGTCACCGCCAGTGCTCTTGGTTACGCGTTCATCGGCTGGGTGGACCGCAAATTGTCGCGCCTGTCTGTGGATGCCTATTCGGCGCTGGTTGCGGCGCTCGTCATTTTTGTTTTCATCTGCTCAGGCGGCCTGTCGGTGGTCGTGCCGGAAAAGCCGATCGTTGCGGCCGCAAACCCGCTTGCCATTTCCCATGTCACCATCACGCCGCAGGAGGCTGGCGGCATGGATGTCCTGCTCATCAACGGTATTGTGGAGAACAACGGTGCCGCTCTGGAAGAGGTGCCGGCACTTCGCGCCGACCTCTTCGTTGCCAAGGGGCAACTGGTCGCCAGCATGGTCATCGAACCGCCGGTCAGGCAGATGCAGCCCGGTTTCAGCCACGGATTTTCGGCAAAGTTGCGCCATCCCGGTGGAAAAACGCCTGAGATCAAGCTTTCCTTCGTCGAAGCGGGTGCTTCCGAACGTTGACTGTGCTAACGCGTGGTCTTCGTATTTTTACTGAAAGGTAAAATCGGCAAGGCGCAGCACAGGAGAAAGAATGCCCGTCGTCCGTGGAAAAAACATTGAGCCGCTTTACACCGCCGAGCAGATTGCCGAGCGCAATCGCGACATGGCCAAGCATATAGCGAGCGGCCCGACCAAGGATTTGCTGGTCATCGCCGTGCTCAAGGGATCGTTCATTTTCGCGGCCGATCTCATCCGCGCGCTGCATGACAGCGGCCTTGCCCCCGAAGTCGAATTCATCACGCTTTCGAGCTACGGTGCCGGCACCGTTTCGCAAGGGGTGAAGATCGTCAAGGATATCGACAGCGACGTGAAGGACCGCGATGTTCTTCTGATCGACGATATTCTCGAATCCGGCCGCACGCTGCGTTTCGCCAAGGAACTGCTTTACGAACGTGGCGCCCGTCACGTCACCATCGCCGTGCTGCTCGACAAGAAGGTCAAGCGCAAGGAAGATCTGGAGGCCGACTATGTCGGTTTCGAATGTCCCGATTATTTCGTCGTGGGTTACGGCATGGATGTGGCTTACGCCTTCCGCGAACTGCCCTTCGTAGGCGTCGTCACGGGCGACGCCTGACGATTTCTGCCGTGCCGGGATGGGACATGCCGGAGACGCCTCATTAACCATTCACCCAGCGAAACCCTGGGTGTTTACCTCTTGAAAAGAGGAGCCTGCGATGTTGCTCACGGCTGGAAATGATGCCCAGGAGCAATGATTAATGGCGAAGATTCTGATTACCGAAGATGAGGATGCATTGCGGGCTT
The DNA here is from genome assembly GCF_013318015.2 of Agrobacterium tumefaciens. NCBI lineage: Bacteria > Pseudomonadati > Pseudomonadota > Alphaproteobacteria > Hyphomicrobiales > Rhizobiaceae > Agrobacterium > Agrobacterium tumefaciens. The sequence continues at coordinate 872,838 of NZ_CP115842.1, read as the reverse complement.
TCGTTGCCCGTGCGCTGCGTCTCGACGGTCACGAGACCCACGAGGCGGCAGACGGCGAGCAGGGGCTGGAGAAGCTTCAGGAAACCAATTTCGATCTCCTTCTTTCGGATATCCGCATGCCGGTCATGGATGGCATCGAGCTGGCGCACCGCGCCGCCGAACGCTTCCCGGCCATGCGCATCCTGTTGATGACGGGTTATGCCGAACAGCGCGAACGCGCTGATGATCTGGCAGAAAAGATCGTGGACGTGGTTTCAAAACCTTTTGCGCTTCCGGATATCCGCAAGGCTGTTGCGCGGGCGCTTGCGGCCTGAGCGATAAGGCTACAGAGATTTGAGAAAGGGCGGCCCTTTGGGCCGCCTTTTTTTGTTGCGGAGTTATCAACTCTCTCCGCCGTCATGCTCGGGACAAGGCCGAGGATGACGTGGAGTGTTTGATAAGCTGGCCTTTCCTAAAAAATGCGCGAGGTTAAACACGCCCGATCGCTAGGAATGGCGGCCTCCATCCTCACCGTATATCCAGCAACCGCTCCAGATAACGCCGCTCGATTTCACCCGGCGGGTTGTTGCCGAGCTTTTCCCGGATAGCCTCGAGAATTTCGCGGGCGCGCTGCACGTCGATCTCATCAGGCACCTTCACCTGGTCGCCGAAATCGGGGCCGGTTGTGCTGCGCGGACGGCCGAGTGGATCGCGGCCGTTCTGTCCGCCTTGGCCCGCCATGCCTTCCTGCCCCTGTCCGGGCTGCTGTCCCTGCTGGCGCATGGCCTGCATGATCTGGCCCATCATATCCTGCGCGCCCTGTCGCAGCGCGTTCAGCGCATTGCCCTGACCTTCGACCGCCTGTTCGCCCTGGCTTTTGCCGAGTGCTTCGCCGGCGCCTTCCATTTCCTGCTGCGCCTTGCCGAAGTTTTCGCCCGGCTCCATGCCGAGATCACGAAGGCCCTGCTGCAATTCGCCCAGCTGCTTGCCCAGCGCGTCCTGCTGCGCCCTCAGATTTTTCAGCGCCTCGCGCAATTGTTCGGCGGTCATCTGCTCGCTCGGCTGTCCGCCTTGCTGGCCGTTCTCGCCCTGCTGGCCCTGTTGCGGTGATTCACCGTTTTCACCCGTCTGCGGGTCCTGACCTTCGCCGCCATCCTGCGGGTCGCCGCGCTGCATGCGGTCACGCAGCGCCTGATCGAGCTTGAAGGTCTCGTCCATCAGCTTCTGCTGCTGTTGCAGAATTTCACCCAGCTTGTCGATCTGCTGGCGCATCTTGCTGCTTTGCTGCTGCCCCTGCTGGCCCTGACGTTGCGGCCGTCCCGCCTGCAGGTTGTTCATCATGCGTTGCAGCTGCGAGAGCATTTCCTGTGCTGCGTCACGGTTGCCGGAGCGCGCGAGGTTTTCGATCTGGTTCATCATGTTTTCGAGATCGCGCTGCCGCAAGACGTTTTGTGCCTGCTGGTTCATGTTGGCTTGCGGCGCATTCTGCATGCGCTGTGCAAGCTCGCTCATGAACTGCTGCATCGCCTCACGCAGTTCCTGCATCAGCTTGGCGACTTCCTCATCGGAGGCATTGCGCTGAAGCGCCTCGGAAAGCGCTGTCTGCGCATCACGCAGGCGTTTTTCCGCCTGCGAAAGATCACCATCCTCGATGCCGAGCGCGATCTCCCAGAGATAATCGGCGGTGTTCTTCAGCATCTCCTCATTATAGGCGAGCCGCATGCGGGTCTGCGCCGATTGCAGCAGGAGATAGTGCGTGGTGTTGGGAATGGTTTCATCCGGACGCAGACCAACCGCCTCGTTATAGGCGATCGCCTTTGGCATCTGGCGCGTGTCGAGCGAGAATATCTGCCGCTGTTCGGCAACCGAAGCCGCCAGCGGTTCAGAGAAATTGCGGCCCGGCAGCACCATTTCATGCGCGGGGCTGCGGCCGGTCTGGCCGGCACCATCTGTTGCCACCAGCGTGATGCGCACGCGCTTACCTGCCATGGGATGTTCGGTCAGGTTGCGGCTGGTCAGCCCCTTGATCTCGCGGTTGTTCTGCCGCGGCAGGTCGAGCTTGAATTCCGGCGGCGGGTAAAGTGCTGTTGCACCCTCCGCAACGCCAAGCGGCTCGATGATGGCGTGGGCTTCCTTGATGCCATAGTCGTCCTTGGCGGTGAAACCCACCTCCAGCGCACCATTGACGGCGCGGCGCGGCATGTTGTCGAAGCCGATGGTCGGTGGCTGGTCAGGAATGACGTTGAACACCCATTGTTCGCCATTGGCGGTGATCATGCCGCTTTCGGTCACATCCATTGCAAAGGTGCGCGGTGTGACAGGTTGATCCGGCGCGCGTTTTTCTGTCTGTGCCGCCACATCGCCACTTGCGCTGTCGGCGCGCGCCGCTTCGGGGGCAAGCTTCTGCAGGGCGCCGGCGGTCTCAGGCTCGAAGGTCACTTCCTCGCCGCCATCGCCACCGGTCATGCGGATCGTCAGTTTGGAGGATTGCGGCACGGACACCGCGTCGTGGCCAGTCGCATCGCGCCCTGTCAGAAAAATCGGGGCGCGGCCGGTATAGGCGGGCGGCGTGACCCAGGCGTCGAGACGGATATCGGGATTGAGCGGACCGGCTGCCGGCCGGCTACGGAAGGCATCTGCAATCGTGCCTGCACCATTGGAATAGGAAAAACCGAAGGCGACAACCAGAAAAAGGGCGGGAATGGCGCGTAGTGCCGAGCGGTCGTAACGGGCGATATCTGGTTTCGGCAGGCCGGCATTCAGCGCGGCGATGCGTTCCGCCATACGGATCTGGTGTTCTTTCCACAAGGCGCGGGAAATGGGGGTGTCCAACGCCGGTTCGTCTTCCTGCACGCCGACTGGCTGGTGAGCGAGACCATTGCGTTCTTCCAGAAGGCGGGACGCGTCGTTGTCTGTCGGCCATTTCAGCCGGACGATTGGCAGGATGGTGCTGATGAAACCGAAAACCAGCAGGAAAACGATGCCCAGCCGCACGAAGTCAGGCATTTGCCGGTAGAGGCCGAACCATGCGAGCGCTAGAAACGCGGCGGCGATGGAAAGCGGCCACAGCGTCTTCGGTGCTACTCTTTCCGAAAACAACACGATTTTTGCGAAGAAGCGTTTAGCCGCAACCCGGCGGGCAAGATCCGGCCGCTGCGCGAATGCGCCGGTAGGGCGCTTTCTGCCTGTCCTGTCCTCTCCGGCTGTGGTCATCAATCCGTTCTCCCGGTTCTGGCCACGTCAAACGCCATTCCCGGAACGGCGAGCTGCTTGTATTATGAGAAGCAAGGATAACATTCTTTGTGGCGAAGACGAGGGCAAGTGGATGCTCACCCCCATTTTTTAGGCAGCTTCGCTCAATTGTGATCGACCAAGCCGGATGTATGGCGGATCAATCGAGCCAGGCGGGTACTGAATCGAGAGCGATCAGCTCTTCATAGGTTCCGCGCGGGCGGATGACGTGGAACTTGTCACCCTTTACCAGCACTTCCGGCACCAACAGGCGCGAATTATAGGTGCCTGCCTGCACGGCGCCGTAAGCACCGGCGGAGCTGACGGCAATCAGATCACCCGGCTGCGGTGCGGCCATCTCGCGGTCCAGCGCCAGATAGTCACCCGTTTCGCAGACGGGGCCAACGATATCGGCCTTGATGCGAGGGGCGTCTACCGCGGGCTGCACGACAGGGCGGATGCCGTGATAGGCCTCGTAAAGCGTCGGGCGGATGAGGTCGTTCATCGCGCCATCGACAATCACGAAGTTCTTTTCGCCGCCATCCTTCACATAGATCACTTCCGTCACCAGAATGCCGGCATTGCCGACGATCAGGCGTCCCGGTTCGGTGATGATCTTGCAGTTGAGGCTCTTTAGCTCGTTCTTGACGATATGCGCATAGGCATCCGGCAGCGGCGGCGGATTATTGTCCTCGCGGTAGGGAATGCCGAGACCGCCGCCGATATCGACGTGGCTGATCGTGTGCCCGTCCGTGCGCAGGGATTCCACCAGTTCGCGCAGCAAGCGGAACGCATCCTCGAAGGGCTGCAATTCTGTGATCTGGCTGCCGATATGCATATCGATGCCGGTGACTTCGATGCCGGGCAGGGTGGCGGCGTGGGCATAGACCGCACGCGCCCGCTCATAGGAAATGCCGAACTTGTTTTCTTTTTTGCCGGTGGAAATCTTGGCATGAGTGCGCGCATCCACATCCGGATTGATGCGGAAGGACACATGCGCCCTTTTTCCGGCCTTGACGGCGCGCAGGTTGAGGACCTCAAGCTCCGGCTCGGATTCGATGTTGAAGCAGTAGATGCCGGCTTCCAGCGCGTAATCCATTTCCGCCACCGTCTTGCCGACGCCGGAGAACATGATGCGGTTTGCCGGTACACCGGCGCCAAGCGCGCGGCGCAATTCGCCGCCGGATACCACGTCGATACCCGCGCCAAGCTTTGCCAGCGTCTTCAGAACGGCCTGGTTGGAATTGGCCTTCATGGCGTAACAGACCATGGCGTCCACATCGGCGAAAGCGCCTGAGAACACCTTGTAGTGGCGCTCCAGCGTCGCGGTCGAATAGACATAGAACGGCGTGCCGACCGCCTTGGCGATCTCAGGCACGGGCACGTTTTCGGCGTGAAGCACGCCGTCGATATAGCCAAAATGGTTCACAGGCTTTTTCCCGTCAGAGAAGCTTGTCGAGGATGAACGGCCGCTCCGCCGTTGCCGGCTTCGTCTCGGTTCCGTCGGCATTGCGCTTGTTGCGCATTTCGACCGGCGTGCTCGGCGGATCGATATCGCCTTTTCGCCCGCAGGCACTGAGAGCAAGACTGACGGCGAGCGCCATGCCGATGGGAACGATGAGATTGCGCGCGGTTTTTGAAAGCATGAGCCTGTCCAAAGGAAATATGTGCTTCTCTGATAACGAAAAACAGGGCGCTTGTGCACCCTGTTTCTTGTGATCGCAGCGTAACGCAGATTTATGAGGGCGGCGGAGAAAAATGGAATCGTTTCCGCCGCCCATTTTAATTTGTCTGCGCATCGGATTTTCCGAAAACCGCTTCACACTTATCGGTCCGATGCGTTAGTTGCGTCCACGCCACCAGGCGATCTGCTTCTTGACCTCGGAAGGAGCCGTTCCGCCGAAGCTGGTGCGGCTGGCAACCGATGCCTCGACTGAAAGAACGTCGAAAACGCCGCTTGTAATGGCCGGATGGATCGCCTGCAGGTCTTCCAGCGAAAGATCGGCCAGATCGCAGCCTTTCTTTTCCGCCAGTGCCACCGCATTTCCGGTCACATGGTGGGCGTCGCGGAAGGGCAGGCCTGCCTCGCGCACCAGCCAGTCAGCAAGATCGGTGGCGGTGGAATAGCCCGAACCGGCGGCCGCACGCATGCGGTCCTTGCGCACCTCAAGGTCGCGGATCATGCCGGTCATGGCGGCGATGGCCAGTTCCAGGCTTTCGGCGGCATCGAAAACCTGTTCCTTGTCTTCCTGCATGTCCTTGGAATAGGCGAGTGGCAGGCCCTTCATCACAGTCAAAAGCGCCACCAGCGAGCCGTTGATGCGGCCGGTCTTGGCTCGCACCAGTTCGGCGGCGTCGGGGTTCTTCTTCTGCGGCATGATCGACGAGCCGGTGGAAAAGGCATCGGACAGGCGGATAAAGCCGAATTGCGGCGTCGACCAGATGACGATTTCTTCGGCGAGGCGCGACAGATGCGTGGCGCAGATCGAGGCGATCGACAGGAACTCCAGCGCGAAATCGCGGTCGGAAACGGTGTCGATGGAGTTGCGGGTCGGCTCGCGGAAGCCGAGCGCCTTTGCCGTCATGTGGCGGTCGATAGGATAACCGGTGCCGGCCAGCGCTGCTGCACCGATCGGGCTTTCATCCAGATGTTCGATTGCGTGACGCACGCGGGCGCGGTCACGGCCGAACATTTCCACATAGGCCATGCAATGATGGCCGAAGGTGACGGGCTGGGCCGTCTGCAGATGGGTGAAGCCGGGCATGACCGTATCGGCATTTTCCTCGGCGCGGTCGAGGAAGGCGGCGATGAGCGCGGTCAGCATGCCTTCCGTCTTCTGCAGCTCTTCCTTGACCCAGAGGCGGAAATCGAGCGCCACCTGGTCGTTGCGCGAGCGGGCGGTGTGCAGACGCCCTGCCGCCGTGCCGATGAGGGTGGCAAGTCGCGCCTCGATGTTCATGTGAATGTCTTCGAGCTTGCGCGAGAATTCGAAGCTGCCAGCCTCGATTTCTGACAGGATCGTGTTCAGGCCGTGAACGATCTTGTCTTTATCTTCCTGCGAAATAATGCCTTTTTCCGCCAGCATGGTGGCATGCGCTATAGAGCCGCGGATGTCCTGGGCATAAAGCTTCTTGTCGAAGCCGATGGAGGCATTTATCTCTTCCATGATGGCTGATGGCCCGGAAGCGAAACGTCCGCCCCACATCTGGTTGGAGGATTTCTGATCTGTGCCGTCAGCCATGTTCTGCGTGCCCTGGAGTATTCGATGACAGAAAAAAGGCCGTTCAGGCTTCCTTCCGCCAGATTGGTTGCAATTGCTGCCGTTGCCGGTGTCGTGTTCGGCGCGGGTGCGGTCTGGTTCAGGCATATTGGGTCTGAGAGCCCGGTTCAAGGGGCAGCGGTTGCCGAGGCCGGTTTATGTGAAGGTGCGGCAAACCGCATCGCCTCGCTGAAACCCCTCCTGAAGGGCCAGGTGGCGGCCATGTCGGCCACGGATACGCCGCGCGGCATCCCGCTGTCCTTCAAGGGTCCGCAAGGGTCGGACATGTCGCTTGCCGATCTCAAGGGCAAGGCGGTTCTCCTCAATCTGTGGGCCACCTGGTGCGTGCCATGCCGGGAGGAAATGCCTGCGCTGAACGCACTCGAGAAGGAAAAGGGCAGCGATGGCTTTGAGGTTGTTGCGGTCAATATCGACACCGGCGCGGACGAAAAACCGAAAGCCTTCATTGACGAATACAAGATCGACGCGCTGAAACTTTATCGCGACAGCTCCATGGGCGTCTTCAATGTTCTGAAAAAGGAAGGGCTGGCTTTCGGCCTTCCCGCAACTCTTCTGCTGGACGAAAAAGGCTGCCTGATTGCCGCCATGAACGGTCCGGCAGCCTGGGACAGCGAAGATGCCAAGGCGTTGGTATCGGCAGTGAAGGCTAAATAATTGTCCAGTGCGGGAGGGACTTACCTCCCGTCATCTCGAATGATTTCAGAGGAATATCTCTTGCGCCTTAGCGCGTCGGAACAGGTGTCTCGCCACGGTAATCGTAAAAACCGCGACCAGATTTGCGGCCGAGCCAGCCGGCCTCGACATATTTCACCAGCAGCGGGCAGGGGCGGTATTTGCTGTCGGCCAGCCCGTCATGCAGCACCTGCATGATCGACAAACAGGTGTCGAGACCGATGAAGTCGGCAAGCTGCAACGGTCCCATCGGATGGTTGGCGCCGAGCCGCATGGCGGTGTCGATTGCTTCCACCGAACCGACGCCCTCATAGAGCGTGTAGATCGCCTCGTTGATCATCGGCAGCAGGATGCGGTTGACGATGAAGGCCGGGAAATCCTCGGCGACGGTGATCGCCTTTTCCAGCGTCCGCACATAGTCCTTCGCCGCATCGAAGGTCTTTTCGTTGGTGGCGATACCGCGCACCAGCTCCACCAGCTTCATCACAGGCACCGGGTTCATGAAGTGGATGCCCATGAACTGTTCGGGACGATCGGTCGCGGACGCAAGGCGGGTGATGGAGAGGGAAGACGTGTTGGTGGCCAAAAGCGCTTCGGGCTTCAGTACCGGGCAAATCTGCGCATAGATCTTGCGTTTGATTTCCTCGTTTTCGGTAGCAGCCTCAATGACCAGATCCATGGGCGCCAGATCGTTGACGTCAGTCGAACCGCTGATGAGCGCGAGTGCATCTTTGCGGGCGTCGTCGGAGAGCTTGCCGTTGGTGACCTGACGGGCAAGATTGCCGTTGATCGTGGCAAGGCCGGCTTCGATTCCGTCCTTGGAAAGATCGTAAATGTGCACCTTGTAACCGGCCAAGGCGGAAACATGCGCGATGCCGCAACCCATTTGACCGGCTCCGATGATACCGATGTTTTTAAAGGGGGCGGTCATATGCTGGTCTCCTCATGGGATTTCATCTGCGTCATTTGCGGCGATGTTACGCATATCGCCGAAAAAGAGAAGGCGGCGCGTTCAAAAAACGCGCCGCCTTTGGCTAAAGGCTTAAAATCACAGAGCCTTCTGGAGTTCCGGCAGAGCCTCGAACAGGTCTGCGACGAGGCCGTAATCGGCAACCTGGAAGATCGGCGCTTCCTCGTCCTTGTTGATGGCTACGATGACCTTCGAGTCCTTCATGCCGGCCAGATGCTGGATGGCGCCCGAAATGCCGGCAGCGATGTAAAGCTGCGGTGCCACGACCTTGCCGGTCTGACCGACCTGCCAGTCGTTCGGTGCATAACCCGCATCGACGGCTGCGCGCGATGCGCCGACGGCTGCACCGAGCTTGTCGGCAACCGGCAGGATCACTTCGCGGAACTTTTCCGAGGAGCCGAGTGCGCGACCGCCCGAGATGATGATCTTCGCAGAGGTCAGTTCCGGACGATCGGAAGAGGCGAGCGCGTCGGACACAAAGACAGAAACGCCGGGGTTCTCGGCAGCGCCGATGGTTTCCACCGGTGCCGAACCGCCTTCAGCGGCTGCCGCAAACGCGGTGGGGCGCACGGTGATGACCTTCTTGGCGTCGCTTGCCTGCACCGTCTGGATGGCGTTGCCGGCATAGATTGGACGTTTGAAAGTATCCGGGCTGACGACCTCAATGATTTCCGAGACCTGGGCCACATCGAGAAGGGCTGCGACGCGTGGGGCGACATTCTTGGCCGAAGCGGTCGCCGGTGCGATGATGACATCATAGGAAGGGCTCAGCGAGACGATCAGCGCCGCCAGCGGCTCGGCAAGCGCGTTGGCATAGGATGCGTCGTCGGCAAGCAGTACCTTGGCAACGCCGGACAGTTTCGCCGCCGCGTCGGCGGCACCCTTCGCACCGGAGCCGGCAACGAGCACGTGGACGTCGCCGCCAATCTGCGTTGCCGCCGTCAGCGTCTTCGCCGTCAGGTCGGAAAGGGTTGCGTTGTCGTGTTCTGCCAGAAGAAGAATGGCCATGTTGTAATCTCCCTTTTCCGAAACCTTAGAGGACGCCGTCGGCTTTGAGCTTTTCGACCAGCTCAGCCACCGAGCCGACCCTGATGCCGGCCTTGCGGCCTGCGGGCTCCTCGGTCTTCAACACCTTCAGACGCGGCGTGACATCGACGCCGAAATCGGCCGGGGTCTTCTTGTCGAGTGGCTTCTTCTTTGCCTTCATGATGTTCGGCAGCGAGGCGTAACGCGGCTCGTTCAGACGAAGATCGGTGGTCACGACAGCGGGAAGTTTCAGTTCGACCGTCTGCAGGCCGCCATCGACTTCACGCGTCACAGCGACCTTGCCATCAGACGGTACGACCTTGGAGGCGAAGGTGCCCTGGCCCCAGCCGAGAAGGGCGGCCAGCATCTGACCGGTCTGGTTACTGTCGTCGTCAATCGCCTGCTTGCCGACGATGACGAGGCCGGGCTGCTCGGCTTCCGCCACGCCCTTCAAAAGCTTGGCGACGGCTAGCGGTTCGACCGTCTCGTCGGTCTCGATAAGGATGGCGCGGTCGGCACCCATGGCGAGCGCCGTGCGCAGCGTCTCTTCCGCCTTGGCAGGGCCGATCGACACGACCACGACTTCTTCGGCCTTGCCGGCTTCTTTCAGCCGCAGAGCCTCTTCCACCGAGATTTCGTCGAACGGGTTCATCGACATCTTCACATTCGCGAGTTCAACGCCCGAACCATCCGACTTCACGCGGATCTTGACGTTGTAATCAACAACTCGTTTGACAGGGACAAGGATCTTCATCGGCGGTTTTCCTCAAACTCCTGTCCGCGAGGCGACAAGACCGCGCGGACCTCCAAAAACAGGTTGGCGACATGGATAAGCATTTTTCCCGCAAATACAACGGAGCAATGTTCATTATCACATGCACGCAAGGCATACCTTACGTTGACGTTAACGTAAATAATTTATCTCTTCGTCAACGGCTCATCTGCTCCCGTCATAGCCCCGTTCGATTTGCGACAACCCCGCCGTTTGCGACGGATTCTTGAACTGCGCCGCCCTTGGCGGAACAATCGTGCGGTCGAACAGGGGAACGTCCGGCCGGCGCATGAAAATTACCATCACAGCCCCGGCCAATATGCCGCCCACATGTGCCCCCCAGGAAACATTTTCCTCAAGGCCAAGTGCCAGCATCAGAAATTGCTGTCCGATCCATAGCGCCAGCGGAATGAAGGCAGGCAAGGGCAACGGAATGCGCATGAACACCAGAACCCAGACGCGCACCTTGGGATGCAGGAGAAAATAGGCCGCGACGACGCCGGAAACAGCGCCTGATGCACCGATAAGCGGCCCTTCTGACATGGGTGCGACAAAGCCGTGCAACAGCGCGCCGGCTATGGCGCAGGCGATGTAAAAGATAAGGAAACGGAAGTGGCCGAGTGCGTCCTCGACGTTGTCGCCGAAGACCCACAGAAACAGCATATTGCCTGCCATGTGCCAGAAATCCAGATGCAGGAACGCATAGGTGACGACGGTCAGGTCATCCGGCACCACCTGCAAGGCGGGCTCCAGGTAGGCGTAGTCGAACACCACAGCCGGGATGAAACCGAGGCCGAGCGCTGCGGCATTGGCCTGGACGTCACTGGCAAGCACGCCGGTAAATAGCCATACCAGCACGTTGACCACGATCAGGCCGATCGTGACATATTGCAGCCGGATATGTTTGAGGGAATTCGCATCGTGCAGCGGTATGAACATCGAATGCCCTTCGTTTGTGCGAGAGATAGGCTTTAGCGGTTCTTGCCGGGAACCCACAATATGTCAGCCTTGCCCATGTCATTGGCAAACCGGGCGGCAACGAACAGGAAGTCGGACAGGCGGTTGACATATTTCAGCGCTTCCGGGCTGACGATCTCGTTTTCAGCAACCGAGAGTTCCACCATGAGCCGTTCCGCGCGTCGGCAGATCGTGCGCGCCAGATGCAGATTGGCCGCCGCCGCATTGCCGCCCGGCAGCACGAAGGAGGTCAGCGGCTCAATTGCGGAGTTGAGGTCGTCGATTTCGTTTTCCAGCCGCGTGACCTGGCTCTCGATAATGCGCAGCGGTTCGTAGGCTGGCGGCTCGTCGGTTTCCGGGGTCGCGAGATCCGCGCCGAGGTCGAACATGTCGTTCTGGATGCGGAACAGCATGGAATCCAGCTTTTCCATGCTGGCAATATCAGTGTTGGCGGTATGCAGCCGCGCCACGCCGATCGCCGAATTCGTTTCGTCCACCGTGCCATAGGCCTCGACGCGAAGATCGTGCTTCAGGCGGCGGGGACCGGACACCAGCGCCGTCGTGCCCTTGTCGCCGGTGCGGGTGTAGATCTTGTTCAGCTTCACCATGTCAGCGTCCACCGCCGGTGAGCCAAAGGGTCAGCATGATGAGCACGATGGCGATGGCCTGCAACAGAAGGCGAAGCTGCATCAACTTGTTGGAGCGGTTGGCGTCTTGGCCCTTCAGCATGTTGAAAAGGCCTCGTATCAGCACGATGACAACGAGGCCCATAACGATAAGGGCCAGAACAGTGGTGAAGCCGGACATTTAGGGGGTACTCCTCCTCAATCGAATCTGCGCAGCAGACGATAGAACAGTCCGGCAGGCAAGAGCCGTTTCAGCAACAGCCCCTGTTTGGCGGGAACGGTGACGGGATAATGCGGTTTTGGCTTTGCGGCGGTCAGGGCGTGTTTCAGCACGGCATAAACGGCATCGGGGCCAAGCTTGTGGCGGTTGACCGGGCCGGACCCATCCATCCGCGCCAGCTGACGCTTGTATTCCACAGCATGGGCCGAGTTTTCCAGATCGATCTTGTCCCTGACGTGGGCAAGCGCCGTCGTGGTGAATTTCGACGTGATCGGCCCCGGTTCGATCAGGCTCACATGGATGCCGCTGCCCTGAAGTTCCATGCGCAGCGTGACGCCAAGGCCCTCGATCGCGAATTTCGATGCGGTATAGGCACCACGATAACGATAGGGAACGAGGCCGAGAATGGAGGAGCAATGCACGATGCGCCCTGAACCGTGCTGGCGCATGAAGGGAATGACCCGCCGCGTCAGATCGTGCCAGCCGAAGACGTTGGTTTCGAATTGCTGCCGCAGTGCTTCCACCGGCAGATCCTCCACAGCACCCGGCTGGCCATAGGCGCCGTTGTTGAACAGCGCATCGATGCGGCCTCCGGTTCTGGCCGCAACCGTATCCACGAGAGCCGCGATGGTTTCGGGCTTGGTATAGTCCATGATCAGGGTTTCTATGCCCTCATTTTCGAGCGCGGCCATATCGACGATGCGGCGCACGGTGGCAAACACTCTCCAGCCGTCGCGGTGAAGCGCGCCGGCACAATGGGCTCCGATGCCCGAGGAACATCCGGTAATTATGATGACGGGTTTTTCAGGCATCTATGCCGCTCCGGAAAGCCGAATGTTGCGCTGGCCCGATGGTCCGGCCTGTGAAAATTGTATTGCGCAAAATCTGTATGCCTGCGGGAACCGAAAGGCGGGCTTGTGCGCTGTACAAAGTAGAGCTGACTTCCCATATTCGGGGCGAAGTTACAAATGAAATGCCGATGAATGGAGGCGACATGGTTGCCGCAGTGCGCCTGGCAGGCAAGGTTGCCTTCGATGCCTATTCTCATTTTGCCGAGGATGACGGCTGGGCGATGGCGAGCCACATGGCGCTTTCCATCCTGCTGGCGCTGTTCCCGTTCCTGATTTTCGGCACGGCTTTGGCCGGTTTTCTGGGGGCTGACCAGTTTTCCGAGACGGCGGTGCATCTGATTTTTGACACCTGGCCGGAAGCGATCGCAGGTCCGCTTGCTGCGCAGGTGCAGCAGGTCCTGACCATTCCGCGCGGCGGACTGCTGACGATTTCGGTGCTGGCGGCCGCATATTTTGCCTCCAACGGCGTCGAGGCGCTCAGAATCTCGCTCAACCGCGCCTATCGCGTCACGGAAACGCGCTGGTGGTACATCACCCGTCTTCTCAGTCTGCTTTATGTATTGATCGCAGTGGTAGTCTTTACCGGCATCAGTATCGTACTTGTTGCGGTGCCGGTCGCAACGTCCTTTGCCGAACAGCGGTTTCCCTGGCTGACGGATGCGCTGAACACGGTTTCCAGCCTCGGACTTTACGGCACCATCGTCGTTCTGACGGTCGGGCTGGTGGCGGCGCATCTGTGGCTTCCGGCCGGCAAACGCCGCATCTGGGATGTCTGGCCCGGCATTCTGCTGACAATGATCTTCTGGGTCATCGGCGCGGCGATCTTTGCCTATTACCTCTCCACCTTCGCCAATTATGCCGCCACCTACGCCGGTCTGGCCTCGGTGATGGTGGTTCTGGTGTTTCTTTACATGGTGGGTGTCATCTTCATGCTGGGTGCGGAAGTGAATGCCGCTCTGATGAAATACAAGGTCCGGCAGATCATCCGCCGCAATATCTCCGGCAACAGTGCGCGCCGCGAGCAGGTGCTAGAGGAGCCCGACAAGCCGGCGGATATCTGACGGCGTTTTTCCTTCCGCCCGAAGCGCTGAAAGGCCGGTGCTGCCTTCGCTTTTCGAGAGCTTGCGCCCATCAGCACCCAAAATCAGTCGGTGGTGGTGATAGGCGGGTGGCGGCAGGTCCAGCAATTGTTGCAGCAGCCGGTGAATGGCGGTTGCGTTAAACAGATCCATGCCGCGCACCACATGGGTGATGCCTTGCAGCGCGTCATCCAACACCACGGAAAGATGATAGCTCGAGGGGGCGTCGGAGCGCGACAGCACCACATCGCCCCACAGCGCCGGCAAAGCTTCGATTTCCCCGGTCTGCCCGTCGCCGCTCTCGCGCCAGAACAGCTTGCTGTGCAAGGTGCGGACCGCCTTTTCCATGTCGAGCCGCCAGGCGTGTTGCCTGCCTGATGCCAGAAGTTCGGCCCGTTCCGCCTGCGGCCTTTGCCGATCTATTGCGGGGTAAAGCGGCGCGCCGTCGGGATCGCGCGGCCAGAGCCTTCCCTCTGCCTCAAAGGCCCTGACAACGGCTTTCGTCTCACCCCGGCTTAAGAAGGCGGGATAGGCGAGGTCGGCCTCGACCAGCCTGTCGAGTGCTGTGCGATACTCATCGAAGTGCTCCGATTGCCGCCGCACCGGCTTTTCCCATTCCAGTCCCAGCCAGCCAAGATCATCATAGATCGCCTGCTCCAGCTCCGGAGTGCAGCGCGTCTGGTCGATATCTTCGATGCGCAGCAGAAAATGGCCACTGTTTTCCCGCATCATGTCGTGGTTCAGAAAAGCGGAAAGCGCATGGCCCAGATGCAGGGCGCCATTGGGGCTGGGCGCAAAACGATAAACCGGTTTTTGACGGACGGGCGAAGGCATGGTTTCTTCTGCCATGTCTTGAAGCGCCTCGCCACCCGGTGCCGGGCCAACGTGAATATGGGCTGTGCAGACATGAAAATCATCAGGGGCCTCGACGATATCAGCGAAGGTCTGGCGCATCTTGCCCGCCTCGATCCGGCTCTTAGCCTTATTATCGAAAAAGCCGGTCCGTTGGAGTTGCGTATTCACGAGCCCGGCTTTGCGGGCCTTGCCCATATCGTCGTGTCGCAGATGGTGTCGCGCGCCAGCGCCAACGCCATATGGGTCCGTATCCTTGCCGGCACGGGCGGGGCGGTGACGGCGGAAAACTATCTGGCGGTGCCGGAAGAATTGCGCGCCACATTCGGCCTTTCCCGGGCCAAGGCAACAACGCTGGAAGGGTTGGCGCACGCGGTTGCGGATGGCCGCATCGATCTTGATGCCGTCAGTCGCAAGGAAGCGGATGTGGCCCTTTCTGAGCTGGTGGCGCTTCGCGGCATTGGTCCGTGGACGGCGGAAGTATATCTGATGTTCTGCGGCGGCCACCCCGACATTTTTCCGGTTGGCGATGTGGCGCTGCGGGCTGCGGTGGGCCACGCGCTTTCGCTCGAGGCACGGCCGGATGCGAAATGGTTGGCGGCGCGGGCGGAACTCTGGACGCCCTGGCGCTCCGTCGCCGCCCGGCTGTTCTGGGGCTACTATGCAAATATCATGCGGCGCGCGATGGTGCCGCTACCCTGATATGGCCGCGCGGCGCTAGAAGTCTGCGATCCGGTAGGGCAAGGCCCCACGTGAGAGATGATCGACATGTAGTTTGCGTTTTAGCGGCGGTACGGCGCGCTGCACGCAGTCGACCCTTTCGCAAACCCGGCAGGAAACGCCGATGGGCTTGAAGGAGGCGGCATTGGCGAGATCGAGTGTATCGGCATAGACGAAATTCTGCGCATGGGAAATTTCGCAGCCGAGCGCGATGGCATAGCGTGGCCTGTCCGTGTTGAAACCGGCGCCGGCTTTTTCGATCTGTGTGGCGATGGAAAGATAGCGCACGCCGTCAGGTGTTTCCGCCAGCTGGCGTACTATCCTGTCGGAGCTTTCGAAGGCCTGATGAATGTTCCAGAGCGGACAGGCCGCGCCGAAACGGGCAAATTGCAGCCTTGTGGCGCTGTGGCGTTTGGTGATGTTGCCAGCCCGGTCGATCTTGGCGAAAAAGATCGGTACGCCTTTCTGACCAGGGCGTTGCAAAGTGCTGAGCCTGTGGGCCACCTGTTCAAGGCTCGCGCCGAAGCGCACGGCCAGAAGTTCCAGATCGTGGCGCAATTCCTGCGCGGCCCGGTGAAATTGCCCATATGGCAGGATCAGCGCGGCGGCGAAATAGTTGTGAAGGCCGATGCGACAGATTTCCGCGGCTTCGGCGCTACGGAAACCGGCGCCGGCCAGCACTCTGTCCACGGTTGCTCCCGCATGAAGCTGGGCGATCTGAAGCGCAAGCTGAAAACAGCGGGTCGGTACTGCCATGTAGGAACTGAGCGCCAGCGTTTTGCCGGCCGGATCGAAATGCCGGATCAATCCGCCCGCCGCCTCCGTTCTGGTGATATGGACACCGAAGCGGCTGCGTAGATGGGCCGCGAGAATGCCGTAGGTCTCGCCGCCCTCTATCTCCAGTTCGTATGCAAGTTCTTCCGCCAGAAGATCGATCTCGGCAACGTAATTGTCGACGAAGTGGAAGAAATCGCGGACCTCTTCGTAAGGTGTTCTTTCCACCTGCGCGGTTCCCCGCCCCAGCCTGTCATCCAGCTGCACCAGCTGCTCGCTATTTTGCCGGTAGGCCTGGTGGGCGCGCAAAAGCGCATGGGCAAAACCCGGTGCGTTCTGCGCAATCAGCTTCAGCTCCTGCAGCCCGGGCTCGTAATTCAGGAACAGCGGGTCTTTCAGGGCCTCGCGCACAGCGGAAACCAGCCGGTCGTTTTCGCCGGTTGCCAGCTCCGTCACGTCGAGCTGGAATTTTTCCACCAGCGTCACCAGAACGCTGGCGGAAACGGGTCGCTGATTGTTTTCGATCTGGTTCAGATAACTGGCCGAAATGCCGAGCCGTTCGGCAAACTGTGCCTGCGTGGCGCGGGCGTTTTCGCGAAGGCC
The DNA here is from genome assembly GCF_013318015.2 of Agrobacterium tumefaciens. Taxonomy (NCBI): domain Bacteria; kingdom Pseudomonadati; phylum Pseudomonadota; class Alphaproteobacteria; order Hyphomicrobiales; family Rhizobiaceae; genus Agrobacterium; species Agrobacterium tumefaciens. The sequence continues at coordinate 856,225 of NZ_CP115842.1, read as the reverse complement.
GCGGACCTTGCGGCCGATGAAGAGCTTTTCCATAGCCATGTTGCAACTTTGCAAAAGTAAATATTGCAAATATTTATGCCACGCATACGCGCACGATCAAGGCTTCTAGGCGAATGTTTTCTAAGCTATTGATTTGAGGAAACGCATGGAGGAAACATGCCCAGCATTCTGGAGCAATTGCAGACGCGCCGCGACGAAGCGCGGCTCGGCGGCGGCGTCAAGCGCATTGAGGCGCAGCATGCCAAGGGCAAGCTGACGGCGCGCGAGCGCATCGATGTGTTGCTGGATGAAGGTTCCTTCGAAGAGTACGACATGTACGTTACCCACCGGGCGGTGGATTTCGGCATGGCCGAACAGAAGGTGGCGGGCGATGGCGTCGTTACCGGCTGGGGCACCATCAACGGCCGGCAGGTCTATGTTTTCAGCCAGGATTTTACCGTGCTCGGCGGTTCGCTGTCGGAAACCCATGCCCAGAAAATCTGCAAGATCATGGATATGGCCGTGCGCAACGGCGCGCCCGTGATTGGCCTCAACGACAGTGGCGGCGCGCGCATTCAGGAAGGTGTTGCTTCGCTCGGCGGTTATGCCGACGTTTTCAAGCGCAACGTCATCGCCTCCGGTGTCGTGCCTCAAATCTCTGTCATCATGGGGCCGTGTGCCGGTGGTGCCGTTTATTCGCCTGCCATGACCGACTTCATCTTCATGGTGCGCGATACCTCCTACATGTTCGTAACCGGGCCGGATGTGGTGAAGACCGTGACCAACGAGATCGTCACGGCGGAAGAGCTGGGCGGCGCCTCCACACACACCAAAAAATCCTCCGTTGCCGATGGCGCCTATGAAAACGACATCGAGACACTTGAGCATGTGCGCCTGCTTTTCGATTTCCTGCCGCTGAATAATCGGGAAAAACCGCCAGTCCGGCCTTTTCATGACGATCCCGCACGGTTGGAAGCGCGCCTCGATACGCTGATCCCCGACAGTTCCAACAAGCCATACGATATGAAGGAACTGATCCATGCGCTCGCCGACGAGGGCGATTTCTTCGAGTTGCAGGAGGCGTTTGCCAGAAACATCATCACCGGTTTCATGCGTCTGGAAGGCCAGACGGTAGGCGTCGTCGCAAACCAGCCGATGGTGCTGGCCGGGTGTCTGGATATTGACAGCTCACGCAAGGCCGCCCGCTTCGTGCGCTTCTGCGATGCCTTCAACATTCCCCTGCTGACACTGGTGGATGTGCCCGGTTTCCTGCCGGGAACGGCGCAGGAATATGGCGGCGTCATCAAGCACGGCGCGAAACTGCTGTTTGCCTATTCTGAGGCGACGGTTCCGATGGTGACGCTAATTACCCGCAAGGCCTATGGTGGCGCTTATGACGTGATGGCCTCGAAACATATCGGCGCTGATGTGAACTATGCCTGGCCGACTGCGGAAATCGCTGTCATGGGCGCAAAAGGGGCCGCGGAAATCCTCTATCGCTCGGAGCTTTCCGATCCGGACAAGATCGCCGCGCGCACAAGGGAATATGAGGAGCGTTTCGCCAATCCCTTCGTGGCGGCAGAGCGTGGTTTCATCGATGAGGTCATCATGCCGCATTCCTCGCGCCGCCGCATCGCCCGTGCCTTTGCTTCGCTGCGGGGCAAGAACGTCGAAACCCGCTGGAAAAAGCACGATACCATTCCGCTCTGACCTGCTCTGGGGCTGGAAAAATACTTTGGCCACCTTACTATAATGATGTTCAGGCGCCCGACCTTCGGTGCCCTCCCGAAACGCACAAGGACTGATTTTTATGGCCGAGAACTCCTCCGCAGATAATTTTCCCGCCGGATATGAAGTGCCCAAGGTCTGGACCTGGGACAAGGGTAATGGCGGCCAGTTCGCCAATATCAATCGCCCGATCGCCGGTCCCACCCATGACAAGGAATTGCCGGTCGGCAAACATCCGTTGCAGCTTTATTCGCTGGCAACGCCGAATGGCCAGAAGGTCTCGATCATGCTGGAAGAATTGCTGGCCGCTGGCCACAAGGGCGCCGAATATGATGCCTGGCTGATCAAGATCGGCGAAGGCGACCAGTTCGGCTCCGGTTTTGTCGGCGTCAATCCGAACTCCAAGATCCCGGCGCTGATGGATCATTCGACGCCCGAGCCGACCCGGGTTTTCGAGAGCGGCTCGATCCTCGTCTATCTCGCGGAAAAATTCGGCGCTTTCCTGCCGAAAGAGGGCAATGCCCGCACGCAGGCGCTGAACTGGCTGTTCTGGCAGATGGGTTCCGCCCCCTTCCTCGGCGGCGGTTTCGGCCATTTCTACGCCTACGCCCCGATCAAGATCAAATATGCTATCGACCGTTACGCCATGGAGGTTAAACGCCAGCTTGACGTGCTTGACCGTCATCTGGCCGACAACCGTTATCTGGCGGGCTCGGAATATACGATTGCCGACATGGCCGTCTGGCCCTGGTATGGCAAGATAGCGCTCGGCCAAGCTTATGGCGATGCCGGTGCTTTCCTTGAAGCGGCCGGTTATAAGAACCTTATGCGCTGGACGCTTGAAATTGGCGAACGCCCTGCGGTCAAGCGCGGCGTGATCGTCAACAAAACCTCGGGCGATCCGTCCGAACAATTGCATGAACGCCACGATGCCTCCGACTTCGAGCAGAAGACGCAGGACAAAATCGGCAAGGCATAACGAAAAGACTAGAGCGCTTCTGGTTTTAATAGGACCATGAAAGCGCTCTAATTATTTGAATTTACGCATATCCGGACGTAAAAGCGGACCTGCTTTTAATGGAAATGCTTCTGGAAGGACAAAAGATGGCGAACCTGCCCGAAATGACCAAACACAAGGGATTTCCCTCCGGCATGCCGAGCACGGGCATCCAGTTCACCATCCGCCGCGCCAATCCAAAAGGGGTAACGCCCATCAAGATGATACCCCGAAGGGCGCGGGACGATTCCAAGGAACACCGCATCGATGCGGCCTTCCTGCACTCGCTCTGGCACCATTTTGGTCCCGAGCCGTTCGAGCGTGGTAATCTCGACGCGGCCCGCCTCAGCCTGCTGTTCGGCCGCGAGGTCTTGCCGGCGGAAAAGAATTTCGATCCGCTTTCCTACCAGGCGATGCTTGTCATCGACGAGCGCGTCGCCCGGCAGAGTTTCCCGGAATCCTTCGAGAACTTTTTCGAGATTTGAGGACGGCATACGGCATTTGTCGTGAGGGGAAGAGGGGAGAATAACCGCGTGATCAAGAAAATCCTCATCGCCAATCGCGGCGAGATCGCCTGCCGGGTCATCAAGACGGCGAAGAAGATGGGCATTGCGACGGTTGCCGTCTATTCGGATGCTGATGCCAATGCTTTGCATGTAAAGATGGCGGATGAGGCCGTTCATATCGGTCCGGCGCCCTCGTCGCAGTCCTATATCGTCATCGATAAAATCGTTGCTGCGATCGAGAAGACCGGGGCTGATGCGGTGCATCCCGGCTATGGCTTCCTGTCGGAGAACGCTGCCTTTGCCGAGGCGCTGGAGAAGGCGGGTGTGATCTTCATCGGCCCGCCGGTCGGCGCTATCCAGGCCATGGGCGACAAGATCACCTCCAAGAAGCTCGCGGCGGAAGCCGGTGTTTCCACCGTGCCCGGCCATATGGGGCTGATTGGGGATGCAGATGAGGCGGTGAGGATCGCCTCCGAGATCGGTTATCCCGTGATGATCAAGGCCTCGGCCGGCGGCGGCGGAAAGGGCATGCGCATCGCCTTTAACGATGCGGAGGCGCGCGAGGGTTTCCAGTCGTCAAAAAACGAGGCGAAATCTTCCTTTGGGGACGACCGCATCTTCATCGAGAAATTCGTCACCCAGCCGCGCCATATCGAAATTCAGGTGCTGGGCGATCAACACGGCAATATTCTTTACCTTGGCGAGCGAGAGTGCTCGATCCAGCGCCGCAACCAGAAGGTCATTGAGGAAGCGCCATCGCCCTTTCTTGATGAGGCAACGCGCAAGGCCATGGGCGAGCAGGCCGTGGCTCTGTCGAGAGCAGTTGGTTACCATTCGGCCGGAACGGTGGAATTCATCGTTGATGGCGAGCGCAATTTCTACTTTCTGGAAATGAATACGCGCCTGCAGGTGGAACATCCGGTAACGGAACTCGTCACAGGCATTGATCTGGTCGAGCAGATGATCCGCGTGGCATCAGGCGAAAAGCTGTCCTTCGGGCAGACCGATATAAGGTTGAACGGCTGGGCAATCGAAAGCCGGCTTTATGCTGAAGACCCGTATCGTAATTTCTTGCCCTCCATCGGCCGGTTGACACGGTATCGCCCGCCGCAAGAGGGCGAGCAGGAAAACGGCACCGTGATCCGCAACGATACCGGCGTCTTCGAAGGCGGTGAAATCTCGATGTATTACGATCCGATGATCGCCAAGCTTTGTAGCTGGGCAAAGGATCGTGAAACCGCCATCGATGCCATGGGGCAGGCGCTGGATCGTTTCGAAGTGGAGGGCATCGGCCACAATCTGCCGTTCCTCTCGGCTGTCATGCAGCACGAGCGTTTTCGGGCCGGCCGTCTGACGACGGGTTTTATCGCCGAGGAATTTCCGGAGGGCTTTTCCGGGGTCGAGCCCGATGAGGCCTCCGCGCGCAAGCTCGCAGCCATCGCCACCGTTATCCACCAGCGGCTTCAAAACCGTGCGGTCGAAATTTCCGGTACCATTGGCAATCATCGTCGCATTGTCGGTCAGGACTGGGTGGTTTCGCTTGGTCAATCCCGTCGAAGCGTCAGCGTGGAAACCGGTGCTGAAGGCATGGCAATCCGTTTTGAGGATGGTGCTGCGCTGACGGTCGCTACCGGCTGGCTTCCCGGCCGCAGCCTTGGCCTGTTCACGGTGGCGGGCGAGGTGATCGCCGCCAAGGTCGATCTTGCCGGTGCGGCGGTTCGTCTGCGCTGGCGCGGCATGGATGTTCTCGCCCATGTGCGCAGCCCGCGCGTGGCGGAACTGGCGCTGCTGATGCCGGAAAAGCTGCCGCCCGATACGTCGAAACTGTTGCTCTGCCCGATGCCGGGCGTCATCACCGGGATCTCGGTTGGCGAGGGGGACGAGGTGGAAGCCGGTCAGGCGCTGGCGACGGTGGAGGCAATGAAGATGGAGAACATCCTGCGTGCGGAAAAACGCGGCCGGGTCGCCAAAGTGTCGGCAAAGCCGGGCGATAGCCTCGCCGTGGATGAGGTTATCATCGAATTTGAATAGGGCTTGATACCGTTTTTGAGGAACGGATGAGGGGCGGAGCGGGTTACGGGGTAGGCTGGATTTCGGTCACGATCACCAGTCACAGTACTGAAAATGAAATGCAGAAGGGGAGATATGCATGTCGGGTGAAAAAACGGTGCGGGATTGGCTGCAGCTTGCCGAAAAGGAGCTGAAGCGTTCACCGGATGCACTCGTCTGGCATACGCCCGAAGGCATTGACGTCAAACCGCTTTACACGGCCGATGACCTGAAAAAGGCTTCACATCTCGATGGCCTGCCGGGCTTTGCACCCTTCACGCGCGGCCCGCGCGCCACCATGTATGCCGGGCGGCCATGGACGATCCGCCAATATGCCGGGTTTTCGACTGCCGAAGCTTCCAACGCCTTTTACCGCAAGGCGCTCGCCGCCGGCCAACAGGGTGTTTCGGTCGCCTTCGATCTTGCCACTCATCGCGGATATGACAGCGACCACTCGCGCGTTGAAGGCGATGTCGGTAAGGCAGGCGTAGCGATCGACAGCGTCGAGGACATGAAAATCCTGTTCGATGGCATACCGCTCGAAAAGGTCTCCGTCTCCATGACCATGAATGGGGCCGTCATTCCGGTGCTCGCCAATTTCATCGTTGCGGGGGAAGAGCAGGGTGTCTCGCGTGCCGCACTTTCCGGCACCATCCAGAACGACATTCTCAAGGAGTTCATGGTCCGCAACACCTATATCTACCCGCCCGAGCCTTCGATGCGTATCATTGCTGATATCATTGAATATACGGCGAAGGAGATGCCGAAATTCAACTCCATTTCGATATCCGGCTATCACATGCAGGAGGCAGGTGCCACGCTGGTGCAGGAGCTTGCCTTCACGCTGGCGGATGGGCGGGAATATGTGCGGGCCGCCCTTGCCAAGGGACTGAATGTCGATGATTTCGCCGGCCGCCTGTCGTTCTTTTTTGCCATCGGCATGAATTTCTTCATGGAGGCCGCAAAGCTGCGCGCCGCCCGCTTCCTCTGGTCGCGCATCATGGAAGAGTTCAAGCCGCAAAAGGCGTCGTCGCTCATGCTGCGCACCCATTGCCAGACATCCGGTGTGTCTCTTCAGGAACAGGACCCTTACAATAACATTGTCCGCACCGCTTTCGAGGCCATGTCCGCCGTGCTGGGCGGCACACAATCGCTGCACACCAATTCCTTTGATGAAGCCATTGCCCTCCCGACAGAATTTTCCGCCCGCATCGCCCGCAACACCCAGCTTATTCTCCAGCATGAAACCGGCGTCACCAAGGTCGTCGATCCGCTGGCCGGTTCCTACTACGTCGAAAGCCTGACGGATGAACTGGCGCAAAAAGCCTGGGCGCTGATTGAGGAGGTGGAGGCGCTTGGTGGCATGACCAAAGCGGTGGCCGAAGGCCTGCCCAAGCGATTGATCGAGGAGGCGGCCACGCGTCGGCAGGCGGCCGTGGACAAGGGCGAGGAAGTCATCGTCGGCGTCAACCGCTACCGTCTGGAAACCGAGGAGGATATCGACGTTCTCGATATCGACAACGCCGCCGTACGCGCCGCGCAAATCCGCCGCCTTGAGGACACCAAACGTCGCCGCGACGGCGGGGACCTCTCGAAGGCGCTGGCGGCGTTGTCTGAAATTGCCCGCAGCGGCAAGGGTAATATTCTCGAGGCGGCAGTCGTCGCCGCCCGCGCCCGCGCTACCGTCGGCGAGATTTCCGATGCGCTGCGTGCCGTCTTCGGCGATTACGTTGCCGTGCCGGAAGTGGTGGAGGATATTTACGGAGAAGCCTACAAGGACGAGCCGGAGCTTGCCACGCTCGCTACGCGGCTTTCCGGCGTGGCAGAACGGCTCGGCGTCAAACCGCGCATCATGGTCGCAAAGCTCGGGCAGGACGGGCATGATCGCGGCGCGAAGGTTATCGCGTCGGCCTTTGGTGATATCGGTTTCGATGTGCTGGCCGGGCCGCTGTTCCAGACGCCTGCCGAGGCAGCCGATCTTGCGGTTCAGAACAAGGTGCATGTGGTCGGCATGTCGTCGCTTGCCGCAGGCCACAAGACGCTCGCACCGCAGCTTGTGGAGGCGCTCAAGCAGAAGGGTGCCCAGGACATCATCGTCGTCGTCGGCGGCGTCATCCCACGCCAGGATTACCAGTTCCTGCTGGACCACGGCGTTTCGGCGATTTTCGGACCCGGCACCAATGTCATGGATGCGGCCAACAAGGTTCTCGATCTGCTCGAAGGCATCCGGCGCAACGCGTGAGAGGAATACGGCCATGTTCGGAAGATTGAACCACGTCGCCCTTGCCGTGCCCGATCTTAATGCCGCGGTTTCGCGATACAGGGCGCTTGGCGCTCAAGTTTCCGAGCCGCAAACCCTGCCCGAACACGGCGTGACAGTGGTTTTCGTTCAGGCTGACAATACCAAGATCGAACTTCTTCATCCGCTTGGAGAGAACTCCCCGATTACCGCCTTCCTCGAAAGAAATCCGGGTGGCGGCACGCATCATCTGTGCTTTGAGGTGCCGGATATTCTGGCCGTGCGAGACGATCTCGTCCAAAAAGGCATCCGCATTTTAGGTGATGGCGAGCCGAAGATCGGCGCGCATGGCAATCCCGTTCTCTTCCTGCATCCAAAGGATATGGGCGGCGTGCTTTACGAGCTTGAGCAGGTCACTCCGACACACGTCTGAAACACAGACCCCGTACCGACATCCCGAAACACGCTGGCGACGTGATTCACCGGCGGCAGTTGCCGTTCGCTTGTGCTGAAAACATGGGTTTCGTTTGTTTTCTTTTGACATTCGTTTTGTTTTCGTTTTTATGACGATAATCTTTCAACGTAGGGGAAAATGGTCCCCGGCGCTGTTTTGGGAGGCCCTATGTCCGGCGAAAACATATTCGATCTTTTTGTCATCGGCGGTGGCGTTAATGGTTGCGGCATTGCCCGCGATGCCGTGGGTAGGGGCTATTCCGTGGCGCTTGCGGAAAAGGGCGATTTTGCCTCCGGTACGTCTTCGGCAGCCACCAAGCTCATTCATGGCGGCCTGCGCTATCTCGAACATTATGAGTTTCGTCTGGTGCGCGAAGCCTTGATGGAGCGTGAAATTCTGTGGTCCATGGCCCCGCACGTCATCTGGCCCATGCGCTTCGTCCTGCCGCTCCAGAAAGGCGGCGTGCGTCCGGCATGGATGGTCCGGCTTGGCCTCTTTCTTTACGACAACCTCGGCGGCCGCAAGCTTTTGCCGCCGACGCGCACGGTCGATCTTCGGCAGGACCCGGCAGGCAAACCTCTGAAGCCGGTCTTTGCCAAGGCTTTCGAATATTCCGACGGCTGGGTGGACGATGCCCGTTTCGTAGTTCTGAATGCGCGTGACGCGGCGGATCGCGGTGCGACGATCATGAACCGCACGCGGGTCGTTTCCGCACGGCGCGAAGGCGGCGTGTGGCTTATCGAGACGCTGGACGAAAAGACCGGCCGTTCAGCCACGCACAGAGCGCGCATGCTGGTGAATGCCGCTGGCCCGTGGGTGGATAACGTGCTGTCCGGCGTGTTCGGCCGCAACGATGTGCACAATGTTCGTCTCGTGCAGGGCAGCCACATCATCGTGCGCAGGAAGTTTTCCGATCCGCGCGCCTATTTCTTCCAGAACCCGGACAACCGCATCATCTTCGCCATTCCCTATGAGCAAGATTTTACGCTGATCGGCACCACGGACCGCGACTATAAGGGCGATCCGGCCAAGGTGCGCATCTCTGAGGAAGAGATTTCCTATCTCTGCAATGCCGCCAGCGAATATTTCAGCGAGCCGGTGAAGCCGGATGATATCGTCTGGACCTATTCCGGCGTGCGCCCGCTTTTCGATGATGGCGCTTCAAAGGCGCAGGAAGCCACACGCGACTATGTGCTGAAGGTTGAAGAGGCAGAGGGCGAAGCGCCGCTACTCAATATCTTCGGCGGCAAGCTGACCACCTACCGGCGGCTGGCGGAACATGCTCTGGAAAAGATCGGCGCAGCCATCGGAGAAAAGGGCAAGCCCTGGACGGCGGGATCGTATCTGCCGGGCGGTGACTTCGGGGTGGAGAGATATGACGCCCAGGTGAGGGCGCTTGTCTCCCGTTACCCATTCCTTGATGGACGCCATGCCGAGCGGCTCATCAGAAACTACGGCACGAAGGCTGCGGAACTGCTCGGTGTCGCCACCGATGTTTCCGGCCTCGGTCGGCATTTCGGCGGCACACTTTACGAATGCGAAGTGCGCTGGCTGGTGGAACACGAATGGGCCTTTGCAGCAGAGGATATTCTCTGGCGGCGCACTAAACAGGGCCTGCGGTTGAGCAGGGACGAGGCTGCCGCTCTGGATGAATTCGTTTCCACGCTGACTGGTGTCAAGGAAAAGGGCGAAGCCGTGACGGAGCAGGCCTGAGCTTTTACGAGTTGTCCCGTCAGTTCCCCGAGTTCCTTGCCGCTCTTTCAGGGCCATCGGCGCTCAATATATAGTCGTCGGCGGCGGACAGAGCGTGTTCCATATGCCCTTCGAACACCAGTTCCGGTTCGTTGGGCGCGATGCCGATTTTTGGCATTCCGCCGAAGCGGACCGACTGCGATTGCGCAAGGCCATCGTGAAGGCCGATTTCCAGAAGATCGAAATAGCGTGTGCCGGGGCCAGTGATGAAGACCGGCATATGGCCGTGCAGGCTGAACAGACGTGAAAGGCCGTTGCCGAGTGCAAGCCCGGCTGTGCGGAAGGCAAGCCGCGCCATGCGCCCGCCGGCGCGGGCGGAAGCGGCGATCTTGTCCACTTCGGCAATCGGCACGAATTTTGCCGGTTCCGCCTGCGGCGGGGCCTCGAATGCCGAACGCAGGATTGCATAAAACCCTGAATAGGCCTCGATACAGCCTCTGGTGCCGCAGCGGCAAAGGGCGCCATCGGCCAGATGCAGCATATGTCCGAAATTGGGGGCGCTAACCTCTATCCCTCCACCCGCGGCGCGGGCAATGCCGAGGCCAATGCTGTGGCCGAGCGATAGGGTGACAAGTGCCTCCGGTTTCGGGCCGTCCTTTGCCTGCTCCTGCATCCAGATGGCTTTTGCGGCCAGCAGCGTTTCGTTGTTCAGCGTCACGCGGATGCGGCCGTCCTGAGAAATGAGCTGCTGGAAATCTATCTTTTCGGTGCCGAGCACCGGCGACCAGACGAGCACCGCCGCTGCCGCGTCCACAAGCCCCTTGCTGCTGATCGACACCTGGAGAATGTCGTGCCGGTCGATGCGCGAACGGTCCGCAAGCCGTGCAAGGCCGGAGAGGATCGAGTCGCCGAACGACCCTTTTTCAGCCGTGATCCTCTGCTCGGTGAAGCGGTCCACCAGCTTGCCGGCATAGTCGACCAACGAATATTGCACGCTGTCGGACGAAATGATGACGATGGCGACGTGGCAGAAAGCACCATCAGGCCCAAAGAGGATGCGCGGCCGCCCGCGCCCGGCGGCGGCTAGCTGCTCTTTGCGCAGGATTAGGCCGGCCCGCTCGAGTTCCATGGTGATTGCGGAAACGGTGGCGGAGGCAAGCCCGGTGAAGGAGGACATGTCCGTATGGGATAGGCTGCCATGAAGGCGCAGCGCTGCCATCACCGACAGGCTGTTTTTCTGGCGCACCAGTTCCGTGCTTGCAATGGCGGACATGGGCTGGGGTATGCTCCCTGAACGGCTTTTTTCCTGTCGTGCTTATCCCCTCTGATGGCGCACGCCACGAGCAAGATCAAGGCACCCGGATGCTGCCCGCAGCCGTTGTTGACAGCATGGGGAATCTCTGACATTAATTTTCTCGACTGTCGAGAAAATTGTGAAATCACAGAGCCCGACAGCTTTTTCCGGGCGTTTTCCCTGCATGGAGGTGCAGGCTTCGCCCTTACCGGGAGGACATCATGAATTCGTTTGCCAAGCTTTTGGCGGGTACAGCTGTACTCGTTTCCCTGCACACCGCAGCCATTGCTGCTGATCTCGTCGTTGGCGTTTCCTGGTCCAATTTCCAGGAAGAGCGCTGGAAGACGGATGAGGCGGCAATCAAGGCAGCTCTCGACAAGGCCGGTGCGAAGTATATTTCCGCCGATGCGCAGTCGTCCGCCGCAAAACAGCTGACTGACGTGGAATCGCTGATTTCCCAGGGCGCCAATGCGTTGATCATTCTTGCGCAGGACAGCGACGCGATTGGCCCGGCCGTTGAAAAGGCCGTCGCTGAAGGTATTCCGGTGGTGGGTTACGACCGCCTGATCGAAAACAAGAACGCCTTCTACATCACTTTCGACAACAAGGAAGTCGGTCGCCTTCAGGCCGCCGAAGTCTTCAAGGTCAAGCCGGAAGGCAACTACGTCTTCATCAAGGGTTCGTCTTCCGATCCGAATGCGGACTTTCTTTTTGCCGGACAGCAGGAAGTTCTGAAGGCCGCTGTCGACGCGGGCAAGATCAAGAATGTCGGCGAAGCCTATACCGATGGCTGGAAGCCGGAAAATGCCCAGAAGAACATGGAGCAGTTCCTGACCAAGAATAACAACAAGGTCGATGCGGTCGTCGCCTCGAACGACGGAACGGCCGGTGGCGCAATTGCCGCTCTTGCCGCGCAGGGCCTCGCAGGTTCTGTTCCTGTATCCGGTCAGGATGCGGACTTCGCCGCGCTCAACCGCGTAGCGCTCGGCACGCAGACGGTATCTGTCTGGAAGGATAGCCGCGAACTCGGCAAGGAAGCTGCCGGCATCGCGCTGGAACTTGCGGGCGGCAAGAAGATGACGGAAATCAAGGGCGTTGCCGCTTTTGATGGCGGTCCGAAAAAAGTGACGATGCAGTCAGTCTTCCTCAAGCCCATCGCCATTACCAAGGACAATCTGAACGTCGTCATCGACGCCGGCTGGATCAAGAAGGAAACGGCCTGCCAGGGTGTAAAGGCCGGATCCGTCAAGGCCTGCAACTGAGACCGCTAGGTTGATGTTTGGGCGCCGCGCCACTGATACGTGGCGCGGCGCCTTTCAGATGTAAGGAGGACCGGCAGGCCATGGCCGACATGACACAATCCAATTCCACAGCGTCCCCCAAGACGGAAAAGACGGGCTCGATTTCGCGTTTCATCAGTGCCACGGAGCTTGATACCCGGCTGCTCGGCATGGTCGGCGCGCTTCTTCTGATCTGGATCGGTTTCCATATTCTTTCGGGCGGGCTGTTCCTGACGCCGAGAAACCTCTGGAACCTCTCCGTCCAGACCGCTTCTGTCGCGGTGATGGCGACAGGCATGGTGCTTGTCATCGTTACCCGCAACATCGATCTGTCGGTCGGGTCGATCCTCGGTTTTTCCGGCATGATCATGGGTGTCATGCAGGCGGAAATCCTGCCGCAGCTCCTCGGCTTTGAACATTGGGCGACATGGATCGTCACGCTTCTGGTCGGCATTTTCGTCGGCGGAGCGATCGGCATGCTGCAGGGCTCGATCATCGCCTTCCTGAACGTGCCGTCCTTCATCGTCACGCTTGGCGGTCTGCTGGTCTGGCGCGGTGGCACATGGTTCGTCACCAGCGGCCGCACCGTGGCGCCGATGGATTCCACCTTCCGCCTGATGGGTGGCGGCACCAGCGGCTCGATCGGCGCGACATGGAGCTGGATCGCAGCCATTGCCGCCTGCGTCGCCATTGTCGCGGCAATCCTGAATTCCCGCCACCAGCGTCGCCGTTTCGGTTTTCCGCTGCGGCCCGTCTGGGCGGAATATTTCCTGGTGGCACTTGGCTGCGTCGTCGTCGTCGGTTTCGTAGCTGTCGTCAACAGCTATCCCTGGCCGGTCAACATTGCCCGCAACTATGCCGATGCCAATGGCATTACCTGGCCGGATGGTGGTCTGTTCATTCCGCACGGCATTGCCATTCCGGTGCTGATGGCGCTTGCCGTCGGTGCTGTCATGACCTTCATCGCGACGCGGCTGCGCTTCGGACGCTATGTGTTCGCAATCGGCGGCAACCCGGAGGCGGCGGAACTCGCCGGCATCAAGACCCGCTGGGTCACGGTCAAGATATTCACGCTGATGGGCGTTCTATGCGCCATCGCTGCGGCAATCTCGACTGCCCGCCTCAACGCGGCCACCAATGCCCAGGGTGAACTGGATGAACTTTATACGATCGCGGCGGCGGTCATCGGCGGCACGTCGCTCGCCGGCGGCGTCGGCACCATAGCGGGCGCGATGCTCGGCGCGCTCGTCATGCAATCGCTGCAATCCGGCATGGTGCTTGTGGGCATCGATACGCCCTTTCAGCGCATCGTCGTCGGTGTGGTTCTGGTCGTCGCCGTCTGGCTCGACACCATCTACCGCGCCCGCGCCAAGTAAGAACCGAGGAGAACCCCAATGACGGAACAAGTCACGCCCCTCGTGGAAATGCGCAATATTTCCATTTCCTTCGGTGGTATCCATGCGGTGGAAAACGCCTCTGTCGATCTTTTCCCAGGTGAGGTTGTGGCCCTTCTTGGCCACAACGGCGCCGGCAAATCGACGCTCATCAAGATATTGTCCGGTGCATACCGGCGGGATGGGGGCGACATCCTCATCAACGGCGAGGATGCGGATATCCGCAATCCCCGCGACGCCAAGAAATACGGCATCGAAACCATCTACCAGACGCTGGCGGTGGCGGATAATGTCGATGCGGCGGCCAATCTTTATCTCGGCCGCGAGCTGAAGACGAAATGGGGAACATTGGATGATGTCGCCATGGAAGCTTCGGCCCGCGAGGTCATGGGGCGTCTCAACCCCAATTTCCGGCGGTTCAAGGAGCCGGTGAAGGCGCTTTCCGGTGGCCAGCGGCAGTCCGTGGCAATCGCCCGCGCCATTCTGTTCGATGCCCGCATCCTCATCATGGACGAACCGACGGCAGCACTCGGGCCGCAGGAAACGGCACAGGTCGGCGATCTCGTCAAGGAACTGAAACGGCAGGGCATCGGCATCTTCCTCATCAGCCACGATATCCATGACGTCTTCGATCTCGCCGACCGGGTGTTCGTCATGAAAAACGGCAAGGTGGTCGGCCATGCCCGCACGGAAGATGTGACGAAGGACGAGGTCCTCGGCATGATTATTCTGGGCAAGGTGCCGCCGGGTGCTGTGGCGGGTCCGGGCGCGGTCGTTGCCTGACGACAGAATTCTGTCGTCTTTACTTCCACTACAAATCGAGGCCCGGTAAAAACCGGGCCTCGACAAATGCTGGGAACAAAAGTTCTTGGAGTTGACTAAAAAATATATGCGTCCGGTGTGTTTCAGCCCAGCCGGAACCGCAGACGAAAAATGTCTGCGGCTCTGCGCAATTGCAGACGCGGTCGTTAAAAAGCGGTGTTTTAATGGAGTTCGGCGTGTGCGAAACCGCTGCCGTTCATTTCTGCGCCAGCCGGTAGCGAGCCATGCTGATTGATGTCCTGGGCCAGCGACAGCAATGCCATTTCCAGGAAATAGGTCGACATCCCCAGTTCCAGAGATTTGGAGCGCTGGCAAAGATAGGAAACCATCCGCCCGAGCGCCAGAATCTCGTCTGCATTGTCCTGTTCAAGTATTGCTGCGGTAGACGCCACCATGATTCCCTCTCGACAGTCGACAGTATGAAAACGCGTTGATCCCGCGTTGTTCATTTTCGACCACATCGAGCGTCACGCGAGCGTCACACCTGCGTCAATCGTCGCTCTTGTTTTCCGGCGCGCCGTTATTTTCCGCCGCTTCGGTAGCCGCAAGCGATGTCACGAGGGCAACGATGCTCTTGCGCACGGTTGCGCTCTTGATTCGGGCAAAGGCCTGATTGAGCGAAAATCCTTCATTCGACGCAACGAAAGACTGCATGGCATTGATCGTGCCAAGGGCGGGATTGGCGTTTCCGACATCCGGCGTCGCATTGGCGAACAAAGAGCTGACATCGACGCCGAGAACCGATGCAATGGCTTGCAAACGGGACGCGCCGACGCGATTGGCACCCTTTTCGTATTTCTGGACCTGCTGGAAGGTAATGCCCAACCGGCCCGCCAGCGCGCTTTGACTCATGCCGAGCGACTTGCGGCGCATTCGGATTTGTGTACCCACATGCACATCGATCGGGCTGGGTAGTTTGGCCTGCATCATGAACTCCTCCAGTTGTGAGGTTCTTAAATTGGATATTTATCAATTAATATTGTTGAAGGTAGACATTCAACACAATTTCCACGGGTATTGTGAGGTGTTACTGATAAAGTAAGGCTGTTTTCCGTCGGTATGCTGTGCTGGTTGACGGTTTATCACCTTTGTTGCACATCGCAATGCCCCGTTTCTGCTGGCAAAATGGCTCCAGCCGGCCACGCCGATGGCGTGAAAGCCCAGTCTTTCCCAAATTTTCCTGTTCTCTCGGTCGAAACCGTCGAGCGTTTCCGCATCACCGAAATGGGGAACCCAGACGAATGGCTTCTCTTGGTCGGAGCGCACGATATTTTCAACAAGCACGTTGTTATAAAGCCGAGGCAGGCATTTGTTGGTGTCGATGGTGGGTAAAACCGGAATGGGATTTCGCAGGATTGCGAAGCCCTGCTGTGCCAGCAATAGAACGGAGGCATCCAGTTTACGTTTCAAATCCATCGCATTACGGGCGTTGCATTCATGGGCCACCGGATCGGCAACCAGCAATAGCGGGTGGCCATCGCGTCTTAGACCTGTGACCGAAACGAACTGGTCGACGTGGAAACCGCATTGGTGGATTTTTCCGAAGGTGATCGCCGGAGGCGACGTGTTTGCCGAGGTAAGAGCGATTGAGGCCGAGGCATTGCCGAGGTCTTCCGGCCGATATCCGAAACTGCCCAGGGTTCTGTAGTCGAGTGCCTGAACCCGCTGCCATTGTTGCGGCCGTTCGGTTGCCGCATTGTTTGCCATACCCCTGTCGTCCTGCAGGCTGGAATGGCCCACCAATCGAAAGTCCGGCCCGACCAGCTGGTTACCGCCCGGCAAAGTGACATGCGAAGCGTTGGCGGCAAGCCCGAGACGATTGGCGAGCTCGCCAGTGACGGCGCTTTCCGATGCACAAAGCAGTTCGGTTGCGATCCCATCAGCAGTCCGAACGTGGAACACGTCCTGTATCCACGGGTGCGAAACGCTGCTGGTTGCATCGAGCGGTAACAGTTCTGCGGTGCAGGTGGCTGCCAGCCTGCTGAGCCAGCTTTCAGCGGAGGCGAGACAGGGGCCATCGATAAGAACAAGGGCCGTGACGTCGGAAGGCAGAGCCGAAAGCAGGTTTCCGATCGGGATGAGCGGAGAGACGCCCCCTTCAGCCCTGTCACCCGCAAAAAACGCGGCGGGCAAGGCAAGCGCGATTGTCCGGATCAGTCCTCCGCAGTCGGGCAGCAGAGACGGGTGCGGGGCAGCGGTCAAGACGCTTTTTCTCCCGCCGTCTGCCGCGTGGCCAATTGCTGGAAAAATACCGTGTTCTGTAATTTCCACGATTGCGGCGGCGGGGATGGCAATTCTCCGCTGCCAAGCAGGCCTAAAAGCCGGGCCGCATCGTTGCGTTTGGCGGAAACCGCGTTTCCGGCCAGAAAATTTGCGGTCTCGAGGTTGAGGTTTGCCTCAGTTGCCATTGCACGCCATGTCCTGCGGTTAAAATGCAGCTTGCGGGCGGCGTTCAGCAAGGCGTCGTGTTCCTCTGGGGCGATAGCGGCGCGACACGCTTCGAGCGTCGCTTCGGCATCGACAAGCGCGATTGTAAGCGGGCGGTAGTCGAGTTCGCCGGGCGCGTGGCTGACTGCCACATCGGCGTCGGAAAAACGCAGCCCGTCCCGATAGGCTTCAAAGATTTCGCCGATGCCGATCATGCCGAAGGCCGCGCATTCCGCCGCTCTTAGCGCGCCCATGCTGGCGGCACCGAGAACAGTGACGCCGCCTGACAGCGCGAACAGGATTTCCTTGTGCCACACGGCGGCGCAGTCACCGTAGAGGCCGTCGATCAGCCCGATTGTCCGGGCACCCTGCTTTACCGCGTCGAAAATGTCGCCGCAGGCAGCCGGGCCACGAAGATCGAGGCCGGAAATCTGCGCGGGTGCGATGCCGTGGATGGACGGGCCTGCAAAAACCACCGGCTTCATCAAAGGCCTCCGAGGTTCAGGAACCGGTCGAGCGTGCGCTGGGATATACGTTGAAGGCCACCACCGGCAGGGGTGAGGCCGCTTGCCAGAACCCGGACGACATGCAGACCGGATACGCCCGTTTCCAGCGCAAAGACATAGATGTCGTCGATCCCGGCGGCGAAAAGATGCTCTGCAAGCTGACGCCACGGCGGTAGAGCCGGATCGCTATTCGCAAAATCGAGACTGGCCGGGATCCGGTCCATTGGCCACACCTCGGATGCCGCCGGTCCCGCCGCAAACATATCCCGCTGGTAGCGCAAAGGAGAGAGATCGTCCCTCGCGCCGCTGATGTCAGTCAGTCGCGACTGGATCGCCTCCAGCAGCGCGGCAATTGCCGCGTCATAGGTGCCAAACCGGCACGCTGCGCCGGCAGCGCTGCGGGTGGCAAGTCCGTCCTGCGCGTGGATTGACCGTGGCAGGCTCGCCATGACTACAGGCACGCCGAGCGTATTGGTGAGATCAAAGAAGCGGGGCGGCAGTCCGATATGTGAAAGGTGTTGAACAAGAGCATCGAAGGATGTGTCGACACCCATCGGCAACACGACCGGTTCCGGCGCGATATTGCGGGTTTCGAAGGTATCGACGAGAAAGCAGGCGTCGTTTTCGATGAGTTCGAGCAAGGCGTGCAGAACCGCGTGGTCATGGTCGAAACCCGCCGCAAGACCTTGCGAACTCATGAGAAAGGCCTGCCGGTCCCAGGGGAAATCCGCGCGAAAATCCATGCCCACCAGCTCATAGGGGGCAAAAACCTCCAGCTGCTGGCGTATGGATGTTCCCTTCACCCAGGCGCGTTCGTTTCGCAGATCAAGAGTGTCCGGGTCGACCCGGCCGATCGTTTCGAAAGGAACGAGAGGGGCGCCCTTGTCCCGCATCTCACGAATGGAGCCGAAAGTGGTGATATGTTTGCGGGTGTCTTCGGCGACGGCACCTTCGATCGCTTCCATGATCGCGGAAAGCCGTGCCTGCTCCGCGACAAGCCCCTTGCCCTGGGAGACCGACAGTCCGCGTGAATTGGGCCGCGTCGCGAACCAGACGGGTATGCCGATAATATCGAGACCGGTCACGTCTCCGACGCGGGTAATCCCGAACCGCCGAAGCAGTTCGGGATCGAAGAACGAAGCGTCCGGATGCCCTAAAGCCGCTGTCGCTGGAATATGTGCGCCGTCAGCGGTCAAGGCTGCGGGGGCGCAATCAAGGCGCCGCGTTGGTGTCGTCGGCAAGGATGGCGTCGAACAGTTCGCCGGTGACGGAACCCGCCGGACCAACAGCCTTCAGGGCCGATTCGATCGGCGCCTGCACCATGCGGTTGAAATCCCAGCCGGCGTCGATCACTTCGCCGACAAAGGCGAAATCGGCCTCGGAAACGACAGCGCCGCCGGCGACGAGGGCTTCGATGCCCTGGATCTGGACCTGATCCAGCTCGTTTTCGGGCTGGCCGTCCTGACGAACGAGCATGGATTTTGCTGCCGCAGCAACGCGCGCGTAACCGTCCACACCGGGATGGCTGGCTTCATAGGCGGCAATCGTCTCATGCGAGACGGACGCAACCCTGAGCGGCGCCGTGCGAATGAAGAGAACGCCGAAACCCTTTTTTCCGACAATAAAGAAGTGCGAGGACATAATAACTCCTATTTGATCCCAGCTAATCGAAGTGCGTTATAGAATTTTTCATTCGCTACCGGGTCTCGGTCTGGGGACAGGCTGCTGATTTCCCTCGCCGTCATACCCGGATAGTTTTCCTGAAGCCTGCTGCCGGTTTCCCGGGCAGCGTCCAAATCACCGTGGAGCGCGTGGCTCGCGGTCAAGACGCGCAATGCCGGCTCGTCATTTTCCATGCGCGCGCACAGTTCTACTGCCGCGCCGTAATCCTCACGCTTGAACGCGATGCTGGCGCCCGCCCACCAGTAGATGTCGGGTGCGAGCGGATTGAGGTCGATGGCTTGCTGAAACTTTTCCCATGCGGTTTCGGCATCGCCGAAATGGGCGAGCGCATCGGCATGCTGGAGCAAAAGGTCGGCGGAGTTGGGCGCAAGCGCCTCCGCTTCGAAGAACCTTTCGGCGGATATGTCGAAATCCCGCTGGTAGAGCGCCACGACGGCGCACATCCAGTGGCCGACGCCAAGAGCGGGATCGATTTCGACGGAGGCGTCTGCCTCCGCCTTGGCGCGGTGCAGCAGGTGGGGGTCGTTGCCGCCCAGCATCAGCCATTCCAGCTGCAGGCTCTGCGCCACGCGGGCGCGGGCAACCGCCATGCTGTTATCCAGATCGACCGCCTTGCGGAACATCGAGCGTGCTCTTCGAAGAAGCGGCAGGTCGCACTTGCCGCGCAGAAGCTGCTGGCCCTCCAGCAATTGCCGGTAGGCCTCGCCGCTGTGGTTGCGGTCTGGTTCCACCTGAAGCCGCTCGATCTCGCGGGCAAGCCCCGCGGCCACCTGTTTGGACAGCAGTCGAAAAGCGGCGTGAATATGCCGCGCGGTCAGCACAACCTCCAGCGACCAGACGATTTCTCCGGTCGCTTCCTCGATCAGCGCTACCGACATGCGGGCATCGTCGAAAACCGTGGAGACGATGCGGTAATCCGCCCGCAACATTGCATAACTGTCGTCGGTCCGGTCGTGTGTCGCTACAAAGGTGCTGTGCGTCGAAAGAACGGTGAAGGTCCGGTATCGAACGAGACTATTGGCGACATCCTCGACAAAGGCACTCATCACCGGCGATACCGCAAGCCCGTCCACCCGCACCGGACGGCTGAAGGCGACGCGTGGTTTTGCCATCGGTTTTCGGCGGCTACCCTCATCCGGTTCGGCGGGGGATACTATCGTCGAGGCCAGACTTTGTATCCGCCGTCGAAGCGCCACTGTCTCGGCCTCCGGAGGTCGGTCCTCCTGGCGGAGCTGTTCCATCAGAAGCTGGAAAATTCCCTCGCAGGCGCTGGTGTTTCCCACCCGCGCATAGGCCGCCATGGCGGCGCGGTAGGTTTCCTCGCGCTCCGGCTCGATCTTCAGCGCGCATTCGGCAAGCGATGCGATGTTGTTCGAACTGGCGCGGCCGAACCGCGTCAACTCCTCCAGAAGCGGTGTATAGCTTGAAAAGAACAGGTCCTTGAGACGGCGTCGCTCAGACAGCAGCCAGAGATAAAGGTGGTCCTGCCCAGCCTCCAGCCCCTCCAGCAGATCGCCGCCGAATTCGAGCAGGGCTTGCAGCCTCTGCATCGGGTCTTCTGCTCTCGCGCCGGCAAGAAAGATCGCAAGGTCGGTCCGCTGCGCCAGCTTTCCGGCCTTCAGGTCGTTCCCTTCTGTCAGAAGGATGGCATCGTCATCGCTCGACAGCTTCTGGAGGCGCAGGATCAGCTGCCGCAAATTGCCCAGTGCCCTTTTTTGCTCGACGTTTTCCCATAACAGCGATGCGGCCTGCTGGCGGGAAAGGGACTGATTGGGAGCAAGGATCAGGGCGGCAGTGAGGGCAAAGCCCTTGGACGGGAAAAACGCTTGCCGCACCGCATCGCAGCGCGGGGTGCCAAAAAGCCGGATCGGTATCAGTTCAGCGTTCCCAGCCAATTTCGTTCCCTCATGAATCACCATCTAACAATGTGTCCGGGAAATTGAAAGTCATCATTGGCGTTCCATTTGACGCTGGTGTGACGCCGCTTGCCTATTGTCGTGAATAGAGGCGCGGGCGACGGGCGGAAAACAGCAATCATGCATCAGGCAGGCATCGGGAATTTTCGAAATTGATAGCGTTTAACGGAAGCTACATGGCGTTCGAGCCGCGTACTGAACCTTACCAGCGTGCCGACGACGTCGGTTATGCGGTGTGTGAGTTCATGTGGTTCAAAGGGCGCCCGTTCTATCCGGTCTCGGCGCTGGCCCATGCGAAGGTTGCCCATGCCAGACTGTCGGCATGCGACGACGAAGATGAGGACAATCTCGATATTATTTTCCGCATGCCATTTGCAGCCGGCGGGCATTTTTTCGAGATCGTGCTGCGCTCCAACGAAGGCACTTCTTACGGTGGCTGGCTGTGGGGAGAAGAGCTGGAAATACTGAACGAGGTCGTCAACGGCTATCGCGTTCTGGCGGGGAAGTTCGAAGACAGGCGGATCCGGTTTGAATATTCCAAGCGGTCTCATCGCTACCGGACAGCCGAACCGCTGCCGGTCGAGAAATCCGTCTTCCTGATCCAGCGAGAGGTAAGGCCTTACGCGGGAAGGCACGATTTGCCGGGAAGCCCGGCACGTTAATGGCGGGGCTGATGCCGATGCGTTTCCGGGGGAGCGCAAGAGCGTGGGGCGAGAAGGGGTTCAACTGGCGCGGCGCGTATTGCGCGCATCGCAAATATGCCCGGTAAAGCCAAGGCTTTGTCGGGAGCAGCAGGTGAATTTTTTTATTTTTATTGTGTGGAAGATTTGTGATGCCCAATGGAGGTAACATGCGTAACAGGCGGGTGTCATCACAGCTATTAGCGGTGAGTTGCGCCTCGGGTGACGACGTGCTTTCCCTTGACGGGAGCGCCAACGACGACCCGCGTCCATCAGTTGCGAACGACAGGCTTTATGTCGTGGGCGAGCCGGTTTCCAGGAAGGTGCTGAGATCTCGCCCGCCGGAGAACCGGGTTGAGGAAGAGGCTTTTCGCGTGGCGGAAATCAGCAATACCGTCATCGATGTCGATATCAGGCTTGCAAAATGGGCCTGGGCCGTGCTGGTGATCGGGCATTGCTGGCTGATCTATTTCATGGTGACCAATCTCGGCTGAGGCCTCCCCCGGGACATGCGCTCCGGCCTTTAACGCACTTCTCCGACGCCGTGCAGGATCATCGCCGCCGCACCGAAGGCCACGGGGTCTGTCGCAACCACATCCGGCAGCTGGATTTTCGGCTGTATCACCTTTGCGCCGTCGAACGGGTCCGAGCGTTCGTAATCCAGCCATTCCGCCAGCCGCTGTCGTACGATCCTTGGTAAGGTGCCGCCGACAAAGATTGCCGTGGGCGCCAGAACGGCGCTGACAGCGAAGGCGAGGCGCGCAACCTCCGGTCCCGCCCGTTCCAGCCACGCCTCAAACACGGCGGAGTTGCGCAAGAGGTAATCCGTCCAGACCTCGGGTGCGCGCCCCGAGGGTTTTTCTCCCACATGCTCCACGCACCATGCCGCCAGGTCTTCGAAGGAGGGCCGCGAAGTGCTGCGGCCGCGCAAGGCGCCGATCTCGCCGGCATTGCCGAGATAACCGCGATAAAGCTCATTTTTGATAATGATGCCGCCGCCGATCCCCTCGGACAGATAGAGATAAGCGAAATTTTCGTGTCCGTCCGCATTGCCAAGCGTCAGTTCACCCATGGCTGCGGCATTGGCATCATTTTCTATGATCACCGGACAACGCAGCGCCTCGCGCAGCATGGCGGAAAGGTCAGACCCGGCCCAGGAAATAACCTCTTCGGCAAGATCGAGCGACATGGCTTCCTTGCGAAAGCGGGTCGGCATTGCAATGGCCGCGCCGATCAGTTGGCTCCTGTTGATCGCATTTTTCGTCAGTAGTTCTTCGGATCCGTCCTGAAGCGCCCGTTGGACATCGGAAAACGCGTCATAGGAGCCGCGCATCTGCAATTCTCCAACGATCTCTCCGCCAAAATTCAACAGCGTCAACATCACCGAATAACGGTTGGCGTGCGCACCAAGGGCGTAACCGACAGTTTTTTTGAGCGTGAGGTCGATATGGGGTGCGCCACGGCCTTCCTGCCGGCGTGCACCTTCCTCGATGATACCGCGTTCAAGCAGATTGCGCGTCATCATGCTCACGGCAGCCGGCGTTATGCTGCAATAGTCGGCAAGCTCGACCCGCGAGGCCGAACCCTTGCGCCTGATATATCCCAGAAGCGCACCCTGTGTTGCGCCAATGCCTGCCAACCCGCCCTGCCGTCTCTCAGTCAAAGTTTCACTCTCCCGCGCTTTACCTGGGGAAATGTCATGAAGCTGTTAATTAAGCAACTTAATTAAATAATCAGTTTCAACGGGAATGGATCACATGTTCAAGTCTCTCACCCTGATGGCCACGGTTGCCCTCGGCGCGCTTTTGCCGGCTGTCGCCTTTGCCGAAGACATCAACATCAAGCTCTGGACGCTAGCCGACAAGAATGCGCCCGGTCGCGTCACCAACATCGAAGCTGCCGCCGGCATCATGAACGCGCAGTTCAAGGCAGCAGGCGTCGACAAACGCGTCGTCATCGACATCAACAACAGCGCCGTGCAGGGCTGGGACTCCTTCGCGCTCGATACGCTGAAGGCGTTTTCGGTGGGGCAGGGGCCGGATATCTACATCCTGCCGCATGAATGGATCGGCCAGTTCGCGCAGGACGGCTATGCCATGCCGATGGAAGACAAGATCGCCACTGCTCCCTGGGTCTATGGCGATATCCTGCCGGTTCTGTGGAATTCGGCCAAGGCGACGGACGGAAAGATTTACGGCATTCCGCAGGACGCGGAAATCCGCATGTTCTTCTACAACAAGGACATGCTGCGCAAGATCGGCAAGGACGAAGCCTTCATCGAAGGCCTTCCGGCCAAGGTCGACGCCGGCGAATTCACGCTCGACGATCTGACGACCCTGTCGAAGGAAGTGGTAGACGGCAAGGCCGCACAATACGGCATGCTGCACCGCCCGAATGTCGGTATCGACTATCTGATGGTGTTCCAGTCCTATGGCGTGAAGTTCATGGACGAAAAGACCGGCAAGCTGATGTTCCCCAAGGCCGAAATGGCCAAGGCGCTCGGCTGGTATGAGCGCAATGCCAAGGAAGGCGTGACGCCCGTCGACAATACCGCCATGAGCTGGGAGGCGATCCAGACGGCCTTCAAGCAGGAAAAGGCCTTCATCTTCCATCAGGGTGTCTGGGCGGTTGCCTGGCAGGTGGGTGACAAGAACGGCGCGACCTGGCCGACAGACGGCAAGGGATACTTCAACAAGATCGGCTGGATTTCCGCTCCGGCAGCCGAAAAAGGCGGCAAGCCGGCCAACCTGTCGCACCCGCTGCTCTACACCCTCAATCCGAAGAGTGCCAATGCCGATATCGCCGCCGATCTCGTGGCGCTTGCGACATTGCCCTATTTCAACAACGAACACGCGGTGACATCCTATCATACGGCCATCAGCAACGCCCAGACGGCCATGCCGAAATACCGCGATAACTGGGTACTCTCCGCTGCTTCGCCGATGATGAAATACGCGCAGTTTGTGCCCAACCACACCAAGTTCGGCAGCTACAACAAGGTGCTGTTCAGCGGTCTGCAAGCGGTTGAGACCGGCAAGATGACGGCCGCGCAGGCGGTCGATTTCATCGCCGACGAGCTTGAGCTGCAATTTGGCGCAGAGATCGAAATCCGCGACGCCGCAAGCAACTGAGTTTGCCCGAAACCATGCCGCCCGGTTCTGCCGGGCGGCTTTTCCGCGTTCCCACCGGTATATCGTAATGTCTCAATTTCAGCTTCGGGCGCGTCGCCCGGCCCGGCCGATCTTTTATCTGGCTCCGGCTCTCGCCTTGCTTGGCCTGTTCTTTCTTGCCCCGATCGTCGTCAATCTGGTGATCGCCTTTACCGATATGGGCGCAAACCTGAGGGTGGGCAAATTCACGGTCGAGAATTTCCAGCGCATGTTTCAGCGCGACGTGCGCCTGCCGATGGTGTTGCTGACGACGCTGATCTATGTCGGCGCAACGCTGTTCATCTTCAATATCGGGCTTGGCGCGCTTCTGGCCGTAACGACCACGGCGATACCGGACCGGCTAGGCAACTTTTTTCGCGGCCTCTGGCTGCTGCCGCGCATGAGCCCCGCCGTGCTTTACGGCGTGCTGTGGATATGGATCGCCGATCCGACGTCTTCCGGCCTGCTCAACCAGTTTCTTGGCGCGCTCGGCGCACCCGCTCTCAACCTGCGCAACGACTTTCCGCTGTTTCTGGTGGTGGTGGCGAACGGTGTCGTCGGCGCGTCTTTCGCCATGGTCATCCTCACATCGGCCATCCGCTCCATACCGTCGCATCTGGCCAATGCCGCGCGCGTCGATGGCGCCAGCGAATGGGGTGTGCTTCGCCATGTCGTCGCACCCGCGCTCTCGGCACCGATCCGTTTCATCACGCTCTATCAGGCGCTCTCACTGATGACGACCTATGAATATATCCTGCTCATCACCGGCGGTGGGCCTGTCTACGATTCCACGACCTATCCGCTTTATATCTACCGGCGCGCCTTCGAAAACGGCGCCTATGCCTATGGTGCTGCACTTGCGCTTGGCCTGATGGCGATAGGCGTTGCCATCACCCTCATTCAATGGCGCATCAGCAATATGCGCTCGACTTTTGCTCCCGCCAAAATCGAGGTGCTGTGATGACGCTCGCCCACACCCACTCGCATGCCCACAGCAGGTGTGCCCTTGATCTGAAGCCGGACTGGACGCGTCTTGAAAGGCGCAGCCTTGCCCATCGCGCCGGTTTCGTTCCCGTCATTCTTGTGTTCCTGACGGTGGTTTCGGTGCCGGTTCTCCTGCCCTACCTGTGGCTGCTGGTGAAGTCGCTTACGACTTCCGACGACAATCTCAGCCGACTTGTGCTGTGGCGCAGCGGCGCAATCGCCGCTTTTGCCTATGGCGGGGCGATAGCAGTTGCGCTTCTTTCCGCGCGCCTGCGCAATCCCGCGCTGCTATGGCTGGCATTTGGTGCCGTGGTCGCGGCGCTCGTCTTCGCGCTGGTGCTGCCGCATCTGACTATCGACAACTACAGTTTCCTCTGGAGCCGCGATATCGAGAAAACCGGCACCACGCGCATGGCGCTGATGCCGTCCGTCTGGACCGCCATGCGCAGTTCACTGCTGTTTGCCGCTTCCCAGACGCTGATCGTCGCGCTGGTCGCCACGCCGGCCGCCTATGCGCTGTCGCGCTTCACCTTCGCCGGGCGTGAAAACGTGCTGCGCGGGCTTTTGCTGCTGCATGCCTTTCCGGCGCTCGCGCTCACCGTCGCGATCTTCGTGCAACTGCATTACATGGGCCTGCTCAACAATCTCTTCGGCGTCGTGCTGGTCATGAGTGCGCTTGAGCTGCCGTTTGCAATTTTTGTTCTCAAGGGCTTTTTCGATAACGTTCCCTGGGACATCGAAATGAGCGCCGTCACCGATGGCGCGACCCGCTTCCAAGCCTTTCGCATGGTGGTTCTGCCGCAGGTAAGAAGCGGGCTGATCGCGGTTGCCACCTTCACCTTTCTGCGTGGCTGGGAAGAATATGTCTTCGTCCAGACCCTGCTCATCGAAAAAAGCCAGATGACGATGAGCCTCTATCTCTTCTTCGTGGCACAGGACAGCGCCGGCGTGAACTACGGCATGATCGCTGCCGTAGGCATCATCTATCTGTTGCCTGTGCTGATCATTTACATCTTCACGCAGAAATACATCACCCAGATGAGTTTCGGCGGGATCAAAGGATAATCGCCATGGCCAGGATCACCCTCGACAATGTCACCAAAAGCTGGGGCGACACCCGCGTTCTGCAACCGATGACCCTCTCCATCGAAGACGGCGAATTCGTCGCCGTTCTCGGGCCGTCCGGATGCGGAAAGTCGACCACGCTTTTCCTGCTCGCCGGGCTCTACGCGCCGACCGCGGGTCAGATTTCTTTCGACGGCCACAACGTCAATCGCATCGATGCGCGCGACCGCAATGTCGGCATCGTCTTCCAGTCTTATGCACTTTATCCCAACCTGACAGTGCGGCAGAACATCGCCTTTCCGTTGCGTTTCAAGAATGTTCCGCGTGAGGAGGCAGCGCGACGGGTGGAGGAGGCGGCAAGCCTCGTGCAGATCAGCGCGTTGCTCGACCGACGGCCCTCGCAGCTTTCCGGCGGCCAGCAGCAGCGTGTGGCGCTTGCCCGCGCGCTGGTCAAGGAACCGAACATCCTGCTACTGGACGAGCCGCTTTCCAATCTCGATGCGACCCTGCGCATCACCATGCGCGCCGAGCTGAAAAGCCTGCAGAAGCGCCTGAAGATCACCACGCTGATCGTCACCCATGACCAGATCGAGGCGATCACCATGGCGGACAGGATCATTTGCATGAACAACGGCGCCATTGCCCAGATCGGCACGCCCGATGATCTTTATCGCAGGCCCGACAATCTGTTCGTGGCCGGTTTCATCGGCACGCCGCCAATGAATCTCTTGAAAGGATGGGCGCAGGGCGGGCAGTTGCAGATTGGCGATGCCCTGCTCGACCTCAATGCCCGCTGTGACGGCGAAGTCACCTTTGGCCTGCGCCCGGAAGATATCGCCCTCGTCACATCGTCCGAGGCGCGGCTTGAGGGGCAGGTTACCACCGTCGAGCCCATGGGGCGCGAGGTATTCTACACGATCGATACGCCCGCAGGCATGATCCACGCGCTCGAATATGGCGAGACGATACGCCACGCGCCGGGAGATCGTGTCGGGATCAGCTGCAAATCGGCGCTGACGCTCGTGTTCGATGCCGCCGGTAACCGCATCGCCGGGCTGCATGCCGATCTTTCCCACCATTCGACTATTCCGGCGCGTGAACCGGAAGCCGTAAACTGACAGGAATTTCCATGCCTAAAATCGTCTCCCATCGCGGCGCCAACCATTTTGCGCCCGAAAACACCTTTGCCGCCGCCGACCTCGCCTTACAGCAGGGAGCGGATTACATCGAGCTCGACGTGCGCGAGAGCGCGGACGGCGTGCTTTATGTCTTTCACGACGAAACGCTGGATCGTACCACCAATGGCACGGGTCCCATCGGCCACATGCTGTCGAGCGAGATCGATGCATTGGACGCCGGCAGCTGGTTCGGCGAAAACTTCAAGGGTGCGGCTGTACCGCGGCTCGATGCCTATCTCAGCCATTTGCGCGGCCGCTGCGGCGTCTATGTCGAGCTGAAATATTGCGATCCCGTCAAGGTGGCGGCACTGGTACGGAGCCTCGGCATGGTGCGCGACACCTTCTTTTTCTCTTTCTCCGAAGAAATGCGCCGGGGCCTGGCCGCCGCCGCGCCGGAATTCCGCAAGATGATGACGCTCGATATCGCCAAGTCGCCTTCGCTGGCTGCGGCTGTTCACCATGCCTCGATCATCGAGATCACACCTGCGCAGATGCGCAAGCCCGGCCTTGTCGCGGCATGCCGCAAGGCGGGTCTGGAAATCATGGTTTATTATGGCGGCGATGATGCCAACCTTCATAATGAGATCGCATTGGCCGGGGTAGACTACGTCAATATCGACCGCCCGGACCTGTTCGATACGGCGCGCCGCGCCGTACGGCAGCCTGAACTCGCATGACCTTCCTTACCCCTGGAGATGATGACATGAGCAATCTTATTGGAACCGGCTTCAACGCCAGCTCGGACGACGGTGAACTGGCCACACTCGAAAGCGATCTTCGTGCGCTTGCCGAAATTGGCTGCGACACCGTTGAAATCGCCGCAACGAGCCTTGATCTGATCGCAGGCGGTCGCATCATCGAGGAGCGCGCTCAACGGTTCGTGGCGCTCGCCAAAGAATTCGACTTCCGTTACACGGTGCACGGTCTTGTTTCGTCCAATTTCATGGACCCGGTAACGTGCCGCTACCAGATAGATGCAGCCAAGGCGCTGGCCGTCCTGTGCGATCGCATCGGCGCGGGCATCCTCGTTCAGCATGGTGGTGCCCTGCGTGCCGACCAGATCGCCGAGCGGGCCGATGCCGACAGCCGCGAGCGGGAAGCGCTTTTCGAGCTGGCGGAATTCTGCAAGCGCTATGGCGTGCGGGTCGCGCTTGAGAATATCTTCTCCACCGAACCCGGCCAATATCGTCAGACGCCTGCCGAGGTGGCCCAGACAGTTAAGGCCATCGGCCATGATAACGTCGTGGCGCTGATCGACTTTAGCCACGCCTATCTCGAATCCACCTATCGCGGGCTCGATTTCCGCGAGCAGCTTCGCGCCATGGCGCCGGTCGCCGGCCATCTGCATGTGCACGATTCCTTCGGCCGGCCGCAGGGCTTCTATCAGCCGTATTTCGACCAGGAAAATACCGCTCTCGGCATCGGCGATCTGCATATGCCGCTCGGCTGGGGAGATATCGACTGGCAGGGCATTTTCTCGGAGCTGACCTTCCTGCCGGATACTGTGCTGATGATGGAAATCGGCCGCCGCTACCGGGCCGAACAGCCCGCGAGCCTTGAAACGGCGCGTCATCTCATGTCGCTCTACACTGAGCGGATGCAGATCGCGGCTGAATGACTGAACTGAACAAGGCCCAGCCGACAGGCTGAGGTCTGAAGCGCCGGCAGTTCTGAACGCAACTGCCGGCGTTTTTCGTTACGCGGCCCAGTCGGAAAGCGAATAGGCTTTGATGTAATCGATCATCATTTGCGAACCGTCGCTGAAATCAACCGCCGACGGCGTTCCTGCCATGCCGCCGACAGCAAGATTGACGACCATATACATGGGATCGTGCATATCATCAGGCGTATCCGTCTGCGCCACGGCGACGTCGTCGAAATACCAGGTAATATGCTCCGCATCCCACAACACGCCATATGTGTGGAAACCTTCCGTGCTCGGCACGCTGACATTGTTTATGACTGATGTCTGTTCTCCCGTTGCATTGGAGTGGGTGGACATGATCAGCGTATTGGGGTTTTGCCCACGCATCTCCACGACATCGAGTTCCGGTGGCCAGGAGCCGTCCTCAGGCAAAAGCCAGAAGGCCGGCCAAGCGCCCCGGTCGGTCGGCATGTCGGCGCGCATTTCGAAATAACCATAGGTCTGGCTGAACGACGAATAGGTGTTCAGCATACCCGAGGTATAATCATAGCCCTCAACCTCGTTGGCGATCGATTGCGGGGTTTCCGCGGCGGTGATAGTCAGGACACCGTTGTTTATGCTGAAGGGATTTACCTCTGATGTGCCGGCATAAGCGGGGTTGATGTACCATTGCGCCTCGCCATTCGTCGTCAGCGAGCTTCCCTTTTCCGGTGCCCACCAATATTTGGCATCCCAAGTCCCCTGATCGCCGCTGCGAAGTGAAAGTGCATCGAATTCGTCGGCAAAGGTCTGGGTGAGGGATGATCGGTCGAGGCTGAGCTCGAACTGGTCGGCCTGAAGATCGTCGATGGTCGTTCCGGCAAGAACGACGGCCTCGCCGTTGGCGAAGTTCAGCCAGAGATTATCGCCCTGTTGGGTGGCATTGCTGACGAGCTGCTCGAAGGACGTGATGCCGTAACCGTTAAGCCGGATCGTGTCGTTGGCGCTGAAATCCATGATGAGATCGGTGCCGTTGCCGCTCGTAAAAACGAATGTATCCGCACCGCCACCGCCGATCAGCACGTCGTTACCGCCCCCGCCATCAATGGTCTGGCTGCCCGATCCGCCGGTTATGATGTTGTCCAGCTCATTTCCGAAGGCATAACGACCATCTCCGGTTACCCGCAGGTTTTCGAAATTGTCGGGCAAGGTATAACTCATCCAGGTGTCGATGGTGTCGATACCCTCCCCGGCATTTTCGACGGCGCGGTTAATGCTGGAATAGAGGTAATAAATATCGTCGCCCGTGCCGCCCGCCATTGTCACATTGACGGAACTGTCGCCCCACATGGAATCATTGCCGGCAGTGCCTGTCAGCAGCGGTCCGGAACCCGTGGCGGAAAAAAATCCGGTGGAATTGTCGCTGTAGTAGAGTGTGTCTCCAAGCGCATTCAATACTGTCCGGGCCATTGACCGTCTCCTGTCCGTTAGCGTTGGCTTTCTCACTCCTCTTGGGCAATACCCTAACAGGGCGAAAAGCCTCCTGTTAGAGCCAGAAATGAGGGGTACATGGGCGGTTTGTGTGGTGCACGCTATTGCAGCATTGCGATGGGCGGTGGCAGGATTGGACGGCAAGGGAGATGCTCAAAGCGGCATCTCACGGCAATGGAGTGCCAGAATTGAGTGTAGCCTTTACCAAGGAAGATAGTGCCGAAACCGCAGCCGAAACGGTTCTGCCGGACCGGGTGATTTCGCCTCATCCCAATCTGGTGACGGAAGCTGGGCTGAAAGCGCTGGAGCAGCAGCTGCAATTGGCGCGCGAAGCCTGCGAAACGGCCAATGCCGTCGAAGACGTCAATGAAAGACGTCGGCTTTCGGCCAATCCTCTGCGGGACATTCGGTATTTCGCGGAGCGCGTTCGCACCGCCCAGCTGATGCCGAGCCCTCCTGCTGATGGCACCGTTGCCTTCGGCAGCGTGGTAACATTCAGCCGTGATGACGGGAGGACGCAACGGTTCCGGATCGTAGGCGAGGATGAAGCCGATCCGGCCACTGGATCGATGTCTTATGTCTCCCCGGTCGCAGGAGTGTTGATGGGAAAATCTGCCGGTGATGTTGTCAGCCTGGGTGACAAAGAGATTGAAATCATCGAAGTGACCTAAAGCGCCCACTTGAAAACGGAACAAACTTTGGCAGCAAGGATGTGCGGTTTGGAGCGAGAGAACCTCACCGTAATTTACGCCGGTCGTGCCGTCGCCAAAGCGTCCTCTTCTGCCATTCCAGCCATCCGCATCATCGTATTTTTCAGAAAGAACCTGAAATCCAGATCAATGAAAGTATAGGCGAGTACGAGCCCCATATAGGCCATGAAAACGGGATTGAAATTCAGCTCTTCAAATTGATAGACGATAACGATTGCGATCGCCGAATAGGCGAAGAAACCGACTTTTCGTTTCCGGAGGATCGCGTAAACAAGCGCAAAGGCACTGAGAAGGCCAAATCCTATGCCGGACGCATAGGCCGTGGCGAGAAAGCCACTATGCGGTGTTCCGATTCTCGATATTCGCGACAGTTCTTCATATCGAGCGGTAAAACCGATGCCGAAAGGATGATGGAGCATCACCTGAAAGCCGCCAGTGAGCGTATCCCAGCGCTCCTGCGCATTGTTGCTGCTGTTGCTGTCCTCGAGAAACCGTTTTGAAAATATCTGTTCCGCAAAATCGAAAGCACCCAATGGCAAAACCGCTGCGATGACAAGGGCGGACAAGGCAAAACCAAAATAGGTGCTGAGCAGCATTTTGATGGAAAAATTTCTGATGTAGAAATAGACCCCGATCGCAAGAACGGCAAATACTCCGGACCGGTTGAGAGTAAGTGTGAAGCTCGCCAGATAGACCAGCAGAAATACGGCAAACAGCGCGGGACGTTTTTGCCTTTCGGCAAGATAGGCGACTGCCGCACCCGCCAACGCAAAGGCAGGTCCGGCTGTGTTGCCCACCGGCCAGATGCCACCCGCTTTTTCGACACGCAAAAGCAACGGGCTCAATTCGCCTTTTGCCGCAGCTGCCAGCACGGCGGTTTCATCGAACATGAAAGAGAGGCCAAGGGAGGCGAGCTGGTCGTGAATGACGATGTCCAGAAAAAGCAGGATCGTCACCGCGATGAAGCCGGCGAAGATGCCCCAGCAGAACAGCTCGAGAAGGTTCTCCTTAAACAGCATATAGGCAAAAAACAGAAAATAGACCGCGTAAAAATATGCCATCGCGGTGGTGTAAAATTCACCTTCGCCACGTTCGTCGGCAAAGACAGCCGAAAGTGCAAAAAAAATGGTTAGCGGAACGAGATAAAGCAGGATGATCGAGGGCGTCAGACAGCGAATGTAAAGCAGGGCAATAACGGGTAGCGTCATCAGGACAAGCATGTCGGTGATGTTGAGGAAGCGCAGGCCCAGATTGCTGGTCAGCACATTGCATTGAATGAAAAAGCCAATGGAAAAAACGAAGATCGCCAGAAAGAGACCGGGCACCTTTATGGTTTTTGAAGGATAAAGAGGCATCGCCAAAACGAAACCCGGCAACGGCGATTGATGCGATGCCGCCATATTTGTGCTTCTGGTCATTCCCGGCCTGTATCCTTCACTGGCGGACCTTGGTGCGGCCCTGTGGGAGAGGACGTCATCACCATGAGGCGACAGGGTGATGACGATGAATAGTGGTCTTGATGACGTTGCCGCGCAAGACAATTTTCTATGGTTTTCAGTCGCTCAGATTGCCTTTTGGCAGAGCGCCCTCAACGGCGATCACCCGCTGTATGTAAAGCGGTTCGTTGGAAACCGGCGCGCTCATGCCGAATGCCGGCATGATCCTCACATAGAAACCATATCCGCTGGGGCTGATATCAGGATCGATCGCGATGTCGTTGGCTGTCGCCCACATCCAGCCGCTATTGTCGAGGGCGTTCGCACCACCAAATTGAAGCGCGGAGCAACTGATCGTCCGGACTGCGCCGCCGCTTTTTGAAACCAGTGTGACATAGGGCGCACGCTGTCCCTCGGTATTTTTATAAAGCACTGCAAATGAAACGGTTTTGCCGATCATCGCGGCGGCCTCCGCATTGCGAAAATAACGAACCAGTGCGGCCGACTGGTTGCCATTCGCACGCAAACCGAGGCTGTGAGCGAAAGCCGGAGAAAAGGTGACTTCTGCGGCTTTTATGGCGGAACCCGACGCCGCCAGGCTCCAACCCGATGGAGCGGACCCCGTCCAATCGGTGAAATCGCCGTTGACGATAAGATTGGCGGCGGGAAGTTTTGGCCAACAAGGTGTCTGAAAGACGTTATCGGGCGCCGATCCCAGATAACAACTGAACAAGGTTCGGGCGATGAGCTGAGATCCGGCATCGTTCGGATGGACGTTGTCGCGGTAAAGCGCATGGTCCTTGCCTCTCGCTACAAATGACGCGTGTGTATCCACCAGCGTGAGGCCCGGGTGCGCTCGGGCAAGGTCAAGGATCGCATTATAGACCTTGTCGTAACCGGTGCTATCGCGCCAGGGGTTCTGGGTGGTGATGAGTTGGGGGGCACCCGGCCATTGCCATTCGATCATGCCAAGCGGTCCGAGCAGGGCGGCTCGTCCGGAGCTTAGGATACCACCCGGCGTCTCGAAACTCTGCATATTATGCCCATGATGCGTGATGCACAGGTCGGGACGCGGAATCTTCAACGCCGCCGCGCGCTGGTCCGCGAGCATGTAACCGGCCATGCCGCCGGGCAGTGCCGCAAGATAGACCGTGAGCGTTGGCCCCATGCCTGCGCGCAGCGTAACCGAATCCGCATAGGCCTTTGGCCCGGTGGGGGCGTTTGTCTGCCATTCTGCCCAGCGGTGCAGCACAACCCTTGTGTCGTGCAGATCGCCAAGCATCATGGCGAACTGCTGGAATGGTCCGGCATCGGCATAGGCGGTGCTGTCACCATTCACGAAGATCGTGGCATTCTGACCCGCAGTCAAACGCGCGCGCAAGGGTGAGAGCGCGTTCAGGGAAGGGACCATGGTGGGGATGTTTCGGGAGGTGATGCCGAGCGATACGCCGATCATGCCGGCACCTCTTCCGTTCCGGTCGTATATATGCATATGTTGCGTTTGAGCGGTGTCATCGTTCGTTCTCCTCGTCTGGCCCTAGGATAACTCCGCCGAAAGGCCGGGGGACAAAACGCAGGAAACGGGACGGCGAAAAGCAGTAAAATTATACGTCACGAATTTTTCTTCGATCTCTTTTAAAATATATAGATAGAATATTTTTCTTTTAATTTACGTATATCGGATTCTTATCCGCATAAAGGTTTGAATGTTATTTTTTCTAACCACAATCAAGCATTGTTGTTCTTATACTGAAATTGCCGGTGAAAATATCCCTGCCGTTGGCAAGTGCACTCGTCATTTTCACGGGCTGTCCATTCATGCCCGCAATTTAGGGCAATGGCAACTTGGGTGCTCTGATACTTCACAGGTGATGTCATGACATCCGCTCTATTTGTCAGTCACACAGGAGAGAAGGGTGGCGCCGAGCTTTTTCTGACGGACCTCGTCAAGGCCGGACCGCATTCCTGGCGAGCTTGTTTTCTCAGTGGCGGTGGTGCTGCTGATGATCTGGCAGCGGCCGGGAGGCCTCCGGTCATGTTATCCGCTGGCGAAAAAATGCTGTCGATCCGCCGTGACTCACCGTTTGGCGCAATGCTGCGTGGCGCGGCCGATGTTGTCGCCGTCGCTTGGCAATTGAGCCAGCAGGCGAGACATTACGACGTAATCTGCGCCAATTCGCAGAAGGCGCTGTTCGTTTGCGCGCTTGCCGCGAAACTCAGCCGCCGCCCACTTGTCTGGGTTTTGCACGATATAGTCACCGATCCCGCATTCAGCTCCGCCAATCGCCATGCCTCGCTGGCATTCGCGCGCCTTTTCGCAAGGCTGGTGGCCGTCAATTCGCAGGAAACCGGCCGGGCTTTCGTTGAAGCCGGCGGGCAGGCAGAAAAGGTCCGCATCGTTTATAACGGCTTCGACCCCGCAAAGGCTGTGGCCCACGATCCCGGCAGAGCTACGCGGTTGCGTATGGAATTGGGCCTTGGTCCTGAACCGCTTGTCGGATTGTTCGGCCGGCTGAGCGAATGGAAGGGGCAACACGTCTTTCTGGACGCGATCGCGGCGATGGATGGCGTTCAGGCCGTCATCGTTGGCGGAGCGCTATTCGGGCAGGACGCCTATGAGACGCGCATCCGCGAGCAGGCATCCCGTCTCGGTCTGGATGGTCGTGTCCGCTTCCTCGGTTTCCGGTCGGATGTACCAGAGCTGATGGCATCGATGGATGCCGTTGCCCACACCTCTGTTGTCGCCGAACCGTTCGGGCGGGTGGTGGTGGAGGCCATGATGTGCGGGCGGCCAGTTGTCGCTACACGCGGTGGTGGGGTTACCGAAATCATTAGGGACGGCGAAACGGGTCTTCTGGTGCCGCCGGGCGACGCATCGGCGCTTGCGGCAGCACTAGGCTGCATCCTGTCGCAGCCGGCTCTGGCGGAAAGGCTGGCGCAGCAGGGCCGCGAGGATGTGAGCCGGCGTTTTTCGCTGGAGGAGACCTGCCGGTCCGTTTCCGCTTTGCTGTCGGAAGCAGTGTGAGGGGCCTCTTGGCGATCAATTCGGGCAGAAAGTGCAGGCAAGCGGAAGGGTCAGGATGCGTATTCTCGTAAACATGCCGAGCCAGTATGGCGGCAAACCTTCCGGCGTCGCCCGCGTGACCTTCAGCCTGCTGGAGCGGCTGCTGGATCAGACGCGGGACGACTACATCCTGCGCTCTCCCTGGACGCGGGCACAGCTGCCCGAAAACCTGCGCGAAAGCCGCCTTCAGCTGATTGAGACGCCGCGGCCGCGTATCATGGTGTTTGATGTGCTGCGTCAGGCTATGACGTTGCCGGCACTTTGCCGCAAGCTCGGCATCGATGTGCTGTTCAACGCCGATCCCTTCGGAAGTCCCAGCGGCGGCAAACGGCGCGTCACCCTGGTTCACGATCTTTATTTCAAGACCATCCCCGAACAGATCGGCTGGCGGGCGACGTTGACGACGGATTTGATCTTTCGACTGATGATGGCTGGTTCGAACCGGATCACCTGCGTATCGGAAGCGACGCGAAAGGATCTGGCGCAGTTTTATCCATCGGCTGCTGGAAAAAGCCTGACTATCCATTCTGACAGCACCCTGAATGTCGATCTAGCGAGTTTAAACGGCCCGCCGCCAGTTGCCGCGCCCTACATACTGGCGGTCGGAAACGCGACGTCGAATAAAAACTTTTCGCTTCTGGGCAAGGCTTTTGCCGTGATTGGCAAGGTTAGGCCTGATTTGCACGTCGTGCATGTTGGCCGCGACGATGCCGAGGAAATCGGCAGCGTGCTCGATGATCCGGAGCTGAAGGCGCGACTGATCCGGCTTTCCGGCATAGACGACCATCAACTGGCAGACCTTTACCGCCACGCCGCCTGCCTTTGCGTGCCTTCCACATATGAAGGGTTCTGCCTGCCGGTGCTGGAGGCGCAGCAACTGGGGTGTCCGGTCGTCTGCTCCAACCGTTCCGCAACGCCGGAGATCGCCGGAAAGGGCGCACTCACCTTCGATCCCGCGGACTCTGACAGCCTTGTCGCGGCACTTGAGCGGCTTTTTCGGGAGCCGGATCTGGCAAGCGATCTTCGCCAGGCTGGTTATGAAAACCGCAAGCTGTATTCATGGCAGAAGGCGGCGGAAAGCTATGCGCAGATTTTCCATGAACAGACCTGACGTCTAGAAGTCATGTCCCCGGGGTGAAATCTTACGGCTCATGCCCTGATGCCGCTGCGCAGCTCCGAATAGAGAGCTTCGTATGCCCCGATTACCCGTTCGGGCGCGACGCCCTGCGAAATGCGCGCTTTGGTTTCCGGTGTTTCCGCGAGAATGGCGGGGTTGCGCATCGCGTTAGTCATGCGGGCGGCAAGCTCGGCGGCGCTGCCCGGCGTGAAAAGGCGTTCCGGCCGGTCCCGACCGATCTGTTCGGCGACACCGGCGAGATTGGCGCCGAGAACCGGCACACCGCGTAGAATAGCTTCAGCGACAGTGCGCCCGAAAGCCTCTGGCCAGAGTGGTGGAACGATCAGACAATCTATACCGGCGAAGAAACTATCGGCGTCCACGTAGCCGGGAAATTCGACCGGAAGGTTGGCGGTTTTTTGCTCGTAGGCTTCGATGCCGCCCGGCGCGCGACCCGCCATGACCAGTCGCCAGCCCTTCGGCGGCAGGAGCGGCAGCGACTCGATCAGGAGATCTGCACCCTTGGGCGCCTCGATGCGGCCCAGATAGCCGAAAACAAGCGGGTCCCCAGGCGCGCGTGGAATGCGCTGTGTCTGTGAAGCTGGC
The DNA here is from genome assembly GCF_013318015.2 of Agrobacterium tumefaciens. Taxonomy (NCBI): domain Bacteria; kingdom Pseudomonadati; phylum Pseudomonadota; class Alphaproteobacteria; order Hyphomicrobiales; family Rhizobiaceae; genus Agrobacterium; species Agrobacterium tumefaciens. The sequence continues at coordinate 818,155 of NZ_CP115842.1, read as the reverse complement.
GGCGCGATGGCATTCCAGATGACCGTGCGGCGGCTTTCCGGTACATGGGTGAAAAAGCCGGCCTGCACATGGCGCTCGACAATATCGTGGCCGACACCGGCGACAGCGTCGACGGCGCATTGGCAACGCCGGTGCAGGTAAGAGAAGGCGCGGCATTTTTTGCTGGTGCCGTCGCAGATGTGCCCGTCGTGAAACAGGGAGCCGTTGGTGCACATGCTGGTGAAATCGTGCAGGGAATGGACGAGCGGAATGCCGCGCTTGCGGATCATCGGCCAGATCAGCGGTGTCAGCTCCGACAGCGAATGGGTGTTGACGACATCAGGCCGGAAATCATCGATGACGCGGGCAAGCCGGCGCAGGAGACCCGGATCCAGCTGCACGGCGATCTTGTAGTATTTTCGCTTCCATCCGGGTTGCTCTTCCCAGTCCCCGATAAAAAACGGCGTGGTATGTCCGAGGCGGTAAACGGCAAAATCATCCCGCAGCTCCACGGCCTGTTGTTTGCGTGAGATCGCCGCCACCGCTACCGTGTGTCCATTCTCCGCCAGCCCGCGCGCTAGGTCTTCCATGAATATCTCCGCGCCGCCGACCCGGTCCGGAGAAAACAGCGACGTTATTTGCAATATCCGCATGCCCAAATTCTCGCGTCTTTGTGTGGTTTGTAATCGTTACAACTATTGCGCATCAGCGAAATGATGGCTGCTGCCCATCCGGACTGATCTAGGCCGGCATTGCGGGATCGCTTGGAGATGGTTCGCGCCGCCGCGAACGGTCCCGTCCAACCCCTGGGGGGTTGAGACAAAGCGTGACGACGGGCGCAAGGAATACGGCGTAAGCCATTGCGAAGCCGGGGATCTGCAGCGAAAAATCGAGTGTCGAATGCAATGCGACGAGCAGCAGCCCGGCAAGCCCGAGATGGGAGGCGTAACGGTAGTTTTTGCGTTTGCGCGCCCCGCGAATAAAAATGGCGAGTTGGACGAGCACGAAAAAAGCCGCATAAAATGGAAATGCGAGGCCGAGCGTCAGCAGTCCCTCGGCATAGACATTGTGGGCGTGGGTGACGATGGCGTCCACCCCGCATTGCGCCGCATGATAGGGCGCGTAGGTTTCCGTAAAACTTGCTAGGCCGGTTCCCCAAGGCCAGCTGTCAGAAATGGCACGCGCGATGCCCGGCATGTAGCAGAAGCGCATGTCGTCTTCCAATCGCGTTTCCATGCGAAGCGCCACGCGATTGGCGAAGAGCAGGAACAGGCCAAGCGTAATGGCGAGCACGATCGCCGCGCGGCGCTTCGTGCCGCGCCGCTTGCGACGCAGGGCAGCCGCGTTGCGGCCTGTTTTGATGGGTGAGTTGAAGACGGTCAGAAGAATGAGGAAACTCAGTGCCGCAAAGCTTGATGCGATGCCGGCGCGCGATCCGGTCAGCATCAGGGCGATGAAGCAAAAGGCAGTGAGCACGCCGATGAAGGCGGCCTTGCGGATGAGGCGTTTCTGGCCGACTGGAACGGTCAGGCGATTTGCCACCAGCGCCCTGACCATTCCCCAGTCTGGAGCTGTCAGCCGTTTGTGCAGCATCACGACGAGGGTCAGGAGAATGAGACCGAAGAAGGTGGCGGCGGTATTACGGTTGACGAAAAGGCCGGTCAGGCTGCCGAGATAGAAGCGCTTCTGAATGAAGCCGAGTGTTTCTGGAAAAAGCAGAAATTGCACGATTGACAACAGTGCCAGCCATCCGCCGGCAATTGCGAACCATCGCAGCGCTTTTGCCGCGCGCTCGTCGGTATCGAAAATGACGAGGCCGGCCATGAAGGCGCCGAAGGGCAGGGCGGCGCTTAACAGGCCGAGCCAATCATCCGCCGGGGTGAGCGAAACCGTGGCGTCGGGGGCGAACTGCACAAACATGGCGGCGGTCGACCAGGCGGGATTGGGTGGAGCAATACCCGGCACAGATGATTGCAGCCACATCTGGATGATGAGTGCCCCCAGCAAAAGGCAGGTCGCCACAAGCGCCACGCTTGCACCAGCCCGGGGCTGCCCGAACAACAGGATGGCGGGCACGAGCAACAAATAAATTGCAACGGTGACGACGATACGGCTCTCGATTTCAGTTGCGCCGCGATTGAGAAGCGCAAGCAGGAAGATAGCCCAGAAGATGACTATGGCGGCCGTCCGAAAATAGTCTGGAAACGCAACCGGTCGCGGTGGCGATGAGGATAGCGGTTCTGATTGGGCTTCGATGGACGACATTGGCTTTCGGCTTTGCAATAACTGTTGCTGCGACGATGTCTAAGGTAGAGGACGAGGCAGGCCGCTATGTCACGGAAGCGGCATGGTGCGTTTCATGCCGGCCTGCGGCTGCTGCGGACAGATCTTCCGCAGGGTCCAGCGCAGGATTTCCCCCTCCTTCCCGCAGACGACTGCCGTGTCCGCATTGCGGGCCGCATCGGCCTGAGGCAGTGTGTCTTTTGGAAATTGCTGCCACATCACGAAGCGCCCGCGTATCAGGTTGGCGTCTGCAGGCCCGTAAAGTTGGGAAAAATTCATCAGAACGGCGATTTCCATTGGCGAGGCGTTACGCAGCGAACGAACCATGGCAAGACGCAGCCACACATCGCCATTTGCAGGCAAACAGGAGAGCGCGTGACGAATATAGCTTTCGGCAAAGCCGAGACGCGCCGTACCGGCCTCCGACGTCGCATCTTGGCCATTTGCATCGAGATCTGCGAGAACGAGCCGTAACCCGGCCTTGACGATATCCGAACGGCAGATTTTCTCCGCAACGACGGGGTGCAGCCCATCGACCGTCTTCGCCAGAAGATCGTGCGCCAGGCCGCTTTTGTCGTCGGCAATTCTTGCCAAGGCGACGACATCGGAAAACCGCCGAGTTTCGGAAAACGCCTGTGCGGCGACGGATAAAACAAACACGGAAAGGATGAGAACCGGCACGACCGCGAAGAATTTACGCAGGCCCGCCATTCCGTCCCGCCTAATCATGGTAATATCGCGTGTAGCGCGCGTGATAATATTCGCTTGAACCGTAAGCCCGGTAAAGCTTCAGCTTTTCCGTGTCCACCTTGTTGAGGATGACACCGAGACACTTCTTGCGGATCTGGACTTCGTTTTCAATTGTATTGCGTACCGCCCTGCGGGCGGTTTTGCCCCACTCTGTGACGAAGACGAAACCGTCGATTCGGCCGGCCATCGCGCGGGCGTCCACCACCGGCCCGAGAGGCGGCAGATCGACGATGATGTAGTCGAAGAGACTGCTCGCTTCGGCCAGCAATTTGTACATTTGCGCCGATGTCAGCAGCTCGGAGGAGTGCGGTACGCGCTGCTTGACGACCGTTGGCAGGAAAGCGAGCCGCGTCTTTTCGTCGTGCAGCAGCACATCGCGCATATTGCGGCCTTCTAACAGCACTTCGAGCAGGCCTTCTGCAGCATGGCGCCCCAAAGCGCGCGTGGCGCCCGGGTTGCGAATATCCGCATCCAGCAGAAGAACCCTTGCTCCTTGTCCGGCCAGAAGCTGAGCCAGATTGATGGAGATCGTCGATTTGCCCTCGCTCGGCAACGCCGATACGACGCCCACCACCCGCGCGCCGGTTTTCGGGGGAATGCCAAGATCTATCGCAAGCCGTGTGCTGCGCAGCGTTTCGGCGAAGGACGATAGCGGGTGATCGACAGTGTAGCGGGCAACGCTGGACGGGCGTGTGGCGGTAGGCGGCCCCTCCTGTCCCTTTGGCAACACATCCGTGCCCGGCTTGTTCTGGACGAGCGGGGTGTTGCCCAGAAATTCCAGCCCGAGAACGTCGCGAACCTGTTCTCCGGTGCGGAAGAAACGGTCGCGGAACTCGCGAAACATGGCGATGCCACCGCCGGCCGCGGCGCCCATGATCATGAACAGCGCCAAAAGTAGCGGTTTGTTCGGTTTGCTTGGAATGTTGGGCGGAACTGCCCTCGAAATCACGCGTGCTTCCGTTACGGGGAAGGATTGCTGCTGCATCGCTTCCTGATAACGCTGCAGGAAGGTCTGATACATGTTCTTGTAAGTTTCCGCCTCACGCTGCAATTCGCGGAGCTGAACCTGGGTCTGGCTGGCCGAGTTGCTGACGCTGGTAGCCTTGGCAACGCTCTCCGCAAGTGATTTCTCTCTTGCTTCCGAAACCTCCAAATCGCTCTTGTAACTTTGCGCAATACGGCTGATTTCCTGGAACATCAGCCGGCGGTATTCTTGCATTTCGTTGCGCAGACGCACCGCCTGAACATGGTTGCTGCCAAGCCTGCGGGTGATTTCCGTTTCGATCTTCGAGGATTCGAGATATTTCTTGCGCAGATCGTTCGCGACCGAGCTCTCGAGAATATCGGTGACGACGGCGTCGACATCGTCTGTGGCAAGGATATGTTCGATGCGTTGTACCCGCGCTCGCGACCTCGCCGTTTCCGACTGCGCCAGAATAAGCGCGCTGTTGGACTCGGCCAGTTGCTGATCGGAAAGCAGGCCGTTATTGCCGGTCTCGATCAAGCCGTGTTCAGCGCGAAATTTCTGTACGGCAAGGTCGGTGTCGAGTGCCCGCTGACGCAACTCGGCAATACGGTCGGACAACCAGTCGCTGGCCCGCTTCGTCGCCTCGTATTTGGAGTTCAGCTTGTCCACCAGATAGGCCGACGCCACCGCATTGACGATCTGGGCGGCTAGAACCGGTGATGTCGAGTTGTAGGTCAGTTCCAGCGCGTAGGTCCGGCCGATACGCTTGACGCTGAGACCGTCCAGCAGCCGGTCCGACAGCGCCCGCTTCAGGGTGCCGTCATCGATGACGGTCTCTTTCGCCGGTGAGAACCATTGCGAAACGTTGACGAGCGAACGGATGGTGCCGAATATCGAACTCAGAAGCGAGGCGCGGTTTGCCCTGAATTCCTGATTTTCCGTCAGGTTCAAACTGTCGACGACGGCAATCCCGATGGTTTCCGATTGCAGGACCTCGACCTGGCTGAGAATGGAAGCCTCGTCCTCCACGACGCCGCCGATTGTCGAAAGCTGCTCGACGACCTGGCTGTTGTTGCGGTCGATCAAAAGGGTAGCCGAAGCTGAATAGATCGGAACGGCCGTCGCGGCGTAAGCGAGACCGATTGTCCCGGCAATGGCGACTGCCGCGAGAACGACGCGCCACTGTCGGCGGACCGTGGCAAGAACGGCGTCTATATCGATAAAGTCGGCTGTAAATCCGCTTTTGTCGATATCGGCCATAGTCAGGGGATCGTGCCTTTGCAACAACTGTCAGCCTCGCTCTTTTTGGCGGGCGTGGCACCCGCCAAGTCTCGGTTGCATGGTAGGACAGGCGGCCGCCATTCCCGCAGGAAGGGCGGCAAAACCGGGTTCAAACGGGACTTGTGCTGACTGGCGTGCTGGTGCTGCCGGTTGAAAGGGGCGCGGCAAAGAAGTTGTTGGTTGTGGTGGTTCCGCCGCTGCCGGTGCTGCCACCGCTGCCGCCACCGCCAACCGGTGCGGCTCCGCCGCCGGCCTGTGCCGTACCTGCTGGTGAGCCCGCCGCTCCCGAGCCGCCAATGCTGTTGCCGCTTGCAGGTGAAGAGCCAGCCCCACCGATCGGTGAGGCAGCAGCTGCAGCTGCCGCAGGCGCTGCCGGACCCGCCGCCGTTCCCTGAATATTTTCGCTAAAGGCGATCAGAAGATCGGAGGGCACGCCGACACCCTTGGTCTGCAACTGGATTGCGGCGGCAAGTATCGTGTTGCCCCTCTGCATCGCCGTAGAATAGGCGAGTGCCAGACCTTCGCCGACAACTTCGGAGAAGTCCTTGTTGCCGACCTTCTGGGCCAGTGCGACGATGGTGGGCAACTGGCTGGAGTCGCTCAGGATCAGGCCAGAAAGCTGTTCGGAGAACTGCGCCGCGCTGGTGGAAACGGCAATGATCGGAAAGCCGTTCGTCACCTTTCCCGCCATGTCGGCGTTTGCCGCATCGGTGCTGGAAGCGATGCCGGCCAGATCCTTGACCGTTGCCTGCGTCGGAGACTGCTTGAACAGTTCCGCGGCAGCAAGGGAAACCGTGTCCGGATTGGAGCTGTTAACGCGAGCCAGAAATGCGGCGTTGGTTTCGTCGGCGGCCTTTACGGGTGCGCCAGTTGTCGCAGTCTGTACCGGCGGCGTCTGCTGCCCGGCAGCTGGCGGCGCTGGTTCCACGTTCTGGGCGTTGGCGACTGCGGAAAAAAGACCGAGGCTGGTGATCAATACCGCACCAGTGAGCGCCGAGCCAATACGAAGGCGGGACATCACAACTCTCCAAATTTTTAAAAAATACGATTTTAAGTAAGCTGAAATGCTGAATATGGTTATCCAACATCTAAAATTTTCTTTTTAAATCGCACAGCCTTAGCTAACGATCAAGTGCTAAAATAAACTTGTGAACGGAACTTCGGGGTATACTTAACAGCAGACACGCGGACTTTTCTCTGGGCGTCAGGACACGGCGACTTTTCGCCGGGGTGTTATCAGCCGGTCACGAAGCCAGATATTTGCGGGCGTTTCGACAAGGACGTGAAATGCGTGGGCGATGGCGATGGTGCTGGCGACGACGATGAGATAGACGACATTTTTCCACTCCTGCGGCCAGGTGATGCCGCCGGAAGCAACTAGGAATGCCCGAAAGATGAACGGGTGCAGCAGGTAAAGCGCGTAGGAGGAATCGCCCAGTTTCGCCAGTGGCTGCGCAAAACGGGGCAGGGAGATGCCCCTGGTCAGGGTTGCCGCGGCCATCAGGAAAATCGCGCCACCGCCAAAAACGAGCAGCCGGGTATAGGAATAACAGCCCGGATTGCATTGGAATTCGAACCTTTTCAGATCGATAAGCGTCCAGATCGCCACGCCGCAAAGGGCCACCGCAATCCCCAGCAAGGGCGGCAGGCGCACGCCGCGCAGGAAAAGCACGGCGAGCAACATTCCCGCCACGAACTCCAGAATGATGGGCTGAAACCAGAAACTAAACGGCAAGGCGAGACTGAAGTTGGAGCCGATGAGCACTGCGGCGAGCAGCACAGCCGCTGTTGTCAGCACGGCGCGTTCCAGCGGCAAGAAGATAAAAACCGCGAATACGACATAAAAAAACATCTCGTAATTCAGCGTCCAGCCCAGATCGATGATTGGAAACGGATAAGCGTCACCATAACCCATGCTGTCATAGGGAATGAAGAGGTAGGAGGTTAGGACGGCCTGCAAGGACGGGAAGGCCTTGGCGCTGAGAAGAACGGCGACCGCGGCCATGGCGAGCCGCATGGTCAACACGAACCAGTAAAGAGGAAGGATGCGGAGAAGCCGGCGCACAAGAAAGGCCGAGCGCCCTCCCTCCGCTGCGAAATACGGCCGGGAGGCATAAACGATGACAAAGCCGGAAATGACGAAAAACAGATCTACGCCCGCACCCAGCCTCAGGAGATGGAGGTTGACGAGCGAGAACTCCCAGTTCACCTGCGCGTGCAGCGCAACAATCATGATTGCCGCCAGGGCGCGCATCATTTGAAGAATATCGAGACGCTGCGCCCCGGAAACAGGCGCTTTTTCAATTTTTTGCATCGTCATCATCTATAAAAAGAAAAAATTTATACAGTAATATTTTGCGCTCGCAGCAGCGAGCAAAAGTGCTCTATTTCAGAAGGCTATCATGCAATAGGCTGACACGATATATAAAATTTGTCGGCCGGAAATTTTCGCCCGCACGCCGTTCAGAAAACCTCCAGCACCGTAAGCTGGTCGCTGACGGAAAGCCGGTATTGCCCACCTTCCTTTGCGATCACCCGCTGGCTTACGGAACCGTCATCGCCGAACCGGTGCGCGATGACTTGGCTATGCGGGCCGGTTACCGAAAAGGCCATTGCACGTTCGGCTGGCGGATTTTCGATCCGCGCCGGCCATTGCCAGCCGCGTATGCCAAGCCACACCGGGGCGAGCAGCGCGCCGTCTGGTCTTGTCAGGCGCAGGGAAAACCTTTCGGAATCATCGTTGAGGAAAGCGAGGCTGCGTTCCGCTGGCTCTGTTTGTCGACTTGCCTTGCAAAGCGCAAGAAGGGCACGAACGGCCCCGTACGCAGGGGTCCGGCTCAGATCGTGGCGCAGCAGGCCGAAGGACGATTCCGGATTTGTCTCGTCTTCGGCAAAGCTGGAGACCATTTCATAGATATAAGCCCGGCGGATGCCGCTGATGAAGGACCACAGGAGCGTGCGCGGCATGTAGCGCGCCTTGATGCCTTCGGTGACGGGAAAATGGAAGGTCTTCGGTTGCAGTGAGGTGTGGTACCCGATCTCAGTGGCGAGCACCGGCCGGCCGGCTGCTATATGCGCCGAGGCCGCGACAGATTTGGAGAGCGCCCCCGGCCCAGTCGTTTCGGGATGTTCCATTCCGGCGTAGGGGTGAATATTGCCGAAGTCGCATACGTTCTGCAGGTTTAGCGCCAGCGCCGTATTCGCCTGGACATAGCTTGGCGCGACAAGCGGTACGTTGCTCACGGCCGGAGTTGAGCGGATCGTTGCAAAAAGTGCAGCCTGATGCTCTGCCGAAATGCGCGGCGCATTGGCCGGGTCTTTCGTCAGCGTCGGTTCATTGCTGCCTTCGAAAACTTCGATGCCGCCGTCGCACCAGTCGTAGAAATCGGCAATCCTGTTCAGTGGCGTTGAGACGTAGGGGTTGAGATTGTCGTAACAGATGATCGTGAGGCGAACGTTGGCCGCCACAATCCTGCGCAGGCGCTGGAAAGCCGGGCTGTTGCGGCTGTCCCTTGCGGTAATCAGTCCATCGTCACGCAGGTGGCCCACACCAAGCGCTTCCAGTTCAGGCAGGATGCGCTCGAAGCTTTCCGGATAAATGCCGTTCGTGCGGGCGAAATGGCCACACACGCCCACACTGTCCAAAAAGGCTTCCGTGCTGGCCGAAAAAACGGATTGAGTCTGCGCGAAAGCGGGGCGCACACCCGTGGCGGCAACCAGTGCGAAAGGTGCGGCTGAAAGCAGGCCGCGCCGTGTCAGGTGGCCCATGGTGACCGGCTGTTTTCCGTTCATCTGCGTCTCCTGGTCATTCCGGCGAGATTATAAAAAGCAGCCGCGATCATATCGTCGGCGCCTCTCAAGATGTCAGATTGTCCTGGAAGTTTTCGCCATCAAATCCATGTTTCTGAAATGAAATAAATATATAAATTAATGATATTATCTGCGGACGAAACAGAATTCACCGCTTCCGCCCGTACGTTTTTTCATATGAGAATGAAGCTAACACGGGACAGGTTCTTTTCGCAACACGGCACGACTTTTGTCGCGCCGCGAAAAAAAGCACTTGAAATGCCGTCAGTTCCCGTGCTTTTTGAAAGTGGATTTTTGGTTATTCATATTTTCAAGCGTTAAATCTGCTCTGCCTTTTGTGTTTTTTGCACATGTCTCATTGGTCCCGGAGTATCCGGGAACATGGGCGAGGCCAAGCGGAAGTCATAAATTTTCGATAAGGAAATAGAGCGTATCCGTATGCGAATTCTCCATCTCAGCAGCCTTTATCCGCCGCATATCGTTGGCGGGTGCGAACGCTCGGTCGAACATCTTGCCGAGGAACTCGTCTCCATGGGGCATGAGGTCGGTGCCGCCTGCATAGAGCGGCAGGCCGAACCCAAAACGGTGCGCAATGGCGTCAGCGTTTACCGCATGTTCCACAATAACGATTTCTGGCTCGAGGACTGGCCACAATATACGCCGCAGCAAAGGCGTATGCAGAAGATCAAGCAGCAATGGAATTTCAACGTCGAGAAGCAGTTCGAAGCCGTTCTTGACGATTTCAAGCCGGATGTTCTCAATACGCACTCGCTGCTGGATGTGACGACGCTGGTGTGGCGGGCGGCGCACAAGCGCAACATTCCGATCGTCCACACGATCTGCGAATATGATCTTTTGTGCGGTAACGCCGCCATGTTCAAGGGTGGCAAGCCCTGCGAACACATCCATCTCGGCTGTCAGGTGGTGAATTTCACCAAGAAATTCACGCAGCGCTACATCGGCGCGGTGGCAAGCGTTGGCACGGAAATCCTTAAAACCCATGTCGATCACGGGCTTTTCCATCACCTGCCGGAAAGCATGCGCCGTGTGATCTTTTATTCCTGCACGGTTCCAGAGGGCGACCCGGTCGCACGCAGGCAGATCGACCGAACCGGCAAGCCGATGACCTTCGGATATATCGGCCGCATCAACACGGAAAAGGGTGTCGGCAACATGGTCGACGCCTTCAGGGAAATCGGCCACGGTAACTGGCGCTGTCTTGTTGCCGGCCACGCGATGGACGATTCCATCGAACGCTTCAAGGCCCAGGCCGGCGACCTGCCGATCGAGTTCGTCGGCTGGGCAAAGCCGAAGGAATTCTTCGAAGAGATCGATGTGCTCATCGTTCCCTCCTTCTGGGCTGAACCTTCGCCGCGCACCATCTACGAGGCTTACGCGATGGGGGTGCCGGTCATCGGCGCGGCCTCGGGCGGCATTCCAGAACTGATCGGCGAGACCAACCACGACTGGCTGTTCGAACCGGGCAACGCCACGGACCTTGCCGCACGCATTCGCCGGGTGTTGACGCTTTCGCGCTCGCAATTGCCGACAGAGGCCGATTTCGGAAATATCGTCGAGGAATCCACCTCGCGCCGGGTGGGTGAGAACTATGTGAAGCTCTACGAGGACGTACTGGCGAAAAGCAGGGAAAGCCGAACCTTACGCGCATCTTAGACCGGCAACGGACCGGGTCCGTTGCAAGCGTTTCTTCCAAGGAAAGAGCACATGGTAGAAAGCAATATCGGCAAAGTCCGTTTCCCTAAGCTGGACTTCGATCGTTTTCTGGCCGCTGCGGTGGTCGGGCTGTCACGACCGGCTTTGCAGGCGGCAGGTTGATGGCGGAGCAAAGTTCGATAGGCAGCGCCGCGATAACAGGCGTTTTCTGGTCCATCGTCCAGAACTGGGGTGGAAAGCTTTTTACCTCCATTCTTTTCATCGTTCTTGCCCGGTTCCTCAGCCCCACCGACTACGGCATGGTCGCCACGGCGGGCCTGGTTCTGATGCTCATCCAGATGCTGTCGGAGTTCGGTTTCGCAGATGCGATCGTGCAGAAACGAAATCTGGAGCCAAGCGACGTCAATCTGCCATTTTATGTGTCCGTTGCGCTGGCAACGGTGTTTGTCATCGTTGTTTGTCTGCTGTCGCCCAGACTGGAAAGCTGGTTCGAGGTGGAAGGGCTGGCACCGATCATCGTGGCAATCTGTATATTGCTGCCGCTGAATACCGCCTCGCTTTTTCAGGAAGTCAATTATCGGCGTGCGCTCGCGTTCAGGCCGCTGGCAATAAGAACCTTCATTTCGAATATTATCGGCGGTGGCGTTGCGATTGCTTTCGCCATTATGGGCCTGGGCGTCTGGAGCCTCGTCGTTCAGACTTATGTTGCAACCATTGTTACGCTGATCTGGCTCTGGCGCAAACCGCACTGGCTTCCGGGCACCACGCTCAAGCCCGACACTTTTTTCGAATTGCTTCGCTTCGGCTCGTCGGCTCTCGGTCTGCGCATCGTGGATTTCGGAGCCACGCGGCTGATCGACGTCATGATCCTGGGGCGTTACGGGGTTGCTCTCTTTGGGCTCTACACCGTCGGCAGCAGGCTCTATCAGCTTCTCATGCAGCTGCTTCAGGCGGCGCTATATGATGTTTCGTTGACGGTGCTGTCCCGCATATCGCACGAGCGGGAGCGTATGGCGGAACTGTACAAGCAATCCATCACCATATCTTCGATCTTTTCGACACCGATCTTCGTGCTCTCGGCTGCGTTGGCGCCAGAGATCTGCAACGTCCTGTTCGGCGCGCAATGGCAGGGTGCCGACGCGGTTGCGCGGCCGCTGCTGCTGCTGGGTGCATTGCAATGCGTCCAGTTTCAAAACGGCCCGTTTCTGTCCGCACGCGGCAGGCCGGACAAGGTGCTGATTGCCGGGACGGTCAAGGCAATCTCTACCATCCTGTTGATATTGCTTGTCCCGACGGAAAACATCCGGGAAATCGTCATCGTGTTTGTCTTCGGGCAGCTCACTTCGACGCCTTTCACATTTTATTTTGTCGCCCGGGAACTCGGCATCAAGCTGTGGAGAATTCTCCTCCTGCTTTTGCCAAGCTTCGGTTCCAGCGGTCTCTGCTTCCTGCTCGTTCAGTGGATGCGACCTGAAGTTAAAATGCTGGGTGCGGGCGACCTCGTATCCGGCATCCTGCTCGGTGGTATGTTTGGCGTCGCATATCTGTTGCTTTTGGCTCTGACCGCGAGAAGCGAGGCCCGGTCCGCCATCGCCCTCATCATGAGCAAAATCGGTTCTCGAAAGGAAAGAAAATGCGCAAGCTCGTGAAAAAAATACTCCCTGCACCACTGCGTCGGAAGCTGGTGCAATATAACGAGCGGCGCAATCTGGATAATGCGGTCCAGCAACTCTTCAATGATCTGCAAGAGCTGAAGCACAGTATCAAGCCTATCAATGTCGGAGATCGGCTGAACCGGCTTTTGATCGTGGCTGGTGATCCCATCACCCTGTTCGGTTCCGCCGGCGATGACGCGATGATCACGGCGACCGTGCAGAATGCGCGTGCGAGCAATCCCGATGTCGAGATAGACATCCTCGTCGACGGAACGAATTTTGGCGACTCTGCTTTGCAGAGAGGCTTTGTTACCGTCGATATCTTTGGAAAGCCTGACTTCATCCAGGCCCTTGCCCAGCAATTTTCGGTGCGGAAGTACGATTGCATCGTCGTTGTGGGTGCCGACGTGATGGATGGCTATTATCATCCGCTGGTCAGCGCAAAACTTCTGGCAAGCGCTGATCTGGCTGCCGCTGCCGGGATCAAAAACGTTATCCTCGGTTTCAGTTTTAATGAAACGCCGCACCCCGCTTTGGCGAAGTTCTACAGCTCCCTTCATCCGGGGGTGTCGCTCAATGTGCGTGACGTTGTTTCCCTCGAGCGTCTGAACGCCTTTGCCACGGCCAAGGCGGCACTGGTTTCCGATTCTGCATTTAGCCTTGTCCCATCGGAACCCGATGAAGATACGATCTCGTGGATCGCGCGAAAGCGCGCCGAGGGATACAGGGTCATGGGCTTCAACCTGCATCCCATGCTGTTCAAGAATGCGGATAACGCGCAGATCGCGGCGATCATCAGGCGCGGGGCCGAAGCACTGGAGTTCGTTGCCGATGCAAGACCGGTCTGCTGGCTGGTCATTCCGCATGACTACCGGAAAGACGTGGGCGATCAGGCCTGCCTCAAGGCCATTACCGAGCTTGCTCCATCTTCACAGACGGATAGGGTTCGATATCTGGATGGCAGATGGCCAGCCCCGGTTTTAAAAGGCGTTGCCGGTAAACTTGATGGCCTCGTCAGCGGACGCATGCATCTTGCGATCGCTGCGCTGGGCAAGGGCGTTCCTGTGATATGCATTGCGTATCAAGGCAAGTTCGAAGGGCTGTACCAGCATTTCGGTCTCTCCGCGGCTGAGCTGCTTTCGCCCGCCAAGTTCCATACGGATGATGGCATCAAGAATGCCTTGATCAATTTTGTGGATCAGGCCGATGAGATTCGCGAAAAAGTCGGGAAGAAACTGCCTGAAATTCTGGACCTTTCCAAAAGGAATTTTCAGGTGTTCGAGACCTTCGCCAAGCAGCCTTGAGTCATTTTCATGAAAGTCGCTTTTGTTTCCGTATTCCCTGCCGTTCCCGCAAACGAGGGTGCGCGGAACAGGATTCTCCAGCTGACACGCGCCGTGCGTAGCCTCGGACATGAAGTGCATTTCGTCTATGTCGATACTCCGATGATAGCTGATTTCGATCCCGCGGCCCATGAGGTCGAGTTTGGGGCCGGGCATATGCACGTCGTGTCCAGGGAAACATGCGGGTTTGCAGCACGGCTCATCGACGACTTCAGGTTCGAGATTGGGTTGACCGCATTTCGAACCCGTCGAAAAATTCAACGGCTCCTTGGCCGCGACAGCGGTTTCTACAATTACCTCGACGAGTTCTATTATCCGGAAATAGGCAGGCAGGTCCTGGATCTTCAGCGTCGACTCGGGATCAACGCCGTTATCGTCGAATATGCCTTTCATTCGAGAGCTTTTCTTGGGCTGCCGGATGATGTGCTTCGCATTCTCGACACGCACGATTCCTTCGCCGATCGTCACAAGGCGTTCGTGAACACGGCCAACAGATTTGGGTACTGGTTCTCGGTTCCGCCGGACGTGGAATGCAAGGCATTCCGCCGCGCCGATGTCGTTGTCGCCATACAGGAAGAAGAGGAACGTTCGTTCAAGCAGCGGCTGGCAGGAGAGCCGCCGGCGGTTGAAACGGTGAGCCATATTCTGGATCTCGGCCAGAGAGTGGAAGACTTCACTTCCGCTGATTTTCTGTTTCTCGGTTCAGGCAACGACGCGAACGTCATTTCTCTCAATAGTTTCCTTCACAATGTCCTGCCTTTGGTGAGGGCGGCCCGTCCGGACATTCGCCTGGTGCTGGCAGGTAGCATATGTGGCAAGGTCGAGGACATGGAGGGGGTTCTCAAGCTTGGCCGGGTGGAGAACTTGAAGGATGCGTTCACACGCGCGCCACTTTCCATCAATCCAATCACGCTTGGCACGGGCATCAATATAAAACTGCTTGATGCTCTGGCTGCGGGTGTCCCAACGATCAGCACCCAGACGGGTGTGAGGGGGCTTTCAGAAGGATATCGTGGTGGCGTGATTGTCGTTGAAGACGGAGATCATCAGGCCTTTGCCAATGCCATTGTGCGGCTCTCTTCCAGTCGGGAGCAGCGGCAGGAATTGGGAAACAATGCGTTCCTTGACGCTGTCGAATGGAACCGCCGGCAAATGACGGTGCTCGGCAATATTCTGAAGGGCAAATAAATCGCGATTGTGATGCGTCTGGCTGGTGCAACCTGATCCAACGATGGCAAGCCATCAGGCAATAAGTCGTGGCCCCGCATCCGTCAGCTTTAGAATGGTAAGCCTGCCCGTCGTAAACGCTCCGGTGTCGATGCCGATCCGTTGCGGACCTGTCTGTGGTTCCGGCGCCGGCGTATGGCCGTGGATGATGAGAAGGTCCAGTCCCGCCCCTTCCGACAGGAAGGGTTCCCTGATCCACAACATGTCCTCATCGGTCTGCGCCTCAAGCGGCACCCCGGGTTTAAGGCCGGCATGAACGAAAAAATAGGGTCCCATGCGGACGCAGATAGGCAGGCTGACTAGAAGTTGCCGATGGGCCTGCGGGATCGCGCCAATCAGCGCATCCCTGAACGGCTGGAGCCGCAGACGGCCGTTGTTCATGAAGTAGCTGATATCGACCCCGTAGGACAAAAGCGTCTGGCGGCCGCCGAAATCCAGCCAGTGCATGTTGTCTTGCGGATTTTCGAGGAAATCGCTGAAGAGCTGTTCGTGATTGCCGCAAAGCGAGATGCGGCGCAGGGGCGCCGGCGGTGGTTGCAGCAGATGCTGGAGAACACCGCACGAATCCCGGCCACGATCGACATAGTCGCCCAGAAGAATAACCAGAGCGGGGGATGGATTGCTTGCGAGATCGGCAAGGATTTTCTGTTCCGCCTGCAAAAGCAGATCGAGGCTGCCATGGACGTCGCCAATGGCATAGATCGGAAAAGACGGAGATTTGTCGCCGAGGTCTATTCTGCGCCGCCTCCGGTCGTCGCGGGGGGCTGGCTGTTTACGACCGCGAATCCAGTTTAGCACTTTAGGCATAGATGCCGATACTGTCTCTCTTGCACGAGGTCAAGAGTGTTGAAAGCCAATGCCACAGAGCCCGTAAAACCCGGGTCCATGCAACGGCTGCGGCATCCGCCAAAGCCCTGTCGGACAAAGCTATCCGGGGCAGGGAATTGCGAAAGCCGGTGTCGATTTTCGCAAGGCGCGCCGCGGCAATTGAAGAGGAACGGAGCGCCCCCTTCCTGTTCGAAGATGACTATCCTGTGCGCGATAGACCTAGAGTTTCAGCCAGACACGCGGGTTTTCGTGTGACTGGATCTTGATCCATTTCAGGTCAACCGCTTTCCAAGGTTTGACGACGTTGGTGCGGTTGTCCAGCACCAGATCGCCCTGGCTGGTGCTGACGACCAGAACGGCGTGGCCTATGCCGGTGGGGGTGCGGGCGGTGGCAATGCGCAGGGCGCCCGAGGGCCAGCCGGCGCGCAGAAGGCGTTGCCGCTTGGTCACCGCGTAGTCGTCACAGTCACCGCTTGCGGGGTTCAGATTCCATTCGTCCTGTCCGTCCGCTTCGCTTGTATAGACTATCGATGTGTTGATCTCGGCGTTGATGCGCTGGAGTTCCGTGCGCTTCTGCTTGGTCAGTTCGACCGTGTCGCGATCACCAATCCGGACACATTGGTCGGCGGCGTCGTCGCAAAATTTTGCGAAGGCGATTGGGGCAATTGTCGGGCGGCTTGTCGTCATGAACAGGCCGGGGCGCGATGCGGTCGGGTTCTGCGCCAGGCCCGCAAGCGGGGCGGCCGATGCCATTGTCGCGATGCTTGCCGCCACGCTGACGGCAACTGCCAAAGTCTTTGCCAGACGGATTTGTCTCTTCGCCATGTCTCTGCTCTGCCCGGTTGTTGTCTCTTGTGCATGGCAACATAGCGACCCTTCGTTGCGGGCCGTTTAAGTCGATAGATTGCTTTTTAGCGAAATCCAATTTTATTAAAGCGAGATAGAGTAGCGGGAAACCGGTGCGATGGCGCTTACTTGCAGCGGGTGCGGCCCTCGGCATCTATGATACATGTCTGCTGTGGCACAGCGTTTCGGTACTCACGCCGCGTATCGGTTGAGTTGCTCCGACTTGCCGGCGGCCGGTCGTAATTGCGGTAGACCTCGAAATTGCGCCCGCCGATCGTTCCCTGCGCACCGCCACGGCCATCCGGCGTGACTTCGAAATTCTGATATTGCTGGGCAGAAGCGGAAGCGGGCAGGACCATAAGCACGCCAAAGGCGCCAGCCGCCAGGCCCTTCCATAACGCTGCCGTTTGGTGCCTGCGCAAGATCATGGCCGTTTCCTTCCCTCGACAGAACGACAGATACGCATTCTGCTTTCCCAATCGTTTGTCGCGTTGACTATATCACTGATCTCGCATTGAGGGTGAGAACGAATATAGCGTTCGTCGGCAGGCGAATCGCTTCGGTACCGCTGGGGCGCATCACCAGATAGTGGCCAGACGACTATCTCGCCGCCCGATTGTCCGGAACGCAAAAAAGACGTTTTTAGAGCTGAAAAATTAAGCTCTTCTCCGCTGCATTTATGGGCTTCACAATCCTGTAACAACGGACCTAATATACAAGTGCAGATGCCGAATCGATCAGGAGAAGCCCTTGACGATTGCAGTTTCACCACAGGCCCTGCCGGCGCTCGTTCTGAACGCAGACTACAGGCCACTGAGTTATTATCCCTTGTCGTTATGGTCCTGGCAGGACGCGATCAAGGCCGTCTTTCTAGACCGTGTGAACATCATTGCAGAATATGATCACGCGGTGTCGTCACCCAGCTTTTCCATGCGGTTGCCGAGCGTCGTCAGCCTCAAGACCTACGTCCAGCCCACCCGCAACCCCGCCTTCACACGCTTCAACGTGTTCCTTCGGGACAAGTTCGAATGCCAATATTGTGGCACGCGGGACGACCTGACCTTCGATCACGTGATTCCCCGCGCCCATGGCGGCGAAACCACGTGGCACAATGTCGTGGCGGCCTGCTCTCCCTGCAATCTTAGAAAAGGCAGCAAGCTTCCCAAGCAGGCGGGCATGTTCCCGGCGCAGAAGCCCTTCCAGCCGACGGTTCAGGACTTGCACAATAACGGGCGGCTGTTCCCCCCCAACTACCTGCACGAAAGCTGGATGGACTATCTTTACTGGGATACCGAGCTGCAGCCCTGATCCTGAGGACTGCAACGCGGCTTTTCCGTTTAACGGCTTTTCCGGCTCGCGCCAAAAAAGGCAACGGCCGCAAGCGCAACGCTTGCAATGACATTCCAACCGGCAAACGAAAGGCCGAGCACCCGAAGTGCAGCGTCGTTGCAGGAGGGTGCCTTGATGGCATTCAGATTGCCAAGCAGGTCACCGGCATTGGTGGTGATAGATGGCGCACCCGTGGCGCAGGTGATAGGCCCCGCCCAGAAACCCCATTCCACACCAGCGTGATAAACACCAAGCCCGGCGCCGATCAGCATCGCCACGCCGATGAGGGCGAGAAGCAGCCGCGTGATCTGAACCGGCAGCTTGAAGATGCTGGTCGCTATGGCCAGAATACCCAACGGAATGGCGTAGTAGTAGGGATCGCGCTGCAAAAGGCACAATGCGCAGGGCGTATAACCGCCAATATGCTGGAAACCGAGGGCGGAGCCGACAGTAAAGATCATTCCCGCCGTTACGCCAAGAGCGGCGAGCGTGCGGCTGTTGTCGGCGGTTGTTGCAGTGGCCATAATGTTTTCCCCAAACTTCACGAAGAAGCAGATATCCCGAACGGGCTTTCAAAAAGGCGGGCGTGATGGCGAAATTAAGTCGCCGGTTCAACGGTGTATTCCCGGATTCGTCTAATCCAGTCCTTTGCATCTGGCAAATGAAAGCCCGGTAATATTCGAGGGGCGAATGAGCAAAGTTTCGTGAGTGTCTTGATGGCCGCGAAGCAATCGACCGGTCTTTCTGAAAGACCGGAATAAAACGAAGAAAATCAATGCGGTTTTGGAAATGGTACCCCAAGCCGGGATCGAACCAGCACTCCTTGCGGAACCGCATTTTGAGTGCGGCGCGTCTACCAATTCCGCCATTGGGGCAACGGTGGTAATGCCACGGCGTCTATCACGGTCAATGGCATGCGTGCAACCCCAAAGCTGATTTTTCCTGTCTAATGACGTGCGTTTGCAGCCTTCATTTCGGAGCTTTTACCGGGCGGGGAATGAAAGGAGACTGGCGTTTGTCCGTCCCGTATCGGTACACCGACGGTTGTGGCGTTAAAGCAATATTAGATACCACTAATAAATTAGAATATACACAATTGCTAATTGAATTATGATGTTTGCGTGGAGTTTCCACGCGGGGCGGGAGAAGCCAGAACTCATAGGAGGAAATTATGAGGGCGCTTTCTCGCAATTTGTTACTGTCTGCCTGTCTGATTTTACCGGTCAACGCCCACGCGCTGGATATCGGGATTGGCGGTGAGAACGGGGTGAATGCCAGTGTGGGCGGCAATGGCAGCGGTGGGCTCGGTGTCGACGCTTCCGTTGGTGGCAGCAATGGCGTCAATGCCAGCGCTGATGTCGGCGGCAGAAGCAGTGGCGGACTGGGCGCGGATGTCAACGCGTCGGTCGGTGGCAGCAGCGGGGTCAATGCGGATGTCAACGCATCCGTCGGCGGCTCGAGCGGTGTCAGTGCGGGCGCCAATGCTTCGGTTGGCGGCTCCAGCGGCATCAATGCCAATGTTGGCGCGAATGTGGGCGGATCGAGCGGTCTTGGCCTTGGTGTCGGGCTTGGCATCGGCGGCTCCAGCTCACCAGGCAATCCGGGGAACCCCGGTAATCCGGGCAATCCTGGAAACCCCGGCAACACGGGGCCGGTATCGCCCGGTGGCATGCGCAATGCCATACAGGCCTATAACGACATGTCGCGAAACGAGCAGATCAAGCTTGCCCGTCGTTGTGTCGACATTCTCGGCGGCGGATATGACGCCGCACTGACGCAATTGTGCAAGATGATCCGGACGGCCTCGCGCTGACGCAGCGTCAGCCCCGTGGATAGTCCGATACCAAACCGAAGGATGCTGCGGCATCCTTCGGGACTAACTGTTCTTGCGCCCGAAGGAGAGGATTTTCTGGCGCAGGCTGCGGGCGAGGTTGCGGGTGTTGCGATACATGTCCACCTGCGTGGAAACCTGTCGCACGTCACGGTCGCTGTTCTGCGCAAGCCCGACGACCAGAGTGCCCATTTCCTGCCGTTCCTGCCAGAAGCGGCTCATGATCGGATGATCGGGCACTGCGCAGCTGTCGCTGCGCAGAATATTGGCGTCGTCCAGCTGCCAGTCGGTCAGTTTCTGCACCAAGAGTTTGCCGGGTGAAAACCGCGAATAGGATTCGTCAAAGGCGGTCTTCCACGTATAGGCCTCGCCAGCCGTCATGAAGACGATCATGGAGGCGATGGCGCTGCCATTGAGATCGATGGTGTGAATGCGCACCGCATCCGCTTCGGCCAGATTGGTGATTGCCTCGCGGGCGAAGGCGGCGCGATAGCGGTCGTTCACCAGCGCGCTGCGTTTGCGGCCTTTCCAGCCACTCGCTTCCAGCGCCAGGAATTCCTCCATGCGGTAGCGTATGTCCTTCGGTTGCCGGGTAACGGTGTAGGAAAGGGCCCCGAGTTTTTCGAGCTGTCGCCACTGCCTGCGCATTTCCCGCAAATGATGCGGCGCAAGTGAATTGCGCAGATAGGCTTCGCCGTCCAGAAGGCTCTCCAGCATCGGCCGCTGATAGTTACCAGTCGTCGTCACCGGCAGGTTGCGGCTGATTGCTATGGCCTTGAACATCCGGGCAAAAGGCCCTTCAAGCCGTACATCCGGCAGTACCAGAACATTCGGCAGGCGCATTTCCCGGTCGGAAAGCGCATCGAAAAGATTGTCGAGCGTCTCTGCGGCACCTTCGGTATCGACCAGCGGCGTGCCGAGAGGGCCGAAGGGGTTGGCCCAGCCACGGATGATGGAGGGACCGATGGAAAAACCCGGCTTTTCCACGGTGAAGGGCATCAGAAAGCGCATGCGGCTTCTAGCGCCGTTCTCGTCGCGAATAAGGGCGAAGCGCACGGACTTGTCATCGATACGCGGCATGGCGGGCGCAAGAAGCCGCCCTGT
Organism: Agrobacterium tumefaciens; assembly: GCF_013318015.2. Taxonomy (NCBI): domain Bacteria; kingdom Pseudomonadati; phylum Pseudomonadota; class Alphaproteobacteria; order Hyphomicrobiales; family Rhizobiaceae; genus Agrobacterium; species Agrobacterium tumefaciens. Next base: position 797,248 of record NZ_CP115842.1, on the reverse strand, counting down.
GAAGAAGACATTTGCCTCCATGACGCGGTTGGACAGGAAGTCGAGTTCTTCCTGCATGTCGTAACCGAGCCGGCCAGGATAGATGCAGAATTCGCGGCCATCGCGTCCCACGCGCCGGCTGCTGTCGGCCACGGGGCGGTCACGCTCCGTAGACGCCATCAGCGCAGCGATGCGCGGGTCCTGAAAATCCGGATTCTTTGGGTCGCTGGACATGCTTATCGTTACACCGCCTTCCCAGTGTCTTGACCCGCCCGGGGATCGTTGAAGGCGAAAAGGACGATCCCGAGTGTGCGGCGAATGGCAATATGCAATAGCACAGCTTCTACGCACATTGCTATCGCCACAGCTGCCGCAGCGCCAGTCAGACCATAGACCGGAATCAACACCATGTTGAGTATAATGTTACAACCGAAGATAATAATATAAAGAGCTACGCACAATTTTTGTTTGCCGGCCATATTCAGCAGCGTTTCTCCCGGGCCGATCAGTGCTTTTGCGAGGAAGCCGGCAAAGAGGAAGAACATCAGCTTGTAACCCTGTACGAAGCCGGGACCGAACAGGGACAGCAAAAACGGCCCTGCCAGAAGCACGAGACAGCCAACGGCAAGTGATGGCCAGAAGGCCCAGCGCGCCGCCTGGCTGGCGAACCCGGCCAGCCCCTGCCTGTCATTGGCAGCAATGAGCGCGGCCAGACGTGGGGCCGCAGCCGCCTGCACGGAAAAAAACACGAATTGCATCAGCACGATGGTTTTTGCCGCGGCAAAATAGATGCCGACCTGATCCGGCGGCAGATATAGACCGACGATTACCACATCTGAGTTGGTCATCAAAAAACCGATGCCGTCGATCAGGAACATCGGAAAGGCAAACCGTATCCACGGACGGAAATGCACCCTGCGGGCAACGCTGCGGAAATGCCGGTTGAGCCGGCGGTTCATGAACACGAAGTGGAAAAGCGTGGTGACATAGGTGGCCAAAAGGGCCGCAAGCATCGCTGTCGTCGCGGTTTTTTCCGCGCCGAGACGGATCGCCACCAGCATGAACAGCAGGATCAGCACCGGGCGGATGATATAGGTGGGGCTGAGGGCTGAAACCGCCCAGCCGTTGGCACGAGCTGTCCCGTTCAGCACATCGCCAAGCGCCACCATCGGCAGGGTGAAAAGCGCCAGCGAAACCGGAATGAGGTAATAGGCGGAGATGCGCTCGCCGAAGAAATACAGGAAGACGAAACCGAAAAATGCAAGCGCGCTGGCCGAAAGCATGGCGAAGAGGCGCGCTGTCGAGGTCAGACCCATGATCTTGTCATGGGCATCCTCCAGGCGGTAGCCGGGCAGAAAGCGGATGACGGTGGTGTGAAAGCCGAGACAGGAGAGGTTGCCGAACAGGATGACCAGAACCCAGACAAAGGCGAACAGGCCATATTCGAATTCGCCCATCAGACGGGCAAGGATGATCTGGGAGATGAAAGCGATACCGGCGCTGATGATGCGTACCGCAAATGCGACGAGCGCCATGCGCTGCGCCCGGGAGACATCGTCTCTGCCGGAAACGACGACGGCGATTTTTGCCCCCAGCGGCGCCAGTTTAGCGCGCAGGCCTGCGGGTAAGGCTTTTTCCGCCGTGTTGAGGATAGCCATAATCCACACGCCATCATTTCCAGTTGAGTAGGCAACTGGATTATAAGCACCTTATCATTAACGAAGGGTTTGGGAGACAGGCACCTGTGTGCCGATATTGACCACCGGCCTCGGTTTGCGGATCCCGTTGAAGAGAAAAAGGGCAAGCGGACTGCGGCGTATCGCCTGATGCAGCAGATAGGCCGTAGTCGTGGTGGCGACGACGATGATGGCGAATTCCAGGATCGGCGGCAGCGAGATCAGGATGAAGAGGGTGCCGAAGGCATAAATCAGCGGGTGGTGAAACAGGTAGATGGTGAAGGAAGCGTCGGTCATTCTCCTGGCAAGCCGGCTTGGCCGGTCGAAAAAGCGGCAGGCGATGTCGATCAGCAGGCGGCTTGCCGCCACGGCGGCGATTGCGGAGACGAGTACCAGCAGGGCCGAGTTCGAAAAAGGATATTCCAACCGCAGCGTGACCGCTGCCGCGATCGCGGCAAACGCGATGACGCCCGTGAGGATGCCCGTCTGGCGGAAGCGGTGAAAAAGAGCCCGGTCTCGATGAAGCAAAGCCCCGATAAGGAAGAACGGTACGTAACGTGCGTAAGGGTCGGAGGCCGGTTCATAGAGAACGAGAAGGCTGTTCCCATTTTTGCCAGCAAGCAGGCCCGAACCGTAAACTGTCAGCTCCCATAAAACAGGGAAGGCGCAGAGCGCTGCGAAAAACGCGGCTGGATATTGACCCCGCATCCTGCCGAACCAGTCTCTTGCATAGGCGAGGGGCGGGCGCCCCGCCAGAAATAGCAGGCCGGCAAGCAGACCCGAATACGCGATAAGGGCGGGTAGGAACCATAGATGCATGATCCATTGCTCACCCGGAAGCAGCAAATCCGGCAGGTTCGCGAGCAGCCGGTCGGCGGGAATATCACCTTTGGCGATACCTGCCAGTTTCAGCAGGAAAAGCTGCGATGGCCCAAGCAGGAGCACGGCCACGATGAAAGGGACGCCAAGGCGAAGGAAGCGCTGTCTGAGCCATGGCATCTTGCCCTTCCTGCCGATGACCATGGTGGAAAAATAGCCGGCCACCAGAAAAAACGAAGGCATGCGGAAGGTGACGAGCGCTGCCCCAAGCGCGGTCAGGACTGGGCTGGTCTCGAAATCCTTGATGTCCCAGGGCAAAGCATAGCTGTAGAGCAGGGAGGCGTGATAGGGTATGCCGAGCAGCATGAGGAGTGCCCGCAACGGGTCCCAATAATGCTCATAGTCTGATTTGCCCGGTTGCATTTTCCCCTCGCGTGACGAACGCGATCCCGCCTGATCCGTAACGATCAACACGACTATTGGTGGAAAACGCTAATAAACCCTTCATGCACCCGACGGCGTGGGCGGGGCCTTTTTCTTGGGCATGAGGTCAAGCACCAGTGCGCAGCCCAGAATGATGATGCCGGCACCGAACAGCTGGGGAAGCGACAGCGGTTCGTCGAGCACCAAGGCGCCAACAAGCACCGCCACAACGGTGACGGCAAATTCCACGCTGATCGCCTTCGTTGCGCCGATCGAGGAGACCAGCTTGAAATAGGTGATGTAGGTCAGGCCGCTCATGACGACCGCCTGTATCAGAAGATAACCGTAATCGACGAGATCGGGCGTTCCGGGCAAGGGCACCGCGAAAAGAAGCGGCAGGGTCATCAGGCCGCCTGTCAGGAAAGAACCGATGGTTATTTCCCAGGATCCAACCCCCTTGAGGCGCAGGCTCGCAAAATTGCTGCCATAGGCGGCACAGATGCAGGCGGCGACAGCGGCAGCACAGCCAATGACAAAGCCGGATGTGACAGGAACAGCGGGAAAACCAACGAGCAAGACGATGCCGGCAAAGCCGATGACGAGACCGGCAATACCCTGCCGCGTCAGGCGTTCCAGACCCCAAATCTGCGAGATTAGCATTGAAAAAAGCGGAATGGTCGCCACCAATATGGCTGCCATCGCAGTGCCGATCTGAGGCGTCGCGTAGGACAGGCCGATCAGTTGCCCGGCGACCGTCGTTGCGCCGACGATTGCGAAAGCGCGCCAGCTTGCGGAGAATGCAAGCTTCCGGCGTGCCGCACACGCAATGAGAAAGAGTGCTACAGCGGTTATGAGCGAGCGAAGCGTGACTGCGCCGATCCAGCCGAAGGCTGCGACGACATGTAGAAGCAGCAGGAAAGACACGCCCCACGTAATCGCGAGAAAAATATAGGCGGCAAGATCGCGAGGGGCCATGAAAGCAGTTTCCGCAGGATGATCCGGCTCCCATATGGAAAGTGCCGATACCAGTCAACACCCCGACCAGCAGCAATGATCCTGCCTAAACAAAATCGCCCGTAACGCAGGTTACGGGCGATCGATTGCTGGCATAAAGCCCTGGCCTTTTACGCCTGTTCGTAAACGCCGTGGCAGTGCTTGTACTTCTTGCCCGAGCCGCAGGGGCACATTTCGTTGCGGCCGATACGGCCCCAGGTGGCGGGGTTGTTCGGGTCGCGGTCCTCGGCCGGTACGAAAGCGACCGGCACGCCCTGCGCCATCTCATCTTCCCCGGTGACGGGGTCGAGGTGATGCGCGGTCATTTCCGGCAGCTCCGGCTGCTGCGGTTCCTGCTGCACCAGTTCCACGCGCATCAGCTGCGCGGTGACGGCTTCACGCAGGTTGGTAAGCAGCGACTGGAACAGCTCGAAGGCTTCCGCCTTGTATTCCTGCAATGGATCGCGCTGGGCGTAACCGCGGAAACCGACGACGGAACGAAGGTGATCGAGGTTGACGATGTGTTCGCGCCACAGGTGGTCGATTGTCTGAAGCACGACCGAGCGCTCGACATAGGTCATGATCTCTGGGCCGAAACGTTCCGCACGTTCAGCGGCGTATTTGTCCGCGGCCTCGGTAACGCGCTGAAGAATGTCGTCCTCGGCGATGCCCTCTTCCTTCGCCCATTCCTCCACCGGCAGGTCGAGGTTCAGGAACTGGGCGATACCGGCCTTGAGGCCGGCGATATCCCACTGTTCGGCATAGGCATTTTCAGGAATATGCTTGGTGACGAGCGCTTCGATCACTTCGTGGCGCATGTCGGCTGCGGTTTCACCGATATTGTCGGATTCCATCAGCTCGAGGCGCTGCTCGAAGATGACCTTGCGCTGATCGTTCAGCACGTCGTCATATTTCAGCAGGTTCTTGCGGGTCTCGAAGTTACGGGCTTCGACCTTCTTCTGGGCACGTTCCAGCGCCTTGTTGATCCACGGATGGACGATGGCCTCGCCGTCCTTCAGGCCGAGCTTCTGCAACATGCTGTCCATGCGCTCGGAACCGAAGATGCGCATCAGGTCGTCCTGAAGCGACAGATAGAATTTCGAGCGGCCGGGGTCGCCCTGACGGCCGGAACGGCCACGCAGCTGGTTGTCGATACGGCGGCTTTCGTGTCGCTCGGTCGCGATGACGTAGAGACCGCCGGCGGCAAGCGCCTTTTCCTTGAGAACCTTGATCTCTGCGCGGATGGCCGCTTCCTTCGCATCACGCTCCGGACCCGGCTCCATGCCTTCCAGTTCGCGCTCCAGACGCATCTCGACGTTGCCGCCGAGCTGGATGTCGGTACCACGACCGGCCATGTTGGTGGCGATGGTGACCGCACCGGGAACACCGGCCTGCGAAACGATATAGGCTTCCTGCTCGTGGTAACGGGCGTTCAGAACCTGGAAATCGGTAAAGCCGGACTGGCGCAGCATGTGGGCCAGAAGCTCGGATTTCTCGATGGAGGTCGTGCCGACGAGAACCGGCTGACCACGATCATGCGCCGCCTTGATCTCGGCGATGATGGCAAGGAACTTCTCTTCGCCGGTACGATAAACCTCGTCGTCCTCGTCGATACGCTGGATCGGCAGGTTGGTCGGCACCTCGATGACGTCGAGACCGTAGATGTTGCCGAACTCTTCCGCTTCCGTCGATGCCGTACCGGTCATGCCCGCAAGCTTTGCATACATGCGGAAGTAGTTCTGGAAGGTGACGGAAGACAGCGTCTGGTTTTCCGGCTGGATCTGCACCTTTTCCTTGGCTTCCAGCGCCTGGTGCTGGCCTTCGGAATAACGGCGGCCCGGCATCATGCGGCCGGTGAATTCGTCGATGATGACGATCTCGTCGTTGCGGACGATGTAGTCCTTGTCGCGGGTGAAGAGCTTGTGGGCCTTCAGCGCATTGTTGATGTGGTGAACGATGGCGACGTTTTCGATGTCGTAAAGCGATTCGCCCTTGAGCAGGCCCGCCTGCCGCAGCAGGTTTTCGAGCTTCTCGGTGCCGTCTTCGGAGAAGTTGGCCGAACGCTGCTTCTCATCGATTTCGTAGTCTTCCGGCGACAGCAGCGGAATGAAGGCGTCGATGGTGTTATAGAGATCGGAGCGGTCGTCCAGCGGGCCGGAGATGATAAGCGGCGTGCGCGCCTCATCGACCAGAATGCTGTCCACTTCGTCGACGATTGCGTAGTTGTGGCCGCGCTGCACCATCTGGGCGCGATCATATTTCATGTTGTCGCGCAGATAATCGAAGCCAAGCTCGTTATTCGTGGCGTAGGTGATGTCGCAGCCATAGGCCTCGCGGCGCTGGTCGTCATCTAGCCCGTGCACGATAACACCGGTCGTCAGACCGAGGAAACGGTAGAGCTTACTCATCGTGGCCGCGTCGCGCTGGGCGAGGTAGTCGTTGACGGTAACGACATGCACGCCCTTGCCAGCCAGCGCATTGAGGTAGACCGCAAGGGTCGCCACCAGCGTCTTGCCTTCACCGGTCTTCATTTCGGCGATGGCGCCCTGGTGCAGGATCATGGCACCGGTCAGCTGCACATCAAAGGGTCGCATGTGTAGAACACGGCGCGACGCCTCGCGGGCGACGGCAAAAGCCGGGATCAGCAGATCGTCCAGCGATTTGCCGTCCGCAAGCTGCTGGCGGAACTCCGCCGTCTTTGCCGCCAGCGCGTCGTCGGAAAGAGCCTTGGTGGCTTCCTCCAGCGCATTGATGGCTGCGATCTTGCTTTTATAGGAGCGGACGCGGCGTTCATTTGCCGAACCGAACAATTTGCGGGCTATTCCGCCGAGGCTGACCATCTTACTGGCCCTTTCTGAAATTCCGTTTTCGCAGGCGGTTTTTTCCATCACGCCGATTTCGGCAACAAATGACGGACTTCGCCCTTCAACGTATCTGGACGCGAGGTTGCGTGACAGATAAGAGGGGGGGCAAATGATGTCAACGGTTCTGCCCGTTACAGAATGGCCACAATCCGGTGTTTGGAAGTTTTTTCAGAGCCGGAAACCATGTCTGGAGCCGGCATTGTCCCCGAAAGGTTCAAAATGTTGCGCTATAATAAAATTGCGGCTGCGGTGATTGTGGCCACGCTCGGCCTCCAGTTTCCTGCCTTTGCACAGGAAGACAAGGTTGTCGCCAAGGTTGGCGATCTGGAAATCCACCAGTCCGAACTCGACCTTGCCATGGGCAATCTCGATCCGCAGCTCGCACAGCTTCCCGACGAGCAGAAGAAGGTCGCAGCCCTTTCCGGCGCGATCGACGTCAAGCTTCTCGTGAAGAATGCCAGCGCCGAAGGTCTGGAAAAGACCGAAGACTTCAAGAAGCGCATGGAGTTCATTCAGGACCGTGAGCTGCACAACGCCTATTTCCGCAAGCATGTGGTTGATGCTGTCACCAATGAAGAGGTGAAGGCGCGCTACGACAAGGAAGTCGCAGCCTTGCCGAAGGAAGAAGAAATCAAGGCAGCTCATATTCTGGTTGCAAGCGAAGACGAAGCCAAGGACGTCATCAAGCAGCTTGATGCGGGCAAGGATTTCGCAGCGCTTGCCAAGGAAAAGTCGACCGACTCCAACAAGGATGATGGCGGCGATCTCGGCTGGTTCGGTAAGGGCCGCATGGTTCCGGAATTCGAAGAGGCCGCTTTCGGTCTCGAAAAGGGCGCCTACACCAAGACGCCTGTCAAGACGCAGTTCGGCTTCCACGTCATCAAGCTGGAAGACAAGCGCATCGCACCGCCACCGGCTTTCGAGCAGGTCGAGCCGCAGGTTCGTCAGCTTGTCATGCGTGACAAGTACGTTGCCCTCATCGAGAAGGCAAAGGCTGACCAGAAGATCGAAATCATGGATGAGACGCTGAAGAAGGGCTACGACGAAGCCACGAAGGAACAGCAGGCACAGCCGCAGCAGTAATAAAACCATGTTACGGGGCGGCCACAGGCCGCCCCGCTTCATCTCAGGCACTTTCAAATCTTCCCCGTTTCCAGAATCTCAGGCGCTTTCCCATGTCCGTTGCCGTTTCCCCGCTCGCTCCGAAATCCTATCCCGACATGCCCGCACTGCGTGGTGTTCGCATGGCGACGGCTGCCGCCGGCATCAAGTACAAGAACCGGACCGACGTTCTGTTGATGGTGTTCGACAAGCCGGCAAGCGTGGCTGGCGTTTTCACGAAATCGAAATGCCCCTCGGCCCCCGTTGATTTCTGCCGCGCCAATCTCGGCGGCGGCGTGGCGCGCGCCGTGGTGGTCAATTCCGGTAACGCAAACGCCTTTACCGGCGTCAAAGGCAAGGCCGCGACCGAGTTGACGGCGAAATCCGCAGCCGCTGCCGTCGGCTGCTCTGAAAATGAAGTGTTTCTGGCATCGACCGGCGTAATCGGCGAACCGCTTGATGCCACCAAGTTCGCCGGGGTTCTGGGCGACATGCAGGGCATGGCTGAAGCCGATTTCTGGCAGGAAGCCGCCAAGGCAATCATGACGACCGACACTTATCCCAAGGTCGCGACCCGCACCGCTGAAATCGGCGGTGTCGTGGTCACCATCAACGGTATCGCCAAAGGTGCCGGCATGATCGCGCCCGATATGGCGACGATGCTTTCTTTCGTGGTGACGGATGCCGATATTGATCCGGCCGCGCTGCAATCGCTGCTTTCCGCCGGTGTCGGCCCGACCTTCAATTCCGTGACTGTTGACAGCGACACCTCCACCTCCGATACGCTGATGTTGTTTGCGACAGGTGCGGCGGCTGAGGACGGTCAGGTCAAGGTGACGCGCGCCGATGACGAGCGGCTTTCCTCCTTCCGCGCCGCCTTGAACGATCTCCTGAAAGATCTGGCCCTGCAGGTGGTTCGCGATGGCGAAGGCGCACGCAAGATGGTCGAAGTCACCGTTACCGGCGCGGAAAACGATGTCGCTGCCAAGAAGATCGCCCTTTCGATTGCCAACTCACCGCTGGTGAAGACTGCGGTTGCCGGCGAAGATGCCAATTGGGGTCGCGTCGTGATGGCTGTGGGCAAATCCGGTGAAATGGCCGACCGTGATCGCCTTGCAATCTGGTTCGGCGGCGTACGCGTTGCCGTCAATGGCGAACGCGATCCGGATTATTCGGAAGCGGAGACCACCGCCGTGATGCGGCTGGAAGACATTCCGGTGAAGGTTGACATCGGTCTCGGTGAGGGCAAGGCCACCGTATGGACGTGCGACCTGACCAAGGAATATGTTGCGATCAACGGCGACTACCGGAGCTGACCGTTGGAGCCGAAGAGAATGCAGGACAATAAAATCGTCAATCTGCCGCTGGTTCGCCGTCTGGAAGCAGTCAGCTTTCGGGCATGGCCGGCCTCGTCGGTGATTTATGACGGTAGCTGGCAAATCCGCCTGACGGGGTCGCATCCATCAAAACGCATCAATTGCGTGGTGCCGCTCGATCCTTCCGATTATGGAAACTGCGCGGTGCGGCTGGAAAAGGCGCGCAAGCGCTTCGAGGATTTCGGCCGTCCGCTGGTGGTGCGCGAAACGACGCTGATGCCGCCGCAGCTCAAGGATTTTCTGGTAAAGGACGGCTGGTCCATGGTTGAGGAGGTCAAGGTCATGACGGCCGATCTCGCTGGCATGGAACTGCCGGAAACGCTGGTCAGCCTGCCGAGCCACGATATTGGCCGTTTTGTCGAGGCGAGCATCAAGGTCAGCGATGGCGACCCGACCCTGCGCCCGGCGATCGCTGAAATCCTCAGTTCGATCAAGCCGACCCTTGGCCTGTTCATCAACGAAGAAGCAGGGGGCAGCGCACTTGCCACCGTTATCTGCGTGCAGGATAACGATCTTGCCGGCATTCTTTCCCTCGATGTCGAGAAGTCGCAGCGGAAAAAGGGCCTCGGCACGCAGCTGCTGGCGTCAGCACTGCGCTGGGCCCGCATCAGCGGCGCCAAAAGCGCCTGGTTGCAGGTCGTCTCCACAAATGCGCCCGCGATTGCACTTTATGAAAAATTCGGCTTCACCGAGGCCTATTCCTATCGCTACTGGCGCAAGGCTGGTGAAGAATGAGCGAAGCGGGCAAAAAAATCCTGCTGGTTGCCGCCTGCGCCCTTCTCGATCAGGACGGCCGTATTCTTCTGGCGCAACGACCTGAGGGCAAGTCGCTTGCCGGCCTGTGGGAATTTCCAGGCGGCAAGGTGGAACAAGGCGAAACACCGGAGGAGACCCTTGTCCGCGAGCTGGACGAGGAGCTGGGTATCAAGACCAAGATAGCCTGCCTTGCGCCGCTGACGTTCGCCAGCCATACCTACGAGACTTTTCACCTGCTGATGCCGCTTTACGTGTGCCGTCGTTATGAAGGCATGGCCCATGGGCGCGAAGGACAGGCAATTAAATGGGTAAAGCCGCAGGCTCTGCGTGATTATCCGATGCCGCCGGCCGACGAGCCGCTCATCCCCTTCCTTCAGGATTTGATTTAAAGCGACCTACCTGGCGGGTTCCATCCCCTCGCGCAGCCTGTTGAAAACATCCCGTAACTCCGCTTTACCGTGCCAAAACGAGGCTGTGTTAACAGATCGTTCAGCACCCTCTGGCAGATTGTTAAGCTAAAGAAGCGGTAAACTGCGCGTATGAGGTTGGCTATGAACGAGGATTTCTGGAAGACGGTGGAAGGTCGTCAGTCTTACTCCAACAAATCCCGTCGCACCGGCGTTCTTAATGTCGCGCTGCTTTTCGGGACGGCTGTGATTGCTCTTTCCTTGATAGTCACCCCCATGCTTGCCGGAAAATCATCAACGCGCGTCGCGCAGTTCTCCGACAATTACGACATGATAAGCACCGGCTCCATCAAGAAGACCGATGCCGGCAAGACCTATTCCATCCGCCGCAGCATAACCCAGCCGATGCCCGAGATGCCCTGTGTCGTGACGGGCTATAGCAGCGAGAGCGGTTGCTGATCGTTTACCATCATCGGTAACGGATTCCTCATGCCCGTGGCATAGTATAAATTCGATTTTAGCAATATATAATGCCGGTTAGCGTAATCACCGGATGGCGGATGGAGAATATCCCGTGCTGCATTGTTTTATTCGTTTCTTTAAAGACGAAAACGGCGCGACCGCAGTCGAATACGGCCTGATCGTCGGCGTTATTTCCGCCACCATCATCGGTGGCGGAGCCACCATCGGCAGCAACATCAATGCTGTATTCCAGTTCCTCGCCGATACTTTTGCCAACATCTGAGGCCTGCGCTACGCCTATCAGGAAAGCTTGACTTCGGTCGTCTTCAAGGCATCGGCAAGGCGCATTTTGGCGGAACCAGGTTTCAGCGGTTTCTGCTGGCTCTCGTGCGGTGCCCAGCCTGAGACATAGATGATGGAAAACGTGGCTCTGATCCGCCCGTCCGGATCGGAATAACGTTCGGCGTAAAGCTCCGCTGCCCGCAGGAAAAAAGCGCGATTGAGCGGTTTTCTGCTGCGGCTTGCCAGCGGATTGGCCATGCCCATGGCGCGCAGATCGCGCATCAGCGGAAAAATCGAGTCGTAACGCACCGTATAAGTTTCCGCGTCGGTGACGGGAAGCGCAAAACCGGCACGCTGCAACAGTGCGCCAACATCGCGCACATCGGCAAAGGGAATGACGCGCGGGCTGGCGCCGCCGGTCAACTCGGCTTCTGCCGTCAACAGCACGTCGCGCAGTTCCTGCAATGTGCCGCTGCCGGGAATGGCTCCGAGAAACAGCCCGTCCGGCTTTAACGCCCGCCTTATCTGGATCAACGCACCGGGGGTGTCGTTGGTGAGGTGGAGGGCAAGCGGGGAAACAATGAGATTGGCGGAGGCTTCTTCGAGCGGCAGATGCTCCATGGAGGCCACCTGCGGCAGATTCCCATCCGTCGCAAAGGAGGTATCCGTCTCGATACGGCGGATGGATTCCACCTTGCCCGTCTCAGTCACACGCCGGGCGGTGATGCCCGTCCCGCCGTGCAGTTCGATTGCGGTCTCGAAACGGCGCTCGACGATGGCGAGCCTGTCGGCAAACTCGTCGGCGGCCATGTCGAGAAGAAACAGGGCCTTGTCGTCACGCCGGTTCCACGCCCGGCGGCGATTTTGTTCGATCAGGGCCTGGTCAAAGAGAATATCCATCGTCGTGCCTGCTCGGCCTGTAGCGCCTTTGGGATCGGCGGGCCGCATCGTTGCTGTCATGCCGCTTCGGGCATTGTTTTTCCGGTCAGAGGCCGAAACATATCTCTCTCGCAAAGGCACCCGTTCGGCGCTAAAGTCAACCTCATGGGCGCTGGTGAAGATTTGTTTTCGGGATTGCTGTCGAAGTCCGCGACGGTGTCGATGGCGGCACGCAGCGTGTTGCACTCGGCCTTCCGCATGGTCTATCCTCCCACTTGCGCAGGGTGTTCCCGCATGACCGGCGGCGAGGGTGCCCTGTGTGCGGATTGCTGGCGGGATGTGGCCTTTATCGATCGGCCTTTTTGCGAGGTTCTGGGTATCCCCTTCGCCCGGGATCACGGCGCGGGTATTGTGAGCGCACAAGCCATCGCCGACCCACCGCCTTTCGACCGTTTGCGTGCTGTTGCCAGCCATGAGGGAACCGCGCGTAAACTCGTACACCGGCTGAAATATCAGGACCGGACCGATCTTGCGCGTTTCATGGCGCTGTGGATGCTGCGGGCAAGCGACGGAACGGTTGATAGCTGCGACTGTATCTTGCCGGTTCCGCTGCATCGCCACCGCTTCTGGCGTCGCCGTTTCAACCAGTCCGCTGAGCTCGCACGGCATCTGGCCAAGGCCACCGGCAAACCGCTGCTTGCCGGCACGCTGTTGCGCGTGAAGCCGACCGAGCGGCAGGTGGGGCTTTCAGCGCTTGCCCGGCAGGACAATGTGCGGGGTGCTTTTGCAATAGCGCCCGGCCGAAAAACCGATGTTTATGGCAAGCGAGTGGTGCTGGTGGATGATGTTTATACCACTGGTGCGACGGTGGGCGCGGCAAGTCGCGTCTTGCGGAAGGCGGGTGCTACGGATGTGACCGTTTTGACCTTTGCAATGGCCATTTCCGGTCCTATATGAAGCCTGAATGAAACGAGGATATCGTGCGTTTCAGCACACGTTTGCGAGGCTTCGAAATACATGGCACCGGTAACGATCTATACACGGGATTTTTGTGGTTATTGCGCGCGCGCCAAGGCGTTGCTGGACAGCAAGGGCGTCGATTACGCCGAATATAACGCGACGACGACGCCGGAGTACCGGCAGGAAATGATCGAGAAATCCGGCGGAACGACCTTCCCGCAAATCTTCATCAACGGCCAGCATATCGGCGGTTGCGACGATCTACATGCACTGGAGCGTGCTGGCAAACTCGACGTTATGCTTGCCGCTTAATCGGCTCGATTTTCGATACGGAGGACGTGATGATTTTCAAGGCTGCCGCCATTCAGATGCGCTCGGGTGTCGATACGGTGAAAAATGCCGCCGATATGGAGCGCCTGGTACGTGTTGCTGCGGCTGCGGGCGCTGTCTATGTTCAGACGCCGGAAATGACCGGCGCTCTCCAGAAGGACAGGCAGGCGCTTCGCGCCCAGCTGCGTGACGACGATGGCGATATCATCGTTGCGACCGCCGCGCGGCTGGCACGCGAACTCGGCATCCATGTCCATGTCGGCTCGACAGCGATTGCCCGCCCGGATGGCAAGATTGCCAATCGCGGTTTTCTGTTTGCGCCTGACGGTTCGCGTATCTGCAGCTATGACAAGATCCATATGTTCGATGTCGATCTCGACAATGGCGAAAGCTGGCGCGAAAGTGCGGCTTACGAACCCGGCGCTGTCGCTCGCGTTGCTGAGCTGCCACTGGGGAAATTCGGCTTTGCGATCTGCTACGATGTGCGCTTCCCGCAGCTTTTCCGGGCGGAGGCACTCGCCGGCGCCGAGGTTCTGACGGTTCCGGCCGCCTTCACCCGCCAGACAGGGGAAGCCCACTGGGAAATTCTGCTGCGTGCCCGCGCCATTGAAAACGGCGCTTTCGTCATTGCCGCCGCACAGGCCGGCCTGCATGAGGACGGGCGGGTCACGTTCGGCCATTCCATCATCATCGACCCCTGGGGCAAGGTGCTGGCAATGGCCGGTGGCGCCGGGGAAGAGATCATTTTCGCAGAGATCGACACGTCTCTCGTGGCTGCCGCGCGCGGGAAAATCCCCAATCTGCGCAATGCCCGCGAGTTCGGACTGGACACGGTTATTCCTGCTGGAGGTGAGGCGGCGTGATCCGTTATGCGTTGGCCTGTGAAAAGGGCCATGAGTTCGAAGGCTGGTTTTCCGGAAGCGACGATTTCGACAATCAGTTGCAGCGCGGCTTCCTGTCCTGCCCGATGTGCAATTCCCCGCAGGTTTCCAAACTTCTGATGGCGCCTTCGGTCTCCACCGCCCGCAAAAAAGACGAACGCCAGACGCTCGCCATGGACGCGGCCAGAAAAGAGGCGCTCGCAAAAATCCGCGAAGCGGTCGCCAATATCCGCGCGAATGCGGAAGATGTCGGCGATAAATTTCCCGAAGAAGCCCGCAAGATCCATTATGGCGAGGCCGACGAACGCGGCATCATCGGCCACGCGTCTGCCCAGGACGCGAAGGCCCTGATTGACGAGGGCATCGAGATTGCACCGTTGCCGGTGCTGCCCGATGATGTGAATTGAGTTTGCCTACGATTTTGATGACGTCCACCACTTAGGGCGACGTCATCCGTCGTTCATGACCGGCGAATTGGGTGCGCTGGCTTTATGCGGGTCTTTTCGCCAGCATCATGTAGTTGACTTCCATGTCCGGCGAGAGGTTCCAGCGGTCCTGCAATACGTTGTAGAAGACGCCGGTACGGTGGACGATATCCATGCCGCTGGCCACCAGCGGCCGTTCAAGCTCATCCGGGCGAACCAGCTTCTCATATTGGTGGGTGCCGCGCGGCAGCCAGCGCAATACGTTTTCGGCGGCGAAGATCGCGAGCGCGCGGGCTTTCAGCGTGCGGTTGATGGTGGCGGCGAACATCAGCCCGCCGGGGCGCACCATTTTCGCGCAGGTGGTGACGAAGAGATCGACATTGGCCACATGCTCGACCACTTCCATGTTGAGGACGACGTCGAAGGTTTCGCCCGCCTCCAGCAACTGTTCGGCGGTCACGGCGCGGTAGTCGACGCTGACACCGCTTTCACGGGCGTGGGTGGAGGCGATGCCGATATTCTTTTCTGAAGGGTCGGCGCCCACCACGTCCGCGCCCATGCGCGCCACGGGTTCGGAAAGCAGGCCGCCGCCGCAGCCGATATCCAGCACACGCAGCCCTTCAAGCGGGCGGTGCGCCTTCGGGTCGCGGCCGAAATTATCGCAGATGCGGTTGCGGATATATTCAAGCCGCACCGGGTTGAATTTGTGCAGCGGCCGGAACTTGCCCGTCGGGCTCCACCATTCCGCAGCCATCGCGGAGAAGCGATCCACTTCGCTCTGGTCGACGGTCGTCTGTGCGGTTTCGCTCATGGTTATGCTCCATATTGCTGTTGCATTGAAGTCGGATGATTGATCCCCGAAGTCAAGACCGGCGGCACATTCCGTCGGCAAATTCCCGGGTGCTTCATTGCCGCAGGTGGAACTGAAACGGGTTGCAATTTGTTTCATGCTGCGTTCATGGAACACGGCGTATTTTCCAGTCATGGCAGTATGTGGAACGCATGCTCGTCCATCGAAATCGATGGACGCCGACAAGGGCAAAGCGGGCTTTTGCTTGAGGAGAAGTAAGTGAAGAAAAAACTGTTTGGCGCAATTGCGCTGGTGGCCATGCTCGCCGCGCCGGCCCTTGCCGAAGCTGCGACTCGCGGCTTTGCCACCGCGAATGTGAATATGCGCTCCGGTCCGAGCACAGCCTATCCGGCCGTGGTCGTGATCCCGGTCGGCGCACCATTGACGGTACATGGCTGCCTGTCCGATACGCCGTGGTGCGACGTCTCTTTCGTCAGCGGTCGTGGTTGGGTCGCCGGTCGTTACATCCAGACGACGTTCAGGCAGAACCGGGTCTACGTTGAGCCGCGTTATTACCGCGATCTCGGCGTTCCCGTGATCACCTTCGAAGCCGGTCGTTATTGGGACCGTTATTATCGTGACCGTGACTTCTACCGCGAGCGTGACCGCTGGCGTCGTCCGCCGCCATCAGGCGGTTACTGGAATGCTGCGCCTCCGCCGCCGCGCGGTGACTGGGAACGCCCGCGTCCGCGCGACGAATGGCGTGATGGCCGCCGGGATGAATGGCGCGATCCGCGTCAGGGCGGTGGACCGAATGATGGCCGCTGGGAGCGCCGTTACGGCGACTGGAACCAGGGTGACAGAAACCGGGGCGATGGAAACCAGGACAGGCCGCGTCGAGATGGTGACCGTCCTCGGTTCGAGGAAGAAAATCGCGACCGCAATCGCGATCGCCAACCAAATCAGGACGAAGGCCAGCGTCGTCCGGAGCGCCGCCAGTGGGATGATCCACGCCGCGCGCCCGCTTCGGAAAACTTTCAGGGCGGTTGCCGGGTCGGTGATCCCGGTTGCGATCCGCGATAAACAGACAAAGCCCGGCGAGATTTCGTCGGGCTTTTCATTTGCCGGTTCAGATTGTCACGAGAGTACTTTTATTTCGCGGTTGCGGCCTTGCGTGCGCGGGCCTTGGATTTTGCGGGGGCTTGTGCCTCCGGCTCCGCAGCAGCGGTCTTCGGCGCTGCTTTCTTGCGCTGGGCAGGCTTGGTCGCCTCCGACGTCTTCAGCAGCGAAAATTCATGCTTTGCCTGTTCCCAATGGTCCGCGTCACGGCCATGAGGATGGCCTTCCTTTTCCCAAAGTGTATAGGCCCGTTTGCTGATCCACTCTTGTTCCGAAACCTGCATGCTCGTCTCCCGTTGCTGTTGACAACGCCTTTGACAAGGCGACATTCCGCTTGGTCCGGCACACGCTCGACAGGAATCAATGCCGGCATTTCAAACTCCATTACATGCCATGATTTTCCGGGCGTCAAGCAAACATGCTGCATTGCGAAAGCGGATTTCAGGCATTTTACGCGGGTGAAAGCGGTTTGAGCGAAAGACGTTCCTGAAGGACAAGATCAACGTTGCGTGATCGCGCCCGGACCTCCAAGATGGGCTGGTGAACGGTAGCGGAGGAGGCGACCTTGGAAGTTGCAACGGAAGCGGAGACGCAGGTCGTCATCGAGAGACGGGTAGGGGCGGGCATCATCCACCTGAACCGTCCGAAAGCCATCAACAGCCTGACGCTGCCGATGGTTCGTGCCATGCTCCAGGCGCTTCACCGTTTCGAGGATGACCCTGACGTTTCCTGCGTGGTGCTGACAGGAGAAGGCGACAGGGGGCTGTGTGCGGGGGGTGACGTTCGCATCATTCACGATCTCGGCAAAGCGGGCGATCCGCAGGTGCTGGATTTCTGGCGCGAAGAGTTTCCGCTGAATTATCACATTGCCCGCTTTGGTAAACCTTATGTCGCGTTGATGGACGGCATCGTCATGGGTGGCGGCGTCGGCATTTCCGCCCATGCCAGCCACCGCATCGTCACCGAGCGGACGAAGCTTGCCATGCCGGAAACCGGTATCGGCTATTTCCCTGACGTCGGCGGTTCCTGGCTTTTGCCCAGAGCGCCGGGCGAATGCGGCACCTGGCTGGGGCTGACAGGCAATGCGGTCTCTGCTGCCGATGCGATCTATGCCGGTTTTGCCGATTATTTCGTCCCTTCTGCGCGCCTTACAGATTTGGTGCAGAATCTATCACAAGCGCTCGATCCTGATGGTGTCGAGGCGGTAATCGGAACTTATACCGTCGAAGCTGGTGAGGGGGGCCTGTCGGCACACCGTGAGATCATCGACGCGGCATTCCGTTTCGACACGGTCGAGGAGATTTTCGCAGCACTTTCGGAGCGTGACGATACGTTTTCGCGCGAGACTCTGGAAATTCTCAAAAAACGCTCCCCTACCAGTCTCAAACTAACCCTGAAGCTGCTGCGTCTGGGGCGGGAAAGCGCCAGCCTCATCGAATGCCTCGAACGGGAATTTGCCGCCGGCACGGAGATATTGCGGGGTCATGATTTTTATGAGGGCGTGCGTGCGGCCCTGGTCGACAAGGACCGCAATCCGCGCTGGCGACCGGCACAGCTGGAAGAGGTGCGTGAAGAAGACCTTCTGCCATATTTTACCAAACATTCCGGTAATCTCTTTCCCGAGCACCGCCTTTAGATTGCGCAACGCAAAAGAAATCCGGCTTGCGGAGATATATGAAATCATCACCTTTTGAATTGCTGTTGCTTGGGTGAAATTTCTAATACGCTTCTGCTTAACGCACGGCTGTTGCTCGCAGGCGTTGTCGCCCCCCGTTATGTTGACGACCATTCGATTTTCCGGGGGTATTCATGAAACGTCTTCTCATCGTCGGCACTGCCATTGCCGCTCTTTTTGCAGGTGCGGCGCAGGCGCAGTCTCCGACCACCATTCTCAACGCCTCCTACGATGTTGCCCGTGAGGTTTTCGCAGCCGAGAACGAGGCTTTCATCAAGCTGCATCCGGGTATCACGGTTGATCAGTCGCACGCCGGCACCTCCAAGCAGGCGCGTGCCATCGTTGAGGGTCTGGAAGCCGATGTCGTCACCTTCAACCAGGTAACGGATGTCGATTTTCTGGTGAAGCAGGGTTTCGTTTCCGCCGACTGGCAGAAGGATTTCGCAAACGACGCCTCGCCGTTCTATTCCTTCCCGTCTTTCCTCGTGCGTGCCGGTAATCCCAAGCACATCAAGGACTGGGACGATCTTGCCCGTGACGACGTGAAGGTGGTTTTCCCCAATCCGAAGACCTCGGGTAACGCCCGTTACACCTATCTCGCCGCCACGGCCTATGCCAAGGAGAAGTTCAACGGCGACGAGAAGAAGGTTCAGGAATTCGTCAAGAAAATCTTCGACAACACCCCTGTTTTCGACACCGGAGGCCGCGCCGCCACCACCACCTTCGTGGAACGTGAAATCGGCGACGTGCTGATCACCTTCGAAGCCGAGACCCGCGGCATTGCCAAGCAATATGGCGCCGACAAGGTTGAAGGCGTGGTGCCTTCCGTCAGCCTGCTCGCCGAATTCCCGGTCGCCGTGGTGGACAAGGTGGTCGACAAGCGCGGCTCGCGCGAGCTGGCGAAGAGCTACCTCGATTTCCTCTATACCGAAGAGGGCCAGGGCATTGCTGCCGAATTCGGCCATCGCGTTCACAACGAAAAGGTTGTCGGCGAGTTCAAGGACAAGTTCCCGGCCATTCGCCTCGTCAATGTCAATGACGTCTTCGGCGGCTGGAATAAAATCCAGAAAGAGCATTTTGCGTCCGGCGCGACGCTTGATACGCTCTACGGCAGCCGTTAATCACGACGATATGCAACAGGTAAAAGACCCGGCGGGAAACTGCCGGGTCGCTTTATGATGAATTGGGGGCGGGGTTTGAAGCGGAATGTTCTGCCGGGGCTTAAATTGTCCCTCGGCGTTACCCTCACTTACGTCGCCATCATCGTGCTTCTGCCGCTCTCGGCGCTGGTGTTCAAGGCGGCGAGCCTCGGGCCAGCCGAATATTGGGCCATTATCTCTTCGCCGCGCGCTGTTGCGAGCTATCGCGTCACGGTGCTCTGCGCTCTCGCCGCGACCTTGTTCAACGTCGTTTTCGGACTGGCGCTCGCCTGGGTGCTGACGCGTTACCGTTTCCCCGGCTGGCGCCTTGTCGATGCCATTGTCGATCTGCCTTTTGCGCTTCCCACCGCCGTTGCCGGCATTGCGCTGACGACGCTGTTTGCGGGTAACGGCTGGTTCGGCTCGGTGCTTGCGCAATTCGGCATCAAGGTTGCCTATACGCCGCTCGGCATCATGGTGGCGATGGCCTTTACCAGTCTACCCTTCATCGTGCGCACCGTGCAGCCGGTGCTCGAAGACCTCGATCCGGCATTGGAGGAGGCGGCGCAATCGCTCGGCGGTTCCGATCTAGAAATCTTCCGCAAGGTCATCCTGCCGCTTCTGACGCCAGCTCTGCTGGCCGGTCTCTCGCTCTCTTTCGCGCGCAGCCTCGGTGAGTTCGGCGCCATCATTTTCATTGCCGGCAACCAGCCGTTTTCAACGGAAATTACGGCACTGCTGATCTTCATCCGGCTGGAGGAATATGATTATCAGGCCGCCGCCGCCATCGCCTCCGTGCTGCTCATCGCGGCCTTCGTCATGTTGGCGGTGACCAATTACCTGCAGGCGCGTGCGCTTCGTTATACGGTGAGGAGCTGAGACATGAGCGCCATTTCCTCGCATCGCAAGCCACCGCGCGTCGGTGACGCGCCCTGGGTTCGCCGTAGCCTGATCGCTTTTGTGCTCGTCATCGGCGCGTTCCTGGTTGTCGCTCCTCTGACCATCATCGGGGTCGAGGCTTTTTCGCAGGGGTGGAAGGTCTATTCAGCGACCATCACCCACCCCGATACCCGCCACGCCATCATGCTGACGGTGCTGACGGCGCTGATTGCGGTGCCGATCAACACGGCCTTCGGCGTCGCAGCCGCATGGGCGATCACTAAATTCGATTTTCCCGGCCGGCGCTTCCTGCTGGTGCTGATCGAGATACCCTTCTCCATCTCGCCGATCGTCGCCGGTGTCGCCTATCTCTTCGTTTATGGGCTGCAGGGGCTGTTTGGGCCGTTCCTCGATGCGCACAATATCAAGATACTCTTTGCACTACCCGGCATCGTCATCGCGTCGATGTTCGTCACGGCACCCTTCGTGGCGCGCGAGCTGATCCCATTGATGCAGGCGCAGGGCCGCGATCTGGAGGAGGCGGCCACCTCGCTTGGCGCATCCGGCTGGCGCACCTTCTTTTCGGTGACGCTACCGAATATCAAATGGGCACTGCTCTACGGCGTCGTTCTGTGCAACGCCCGCGTCATGGGTGAATTTGGCGCGGTGTCGGTCGTGTCAGGCAATATTCGCGGCCAGACCAACACGCTGCCGCTGCATATCGAGCTGCTTTATCACGATTACCAGACGGCGGGCGCCTTTGCGTCGGCCTCCATCCTCGCTCTGCTCGCTGTCATCACCATCATCGCCAAGGTGGCGCTGGAACGGCGCGGCGCCGGGCGCGGGGCCAAGAAGACCAGCGGCGGTGCCGCCATCGCCACGGAGACCTGATTCCCATGAAAATCCGCCTCGAAAATGTGGTGAAGACTTTCGATACCTTCCGCGCGGTGCGCGATGTTTCGCTCGATATTGAAAGTGGCGAGCTTCTGGCGCTGCTCGGCCCCTCCGGTTCAGGCAAGACGACGATCCTGCGCATGGTCGCCGGTCTCGAATATAGCGATGGCGGCCGCATCTTTTTTGGAGACGAAGACGCCACCAATATTCCGGTGCGCGATCGCGGCGTCGGTTTCGTGTTCCAGCACTACGCACTTTTTCCGCATATGACGCTGCATGAAAACATCGCGTTCGGCATGAAGGTGTCGAAGGTGAAGCGCGACAAGGCCGCGATCGATGCGCGGGTCAGGGAACTGTTGAACTTGGTCAAGCTTGACGGTCTGGGCGACCGGTTCCCGGCGCAGATTTCCGGTGGGCAGCGGCAGCGTGTGGCGCTGGCCCGTGCGCTTTCGGTCGATCCCAAAGTGCTTCTACTGGATGAGCCCTTCGGCGCGCTGGATGCCAATGTGCGCCGCGACCTGCGCCGCTGGCTGCGTGAAATTCACGGCGCGCTGGGCATTACCACGATTTTCGTGACGCATGATCAGGAAGAGGCACTGGATCTCGCTGACCGCGTCGTCATCCTCAATCAGGGCGAGATCGTGCAACAGGGCACGCCGAAGGAAGTCTGCCGCCAGCCGAACAGCGCCTTCGTCATGCGCTTTCTCGGCGATGCCAACCGTGTGTCCGGCGTGGCGCGCGGCGGAAAGGTCTATGTCGGTGACAACGAACTGCCTTTCTCCTACGGTCAGGCAGATGGCGCCGTCGAGATCTATGCCCGTCCCTCCGACCTGGAATGGGAAGATCTGCACGAGGGCATTCCAGCCTCGGTTTCGCGGGTTCTCGACCGGGCAGGCGAGCGGCGGGTGATCGCCAGCACAGATGGCGGCGATCTCCTGGAATTCGACGTGCCGCCGGAAAATGATGTCGCGGCAGGCGATCGCGGTTCCGTCATCATCCGCCGTGCGAAGATTTTCCCGGCGGCTTGAGGGACGCTCTCGCCAGCTTCATATCAGCAGTTCGAAAGAGGCCTCGGCCGCCAGCCTGCCGTTGACCATCAGGTCAACCTTGTGAACACCCGCATAGTGCTTGCGGGTGGTGAAATCACGCATGGCGCGGCTTATCGAGAGCGCGCATGTTTCGCCCGGCTGCAACTCGATTTCTTTCCACTTGAAGACTTTCGCGGAGGCGTCACCGCTCTTTTTCACGTAATGCACGGCATAATCGATCACCAGCTTCTGCGGGCTTTCTGCCGTCGAGGTGAAAGAAGCTGAAATCCGCACCGGATTACCGAGAGCGACCCTTTCAGGAGAAACCTGAAACGCCGAGAGTGCGATCTGAGCCTCCTTATGGGCACCGAAATGGGCGAGCGCGGCAGCGTCACCTTTCTTGACCAGAGTGCGCAAGGCCTGCCGCACGATCCAGCGTGTATGCGGGTTTTCCTTCGGCCATGTGTCGATGAGCGCCAGCACGAAAGCGGGATTGTCCTTGGTGATGTCGTTCAGATGATTGGCGACGGATTTGCGCACGTAAAGCGCCTCGTCAGCTTTCATGGCATCAAGGATCGCGGTGACCGGTGAGGGATCATCGATCAGGGCTTTGAGCTGGAACGACCAAGGCAGGCGCGGCCGGCAGCCTTCGCTCGCCAGCCTCCGCACATGCTCGTTGTCATGTTGCGACCATGTTTCCATCACGGCAAGTGTTCGGGCCAGATCCCTTTGCAGGAAATGGCGGATGGCAAATTCCGAGGAGCCGAAACGGGTGAAATATTGCAGCGCCTGCATGGAAAGATCGAAATCGTCGAGACCGTAAAGCGCCACATATTCTGGCAGCGAAATGGATGCGAAACCGTTGCCTATTCCGGGTGCTGCGGCTGTCAGAATTTCGATGTTGCGGGCATAGTCGCCGGGAAGCGTGGCGTGCAGGCTGGTCGCCACCTGCCGCATGCGCTGCATGATGCCCAGCGCTTCGAGATTTGTCGTGGCAAGCGCCATGAAGGCGGGAACATCGAAAGGCGCATGAACGGCTTTGGTCTGATCGGCGATGTGTCGCAGTTTTTCGTGGTTGAAGATTTCCTTCAACGCGGGTGCCGCTGTCTCGCTCATAGTACCTCTCTAAGTTCACTTTTTGTTCTTTTAGGGCATGATGAGGACGGAGGCAAGGGAGGTGGTACTACCGAAGAAAAGACATAGCAGATCTTGCTTCTTCACAGATTGACGAAGGTCTTTCACTCCGTCATTCCGGGCTTGACCCGGCATCCGGCCACTGGGCGCCTGCGCGGTGAATAGTCTTTTGCGGTCAATGACTTGATCGCGCTGGACCCCGGATCTAGTCCGGGGTGACGACGCGTGGAGATTCCGAGTTCGCCAAATTCAGGTTCAGGGCGGATATTGTCATCCGCCCTGAGCTTGCATCCAAAGCTTCAGCTCATCTGGCTGACGAATTTCGTCTCCAGATAGGCCTGAACCGCCTCCGAACCGCCCTCCGTGCCATAACCGGAATCCTTGACGCCGCCGAAGGGGACTTCGGGAAGCGCAAGGCCGTTGTGGTTGATGGTCAGCATGCCCGCCTCGACCTGGTGGCCGAGCGCATGCGCTGTCTTGACCGAGCTGGTAAAGGCGTAGGAGGCAAGGCCGAAAGGCAGGCGGTTCGCTTCGTTGATGGCATCATCGAATGTCGAGAAGCGGTTGATGATGGCGACGGGACCGAAGGGCTCGTCGTTCATGATCTTGGCTGTCACGGGCACGTTGGCGAGCACCGTGGGCTCGAAGAAGTTGCCCTTGTTGCCGATGCGGCGGCCACCGGTCTTCAGTTCCGCGCCATGGGAAACGGCGTCGTTGATCAGGCCTTCCAGCGCTGGGATGCGGCGCTCATTGGCGAGCGGCCCCATGACGACACCTTCTTCCAGGCCGTTGCCGACCTTGATCGCCTTCGTGGCTTCCACGAAACCTTCAAGGAAGCGATCCGCCACACCGTCCTGCACGAGGAAGCGGGTGGGAGCGACGCAGACCTGACCGGCATTGCGGAACTTGGCAAGCGAGGTCACCTCGATCGCTTTTTCGATATCGGCATCGTCAAAGATCATCACTGGCGCATGACCGCCGAGTTCCATCGTGGCGCGCTTCATGTGCTTGCCGGCAAGGGCTGCCAGATGTTTGCCGATCGGCGTGGAGCCGGTGAAGGAAATCTTGCGGATGACCGGATGCGGGATCAGATATTCCGAAATCTCGGATGGCACGCCGTAAACGAGACCGATGACACCCGCCGGCACGCCCGCATCCACAAACGCTCGGATCAGTTCCGCCGGCGATGCCGGTGTTTCTTCCGGGGCCTTGACGATGATGGAGCAGCCCGTGGCAAGGGCAGCCGAAAGCTTGCGGACGATCTGGTTGATCGGGAAGTTCCATGGCGTAAACGCCGCGACGGGACCAACCGGCAGCTTGATGGCAAGCTGGGAAACGCCGGTTGCACGCGCCGGAATGACCTGGCCGTAGGTGCGACGTGCTTCTTCGGCGAACCAGTCGATGGTATCGGCGGCGCCCATGATTTCGGTTGCCGATTGCGACAGCGGCTTGCCCTGCTCGCGGGTCATTATATAGGCGATCTTGTCCTTGCGCTCGCGCAGGATATCGGCTGCCCTGCGCATGATCTTGGAACGCTCGAATGGCGAGGTGTCGCGCCAGACCTTGAAGCCACGCTCGGCGGCGGCAAGCGCGAGATCTAGGTCCGCCTTTTCGGCATGGGCGATCGCGCCGATGATTTCGTCGGTCGCAGGGTCGGATACGGCGATCGTCTTGCCGGAAACGGCGTCTCGCCATTCGCCATCAATGAGAAGTTTGATGTCGGGATAGGTGTGCATAGGGACTACCTTCATGATGTGGCCGATACGGCAGGGTGCCGTCCAGCCCGGAGACGTGAACAGAATTTTCCTGACCGGACTATATCCGGTATCGCCGCTTGCGCTGCGCGGAACGGGCGTCTGGGCATTTCCGGCAAGAGGAAGCTGAAAATGCCGGAAACGGAAATGACAGCTCTTATATTAAGTTGCGTACGGTATGTTTCAACCGTTCGCTCTGGCAATCGCCATGATTTTTCTGTGATGCGAAACTTGTCTCTCGGCTTTCCTGCCTGACAGGCAGGCGGATGCCGAACGCGCATTGGTCTTGTCCGATACGCGCGAATCATGTGTTGCTGTTGTTAAGCAATCACGCATATGCCGCAATTTGGCCTTTGTCGCACCAGACGGATTGATACGAAGACGTAACTTGTAGTGTTGCTTGCGTCATAACAGGGCGTGAAGTGTAAAAAAGTACAATAAGACGGAAAAATTATCCAAACGGTTTACTCAAAACCTAGAGAAAATACGGATAAAATCTCACTAAGGATATAACATTCATTCCTGATATATATTGCGAGCGTCGGTTCCCTTGACCCTCAGAGGTTGGCGAAAACCCCTCGACCTGATCGCTAGATGGAGAAAGAGTATGAGTTTCGCCCGGGTACTTCTCAGTGCGTTTCTGTCGCTCATGTGGCTTTCCTGTGCCGAGGCCGGGACGATCGCCAAGCCGCAAGGCAAGCCGATATTGACCATCTCCGGAAACATCACCAACACCAATGCCGATGGCGCTGCGGTATTCGATCGCGACATGCTGGAGGGATTGGGCATGGTGACGGTGGAGACCACGACGCCCTGGCACGATGGCCGCGTTCGTTTTGACGGCGTGTCACTGGCAAAGTTGATGGATCTCGTCGGCGCAAAAGGCACCAGCGTAACGGCAGTTGCACTCAACGATTATGTGAGCACCATACCGGTTGAGGATTTTAAGAAATTTAACGTTATCCTCGCGATCAAGCTGGATGGCAACTACATGACAGTTCGCGAAAAGGGTCCGCTGTTTGTCATCTATCCCTATGATAGCGACCCGGAATTGCAGAAGCAGACCTATTATTCGCGGTCCGCATGGCAAGTTGCCAAATTGATAGTGGAATAAAGGTGCCGTTTGCGAAAACTTGTGGCGGTGATCATCTGTTGCTTCGTCCTGGCAACGGGCTATATCGCTTTCGTCATTGCCGAGCGTCAGACCGCTCTGCAGAAATTTGCCCGCTATAACGATTCGTGGGCGGTCAGTCAGACCGTGGCGGAGTATCTCCGCCTTCAGAACAAATTGGCCGTTTTTGCGCTCAGTCCCGGTGTCATCGACCGGGACGAATTGCAGCTGCGCATGGACATCATGCTAAGCCGCCTGGAGCTCTTGAAGCAGGGTAACCTCGGCGCTTTCATCAATGAAAAACAGCAATGGCGGGATCTCGTAACCCGCCTTGACGCGGTTCTGGCCCGCCTGGAACAGCAGATGAACACCCTGGAGCCAAGGGATGTTCCGGATCTGCTCTCCGAGATGAGCTCGCTCGATGCGCCGATGACGACGCTGGCTTCGTCGTCGGTCGCCTATGACGTCAATCTGATCGATACGGCCCATGAGGACGTGCGCAAGCTGCATATCGTCTACACCGCGCTTGCGGGCGGATTGATCCTGTGCGGCATCGCGCTGGTGATATTGCTGCTTCGTCAGAACGATCTGTTGAACCGCGCGCAGAAAAGCATGCGCGGGCTGACGGACGACCTGCGCGCCGCCACGCTTGAATTGCAGGCCAAGAATGTCCGGCTTGAGCATGATGCCTATCATGATGCGTTGACGGGCCTTCCGAACCGCTCGCTGTTCCGGCAGGAACTTATCGAGCGGTTGCGCCGCTCTTTCGGCGGCAATGGAACGACGGCCATTCTTCTGCTTGATCTCGATGGGTTCAAGGACGTCAACGACACGCTTGGCCACGATTCGGGCGACGCCTTGCTTCAGGCCGTGGCACAGCGCCTTTCGGGGATCGGCGGTGATTACGACATGGTTTGCCGCCTTGGCGGCGATGAATTCGCTGTCGTGTCCGATGATCTCAATGAGGACACGGCGCGCCGTCTCGCCTCCAAGCTTATCGAGCAGATCAGCCGGACCTACCAGCTCGGCGAGCAGGAGGTGAAAATCGGCACCTGCATCGGTATCGCCATATCGCATGGTACCGTCGATGCGGATGAATTGTTCAAGCGCGCGGATCTGGCGCTCTATGAAGCCAAGGCCATCGGCCCTGGCCGGGCGAGTGTTTTCAAGGTCCGCATGCAAAAGCAGCTGACCGAAAAGAAATCCTTCGAGGCCGATCTGCAGACTGCGCTGCAGAACGACGAGATGGAGGTCTATTACCAGCCGCAGGTGGCGACGCAGACCCGCAAGCTTTGTGGCTTCGAGGCACTTTTGCGCTGGAAACATCCAGTGCGCGGCGATGTTCCGCCCAGCGTGTTCATTCCCGTTGCGGAACGAACCGGCCTTATCCATTCGCTCGGAAAATGGGTGATGGAGACTGCCTGCCGCGAGGCGATGCGATGGGATGAGGACATGAAGGTGGCGGTCAATCTCTCGCCGGTTCAGTTCCACAGTACCAACCTCATTCAGAACGTGATGGGTGCCCTTGATAAAAGCGGGCTGGAGCCGAGCCGGCTCGAGCTTGAGATCACCGAATCGATCCTGCTGAACAAGAGCGACCAGACGATCAACACGCTAACGCGGCTAAAGGCCGTCGGCATCCAGATCGCCATGGACGATTTCGGCACCGGTTACTCCTCGCTTGCGAATTTGCGCGGCGTGCCGTTCGACAAGATCAAGATCGACCGGTCATTCCTGCGCGATATCACCAGCGACCGCGACGCGCTGGCGATCGTCGAATTCGTGGTCGGCGTCGGGCGCAGCCTTCGAATGACCACCATCGCCGAAGGCATCGAGACGGAGGAGCAATATGAGCTGGTCAAACGTCTGGGATGCGATCTGGTACAGGGCTATCTGATCAGCCGGCCGTTGCCGGCCAAGGAGCTGGTGGCCTGGAGTTCCGTTTGAACGGGTTTGCTTTCGAACAGGGCAAGCCATGTTAAATTTCAGTGGGATACATCGTTGACGGCGAAAACCAATACCGGTTGTCGCACCGATACTGTAGAGCATTCGCGGTCTATGCGGGATCGTTCTGTTGACGAGACCGGGTTTTGAGAAAGGGCTTGGGAAATATGGAAATTCTGGATGTGCATGGAGTAGCCCTGCCTCTTTCTTCCGATGAGGTATCGCCCGTCATATGGCAGGCGCTGACCGACGGCAGCTATGAGGCGAAAGAGGCCCGCAGCGTCCTGAAAGCCATCAAGCCCGGCGACCGCGTATTGGAACTGGGGTCCGGCATCGGCATCATAACCTCGATCATTGCCGGTATTCAGGATGTTTCCGTTTGGGCATTCGAGGCCAATCCGTCCACAGCGGCACTGGCGGAACGGGTGATCAAGGCAAATTGCCGTGGCAATGTCGTGTTTTCCCAAGGACTTCTCACGGCCGACGAGCCGCGTACCTATCCCTTCTATGTCCGCAAGGATCTCTGGATGTCGTCCATGGACGAAAATCAGGGTCCTTATGAAAGGCGCATCGAAATCTCGTCCGAGAATATCGATGCGTTTGTCGCCAGCCGGGGCATCACGGCGCTCGTGATGGATATCGAGGGCGCGGAACGCGATCTGCTCGGCAATGCCGAGCTTGCTGGCGTGGAGCGGATATTCGTCGAGCTGCACGATCACCTTTATGGCCTCGAAGGTGTTCGCGACATCATGCAGGCACTGACCGCCAAGGGATACGCCTATGATCCACGCGGTTCACGCGGCCCTTGCGTGTTGTTTTCCAAGGACGACAGCCCGAGGGAATACGATCCCGACGTGGATTGAGAGTTCGAGCAA
Organism: Agrobacterium tumefaciens; assembly: GCF_013318015.2. Lineage (NCBI taxonomy): Bacteria > Pseudomonadati > Pseudomonadota > Alphaproteobacteria > Hyphomicrobiales > Rhizobiaceae > Agrobacterium > Agrobacterium tumefaciens. The sequence goes on along the minus strand of NZ_CP115842.1, from coordinate 768,293 downwards.
CTTCGCGAGTTTCGTTTCCGGCGGTGTGCAGTCGCGACCGCGCCCGTGCGCCGTTGATTACAATTTAAAACGCAACTTATCCGGTTGGTTATTTCAATCCGTTTGCGTCTTCTGTCGCAACTTTTCGGTCGCGGTGCCGTTTAGCGCCGGTAACGGGGCATAAGACAGCGGGCGGCACGGCCATTATTACCAGATCAGCAATTCATTCAGAATTATTGTTGCAATTGTTGCGGATGTTTTCCTGCGTCATCATCCCTCCATCAAACCGGCGCACAACATAGATCGCACCGGAAGATGCCAACGCAACCGAAGGAGAAACGATCATGGGCTTTGTTAAGACGACAGATGGAACAGACATCTTCTACAAGGACTGGGGCCCGAAGGATGCTCAGCCCATCGTGTTTCACCACGGCTGGCCACTCAGCTCCGACGACTGGGATGGACAGATGCTGTTTTTCCTCTCGAAAGGATATCGTGTCGTCGCCCATGATCGCCGTGGTCACGGCCGCTCCGCGCAGGTTTCCGAAGGTCACGATATGGACCATTATGCCGCAGACGCCTTTGCGGTTGCAGAAGCGCTGGACCTGAAAAATGCCGTGCATATCGGTCATTCCACCGGCGGTGGCGAAGTGGCGCGTTATGTTGCCAGACACGGTGAACCCGCAGGCCGCGTCGCGAAGGCCGTTCTGGTTTCCGCCGTGCCGCCGCTGATGCTCAAGACCGAGGCCAACCCCGAGGGCCTGCCGATGGAGGTTTTTGACGGCTTCCGTTCAGCACTTGCCGCAAACCGCGCGCAGTTCTTCCGCGATGTGCCCTCCGGCCCGTTCTACGGCTTCAACCGCGATGGAGCGACCGTTCAGGAAGGCGTGATCCAGAACTGGTGGCGGCAGGGTATGATGGGCAGTGCCAAGGCGCATTACGATGGCATCAAGGCATTCTCGGAAACCGACCAGACCGAAGACCTGAAGGCCATCAGCGTGCCTACACTCGTGCTGCACGGTGAAGATGACCAGATCGTGCCGATTGCGGACTCTGCGCTGAAATCGGTGAAGCTCCTGAAAAACGGTACGCTGAAGACCTATCCCGGCTTCTCGCACGGCATGCTGACCATCAATGCAGACGTGCTCAACGCCGATCTTCTGGCCTTCATCAAGGCTTGATCCTTTTGCAAAACGGAATGCGGCTGGATACCCGGCCGCATTTTGTCGTCTTGCGTCAAGCCAGACGGGCCTGCCATTCGCTGTGATAGGCGGGAAGCCCTGCAATGGCATCGGGAGCGAAATGACGCTCGCGACCGGCAAGTGGTTTGATACCGGTGAGGAGTGCTGCCCCGGCACTGGTGCCTGTGGAACCGCTGACGGCGATGACCTCAGTTTCGGCAAAACCTGCCAGCGCCTTGAGATAAAGCGCATTGCTGGCGAATGGCCCTTCGACCAGTATCGGGCCTTTCCGCCCGATGAGCGATAGGCTGAACTCCGTCATCAGGGCGAGATAAAGCGCCGCTGCCGCGTGCCGTTCCGCAACAGTGGCATTGTCGTCGGCAATCCAGCGCGCTGTTTTGCCGGGGAAGGGGCCGGAACCGCTGACGACGCTGGGCAACAGCATCATGCCTCTTGTGAGCACGCCGCCGAGAGCGGCTTCGGTTTCTTCGCCCGGAGCAGGCCCGAATTGGTGCGTCAGCATTTCATATTCCCTGCCGCCCATGAAGCGGGAGGAGGGAACGGGACGCCCGAGGGCATCGACATTCAAAAGCGTATCACGGGCGGGATCCAGCGCCTCTGCCGTACCGCCGATGGCGAAATTCACCACCCAGGTGCCGGTGGAGACGACCGAAAAATCACCCTGCCGCCGCAGCAGATGCGGCAGGAGCGAGGCGTTGGAATCATGGATGCCGCAATAGACCGATATATCCCCCGAAAGCCCGGTTTCCAGCGCCACCGATTCGCGGACTGGCCCGAGTACATCGAAGGCGGAGCGCACCGGCGCCATCAATTGCGCAATGCCCAAGCGCTCGACCAGCGATGAAAACGCCTTCAGCCGCGGATTCCACAAATCCGTATGGCAACCGAGCGAGGTCGTCTCGGTGGCCTGAACGCCGGTCAGCCGCCCCGCCCAATATTGCGCGTAGGTGACGATGCTGCGCACCCCAGCGAATTCCTGCGGAAAGGCGGTTTTCTGGAAATGGATTTGTGCGCCAAGGTTCAATCCGGCTGGAAGCGAGGGCGAGCCGGTTTCAGCAAAATCTGGCCTGATGCGGAGATAGGCTTCCGCAACGCTTGCGGGGTAGCTGTGCTCGTAATCCAGCACAGGCATGGCAAGATCGCCGTTTTCGTCAAGAAGTGCGGCAGACGCGCCATGGGTCGTGATGGAAATCGCGTCGAAACCCGGCTCTTCCGCGAACCGCCGCAGAGAGGCGAGAATGAAGCTCCAGAGCATCTCCACATCGTAATGCGGATAAATGCCGTCACGAAGGACAGGGTTGGAACGTCTGTCACCGGTTATCTCTTCGCCGCTTCGGGTGTCGATGACAACGACCTTGGCATTGGTCTTGCCTATATCGATGACCGCGACGCGGCGTGGCTTTGTCATGTCATTCATGGCAGTTGGAACACTGTCACAAGGTCAGTCGCGACAGGCGAACTATCGGGGTTGCTTTCCATGATGTCAGCCATATGCGCCCACCATTTCTTCATCACGGGATGCTCGGGCAAAGCTGCCATACCGTGGTTCTTCGGGCGGGTCAGCACGCCGAACAGGATGTCGGTTTCCGGGTCGAGGTGGATTGAATAGTCGCTCACACCCGCTTCGTGCAGTAGAGCAACCAGTTCCGGCCATATCTCGTCGTGGCGCCGTCTATATTCGGCTTGCTTGCCGGCGAAGAGTTTCATCTTGAAAGCGTGTTTTTCTAATTCCGGCATGGCTTAGCCTCTGATGGCGCGAAGGCGGCGCACAACGATGGGTATGGCGATGGTGATGATCAAAAGCAGGCCGACGAAGATCGACATGACGATGCCAGGCACGTTCAGAAGACCGAGGCCGAAGGTGACGAGGCCCATGACGAAGGCAGCGATGACGACACCTGCAATGGTGCCGGAGCCGCCGAGAATGGACACGCCGCCGAGCACCACCATGGTCACGACTTCAAGCTCCCAGCCTTGAGCAATCGAGGGGCGGGTGGAACCGAGCCGCGAGGTGAGGCAGATGGCGGCGATGCCGCTCATCAGGCCGGTCAAAAGGAAGAGGATGAATTTCACCCGCTCGACGGGGATACCGGAAAAACGGGCGGCAAACGGATTGTTGCCGATCACGTAGACCTGCCGGCCGAAATTGGTGGCGTGCAGCAGAATGGCGAAGATGACGGCCATGGCGAGGAACAGCACGAATTCGAAGGAGATGACCGAGTATACGTAACCCTGACCGAAATAGGCGAAATCCGCCGGATATTTGCCATAGGCCTGGTCACCCAGCACCATATAGGAAATACCGCGAAACAGGCTCATCGTGCCGATGGTGACGACGATGGATGGCAGTTTGAGGCCAGCGACGAGAAAGCCGTTGAACGCCCCACAGAGTAGCCCGGTTCCGATGCCGATGGCGACGAGTCCCGGCGTGCCAACACCCATCTGCACCGCCGCACCCATTGCGGTGGAGGCGAGAGCGATGACGGCGGCGACTGAGAGATCAATCTCGCCAGCGATGATCAGAAGCGCCATCGCAAAGGCGATGATCGCCTTTTCGGTGAAGTTGAACGTCGCGTCGGACAGGTTCCAGGCATTGAGGAAATAGGGCGAGGCAAACGAATTGGCGATGAAGATGAGGATCGCGACGCCGAGCAGCAGCACTTCCCAGCTTGCCAGGAGACGGCGCAACGGCGTGCCGAGCTTGTCTGGAATGATACGTGGCTTCTGCGCCGGTTGAGAATTCGTACTCATGCTGCGGCCTCCTTGGCCTGATCGCTTGCCGCCCGGTCGCGCAGGATGATGCGCCCTTTTCGAGCTTCGGCGCGGGCGTTGAAGACGACGGCGAGCACGATAACCACGCCGGAAATCGCCATTTGCGCGAAGGGAGAAATGCCGATGACGGGCAGGGCGTTCTTAATGACGCCGAGAAACAGTGCGCCGAGCACAGCGCCTGCCACCGAGCCAATGCCGCCGGCAATGGAGATGCCGCCAATCACATTTGCCGCAACGCTATCGAGTTCGAAACCGGCGGCGATATCCACATAGGCAACGGCATAACGCGATACCCAGAGATAGCTTGCAAGTCCTGCCAGTGCACCCGACAGAACGAAAGCCAGAAAGCGCGTGCGGCCGACATCGATGCCGGCATAGACCGCAGCGCCCGGATTACCGCCGGAAGCGTAGGCGGAGCGGCCGAAAGAGGTCCGGCTGAGCACCAGCCAGGCACCGGCGATGATGAGGATGGCGACCCAAGATAAAACCGGCATGCCGAGGATCATGGTGCGCGGCACGTTGAGAAAAGTCGGCGAAAGCTGGTGCGCATTCACCCAGCCGCCGCCCGACAGCACGAAGGCCATGCCGCGATAGATGGTGAGCGTGCCGAGCGTGACGACGATGGGCGGAATGCCGAGCCACCAGACGAGAATGCCGTTGATCGATCCCAGAAACGCACCGATGCCGACCGCCATGGCGATGAGAAGCGGCAGTGGAATTCCCGGGAAGGCGGCATTGGTCATCGCCACTGCCATGCCGGTGAAGGCGAGGTTGGCGGCAACCGAAAGATCGATGGATTTGGTGAGAATGACCGCCATCTGGCCAAGCGCCAGGATGATGAGGATGGAGGTATCGTTGAAGATATTGACGAGATTGGCCAGCTTACCGAAACCGGGCGCGCGCAGCGCAAAGCCTGCGATCATGATGACGATGATGCCCGCCAGCAGCCATTCGCGATTTTTGAGAAAACGTTGCATGGTTTTGCCCCTCTCAGGCGTTGCCGGTGGCGGCGCGCACCAGCTTTTCCGGAGAAAAATCGGCGCGTTCGAACTGACCTGCCATCAGGCCTTCGCGCATGACGATGGCGCGGTCGGACATGCCGAGAATTTCGGGAAGTTCGGATGAAATCATGATGATGGAGAGACCTTCGGCTGCAAGCTCGCTGATGAAGCCGTGCACGGCGGCCTTGGAGCCGATATCGATGCCCTTGGTGGGTTCATCGAGAATAATGACTTTCGGCTGCGTGGCGAGCCATTTGCCGATCACCACCTTCTGCTGGTTGCCGCCGGAAAGCGTGCCGACGGGCACGGACAGGGCGGCGGCGCGCAGGTCGAGGCGGGAGGCATATTTGCGCGCCAGAGCAAATTCGTTTGCTGCGGCGAGAAAGCCCTTGCGAGAGGTGCGGGCAAGAGAGGGCAGCGACATGTTCTGGTAGATCGGCATGTCCAGCGCCAGCCCATGCCGTCCACGCTCTTCCGGCACATAAACGATGCCGGCGCGGATCGCATCCTCCGGCGAACGGATGACGAGCGGTTGGCCGTTGAGGGTAATCTGTCCTGAGGCTGGGCGGGTGATGCCGAAAAGCGACTGGCACAGTTCCGACCGCCCGGCGCCGATCAGCCCATAAAGGCCAAGAATTTCGCCTTTGCGCAGATCGAGAGAAATATCGCGAAATTCCGTCTGGTGTGAATAATTTTGGACCGAAAGAACCGTCGGGCCGAGCGCGACCGCCTGCTTGGGAAAGGCGTTCGTGACGTCGCGGCCAACCATCAGGCGCACGATCTCATCCTGCGGGGTGGCGGCGAGATTACCCGCGCCGACCATCTTTCCGTCCCGGAATACGGCGTAATTTTCAGCGATTTCATATACTTCATCGAACTTGTGGCTGATGAACAGGATGGCCTTGCCCTGCCGCTTCAGGTTTTCAACGATGCGGAACAGATCATCGATTTCCTTGCGGGAAAGGGCGGCTGTCGGTTCGTCCATGATGACGATGCGTGCCTCGACGGAAAGCGCTCTGGCGATTGCCACGAGGTGGCGCTGCGCGATGGAAAGGTCCTTCAGCCGAATGGACGGATCGATGGTGCTTTCGAGCTGTTCAAGCAGGACCCCGGCGCGCGCATTGATGGTCTTCCAGTCAATGAGGCCGAAACGGCCTTTGGGCGCATGACCGAGGAAGATGTTTTCTCCCACGGAAAGCTCGTCGAACAGCACGGTTTCCTGATGAATGGCGGTCACGCCGGCATCGATGGCATCCTGTGCGCCGTGAAAGGTGACGGGCCGGCCATCGAGAAGGATTTCCCCTTCATTCGGGCGGTAGATTCCGGTGAGAATTTTGACGAGCGTGGATTTTCCAGCACCGTTCTCGCCGATCAGCGCCGTGACCTTGCCGGGATAAAGCGCGATATCGACGCCATCCAGCGCCTTCACGCCGGGGAATATCTGGCTGATGCCGCGCATTTCCAGAATGGGCGTCGCGCTGTAAGTCTCGGTAACGTCTAAGATTTTGGTTTCAGCACGCATCATTCCGTCTTACCGGTTGGTTTTGAGTGAAGCGGCGAGAGGCACCCCCCTCTGCCCTGCCGGGCATCTCCCCCACAAGGGGGGAGATCGGCAAGCGGATACACCCTGCCTATGGAACGAGCGGGTGCGGCATATCGATCTCCCCCCTTCAGGGGGAGATGTCCGGCAGGACAAAGGGGGTTAGCCTTCGCACTGCCGGAAATTATTCAGATCAGAAAATCTTCGAGAACTGATCGATGTTCTTGGCGTCATAAATGAAGGGATCGGCCATGGCCGCTTCGCTATTTTCGCCAACCTTGATCTTGCCCATGCGGCCGGCTTCGATTTCCGAGCCCGGTTTGCCGTCTGCTTCACCCTTCACAAGGCGGTAGGCAATCTGGGTGGCGGAATAACCGAGGTCGATCGGGTTCCAGATGGCGAATTCCTTGGTTGCGCCTGATTTGATGGCGCCAGCCATCTCCGAGGGCAGGCCAAGGCCCGTCACAAAGACCTTGCCGATCTTGCCCGCATCCTTCACGGCCTGAGAGGCCGCAAGAACGCCAACCGTCGTCGGTGCGACGATGACCTTTACATCAGGATGGGAGGAAAGCAGGCCCTGTGCTTCGCGGTAGCTCTTGTCGGCAAGGTCGTCACCATAAACGGTGGTAACGAGGTTGAGGCCGGGGAAGTCCTTCAACTGCTTCTTCATCTCATCGATCCAGATATTCTGGTTCGTGGAGGTGGTGGTAGCAGAAAGGATGGCGAAATCGCCCTTGCCGCCTTCCAGGTGCGATGCGGCAAGCTGCAGGCACATCTTGCCGATCAGCGCGTTGGACGAGGGGTTGAGCTGCAAAATGCGGCCTTCAGGTGCCACGCCGGAATCCCAGGAGATGACCTTGATGCCACGCTGCGCCGCCTTTTTCAGCGCCGGAACTACGGCGTCCGGGTCATTGGCGGAAATAGCGATGGCATCCACGCCCTGCGCGATCAGCGAATTGATGACCTCGATCTGGCCTTCCGCGGTGGTGCTGGTCGGGCCCGTATAGATGATCTCGACGCCACCGAGGTCTTTTGCCGCCTCCTGCGCGCCCTTGTTGGCGGCTTCGAAAAAGCCGTTGCCAAGTGATTTGACCACCAGCGCGATCTTCACATCGGCTGCCTGGGCAACGCCGCCAAGACCCGCGACGGAGAGCGCCGCGCTAAGTGCCAGGACGCTCGTCAATGTTCTGCGTGTAAGTTTCATGTTCCTTTTCCTCCCGTTTTTGAACCTGTTCCTCTTTTCGGTGCTTCCTCAAGCGACCGAAGAGGAATCCTCCTCATCAGGCGGGTTGGCTATCTTGCCATCCCCCGCTGCGCCGGCGATCAGCAATTCGACGCCGGCATTTTCAACCATCCGCGCCGCCTCATCCGAAATCCCGTCATCGGTGATGATGGTCGAGACGTTTTCGAGTGGGCATAAAATCAGGCTGGATCGTTTTTTGAATTTCGAGGAATCGACCATCACGATCAGCTCTTCCGCCTGCCGCATCAGCTTCTGCTCGCTCTGGATCACCAGCGCGTCCGATTCCATGATGCCGAGTGCGCCTATGCCCTGCGCGCCGAGAAAAATTCGTCTTGCGTAAAAATTGCGGATGGCATCGTTTTCGAAGGGCGACAGGATAAGGCTTTGATCGCGATAGATTGCGCCACCCGGCACGCTGACATTGCATTTGGAATGTTTGACCAGATGCTCCGCAATCGCGAAGGAATTGGTCATCACCTGCAGCCGTCGCGCCGCCATGTAGTGCACCATCTGGAATGTAGTCGTGCCGCCATTTAAGATGATCGCATCACCCTCATTACAGAGATCAACCGCCTTGCGCGCAATTGCGCGTTTCTTGTCGATGTTGACCGATTCGGACACGCGGAACGGTCGCGCGGCCAGATTACCCAACTGCGGTGGATGCACCGCTTCGGCACCGCCACGCACGCGTCGCAACTTTCCCTGAACATGCAGGGACGCGATATCCCGGCGGATCGTTGCTTCCGACGCATCCGTCAGTTCGGCAATATCCTGCACCGTCACGACAGCTTTTTCCTGTGTGGCGCTCAAGATGATGCGATGGCGTTCGCGTTCGTGCATGTGGTCCTCCTGATTGTGATTATTCGCAATCTCTTTACGTTGTCAATCAAGAACGATCAAATTAATCAATATCGCGCTGCAACATGAAAATTTATGATCGTTTTTGATTGACATTTCGCTTTTGTATGCGCGATATCTGCCGTCAACGGAGGCGGACCGATCTCGGCACCCGCGAATGCAGACTTGACTTGGGAGGAAGACATGACGGGAAAATCCCGCCTTCTCGAAAGCCGTTGGGACGATGCCTATGCCAAAACGCTCGATGAGCCTGGCAAGCTGCTTTATCGCTCCAATCTGCTTGGCGCCGACAAGCGCATCACCAATTATGGCGGCGGAAACACATCCGCGAAGGTGCTCGAAACCGATCCGCTGACGGGCGAGAAAGTCCGCGTCATGTGGGTTAAAGGGTCCGGCGGCGATGTCGGTACCATCAAGCTCGATGGTTTTGCGACGCTTTATCTCGACAAGCTGGAAGCGCTAAAGGGCATTTACAAGGGTGTCGAGGATGAGGACCGCATGGTCGGCTTCCTGCCGCATTGCACCTTCAACCTCAACCCACGCGCCGCCTCCATCGATACGCCGCTGCACGGCTTCGTGCCTTTTGATCATGTCGATCACATGCATCCGGATGCGATCATCGCGATTGCCGCCTCCAAAAATTCGAAAGAACTGACGCAGCAGATCTTTGGCGATGACATCGGCTGGCTTCCCTGGCGCCGTCCCGGTTTCCAACTGGGTCTCGATCTCGAGGCTTTCGTAAAAGCCAACCCCGAGGCCAAGGGCGTTGTGCTGGAAAGCCACGGTCTGTTCACCTGGGATAACGACGCCAAGACATGTTACGAACTGACGCTCGCCATCATCAACAAGGCGATCGAATGGTTTGCGGCCAAGACCGAAGGCAAGACGATTTTCGGCGGTGCCGTTGCCAGGAGCCTGCCACTTGCCGAACGCCGCGCGATTGCTGCGCGGTTGATGCCGGAAATCCGTGGTCGGATCGGCCGCAAGGAGCGCAAGCTCGGCCATTTCGATGATCAGGACGCGGTTCTGGAATTCGTCAATTCGAAGGATCTGAAGCCGCTCGGAAATCTCGGCACCTCCTGCCCGGATCATTTCCTGCGAACGAAAATCCGCCCGCTGATCCTCGATCTCGATACGGCAAATCCCGATGTGGATGCGCTGACAGCCGGTCTCGACAAGGCGCTAGAGGCCTACCGCGCCGACTACGTCAGATATTATGAGGCGTGCCGCCATGATAATTCGCCTGATATGCGCGACCCGAACCCGGTGATTTTCCTGATCCCCGGTGTCGGCATGCTGTCCTTTGCCAAGGACAAGGCAACCGCACGTATCGCCGGTGAATTTTACGTCAACGCCATCAACGTCATGCGCGGCGCTTCCACCGTGTCCGAATATCAGGGCCTACCCGAACAGGAAGCCTTCGATATCGAATATTGGCTGCTGGAAGAGGCAAAGCTGCAGCGCATGCCGAAGCCGAAAAGCCTTGCCGGACGCGTGGCCTTTGTCACCGGTGGCGCCGGCGGCATCGGCCGGGCGACGGCGGAAAGGCTGGCAGCGGAGGGCGCCTGCGTTGTTCTCGCCGATATTGACGAGGCGGCGCTGGAAGCGGCCAAGGGCGATTTCGCGAAGCGCTACAGTGCTGATGCGGTGCGCAGCGTCAAGCTGGATGTGACGCAGGAAGACGCGGTCATTTCCGCCTTTGCGGAAGCGAGCGTGGAATTTGGCGGTGTGGATATTCTCGTCTCCAATGCCGGCATCGCCTCTTCTGCACCGGTGGAAGACACGACGCTTGCCATGTGGAACAAGAATATCGATATTCTCGCGACGGGTTATTTCCTCGTGTCGCGAGAAGCATTCCGGCTACTCAGGCGTCAAAATCTCGGCGGCAACGTGGTGTTCGTCGCCTCTAAAAACGGTCTTGCCTCTTCGCCCAATGCTTCTGCCTATTGCACGGCCAAGGCGGCGGAAATCCATCTTGCCCGTTGCCTTGCTCTGGAAGGGGCGGAAGCCGGCATTCGAGTCAACACCGTCAATCCCGATGCCGTTCTGCGCGGTTCGAAGATCTGGAACGGCGAGTGGCGCGAGCAGCGCGCGGCCTCGTCGAAGATCGAGGTGACCGATCTGGAGGAACATTACCGCAAGCGCTCTATGCTGAAGCTCAATGTGTTCCCGGAAGACATCGCCGAAGCGATCTACTTCCTGGCGTCCGACGCGTCGGCCAAATCAACCGGCAATATCATCAATGTCGATGCCGGCAATGCGCAGAGCTTTACGCGGTAGGAATTTCGGCACGTCTCACCTCCGTCATTACGGCTTAGGCCGGAATGACGGAGGGGGCGATGATCGAGCATGCACTGGACCGATTCCGGGGAGGAAGAGATGACCGACACCAAAATCGCCGCCGATGTGATCGCGGCCGAAAACGACAAGCGCGCCGCCGCGCTGAAGGACGACTACGATGCGCTGGGCAACCAGCTTGCGCGCCGCAACATCGATATCGATGCTGTCACCGCCAAGGTCGCGGAATTCTTCGTCGCTGTTCCATCCTGGGGCGTCGGCACCGGCGGCACCCGTTTCGCCCGCTTTCCGGGCGAAGGTGAGCCCCGCGGCATTTTTGACAAGCTGGATGATTGCGCCGTCATCAACCAGCTGACACGGGCGACCCCGAATGTCTCCCTGCATATTCCGTGGGACAAGCAGGACCCGAAGCGTTTGAAGGACCATGCCGACACGCTAGGTCTCGGCTTCGACGCCATGAATTCCAATACCTTCTCGGATGCACCGGATCAGAGCCATTCCTACAAATACGGTTCGCTCAGCCACACCGATGCCGCAACGCGGGGCCAAGCCGTGGAGCACAACATCGAATGTATCGAGATTGGCAAGGCAATTGGTTCCAAGGCGCTGACGGTGTGGGTGGGCGATGGTTCCAACTTCCCCGGCCAGAGCAATTTCACCAGAAGTTTCGAGCGCTATCTCGCGGCCATGGCCGATATCTACAAGGCGCTGCCGGATGACTGGCGCATCTTTTCCGAACACAAGATGTTCGAGCCGGCTTTCTATTCCACCGTCGTGCAGGATTGGGGCACCAACTACCTCATCGCTAATACGCTCGGTGAAAAGGCGTTCTGCCTCGTTGATCTCGGTCACCATGCGCCGAACACCAATATCGAGATGATCGTCTCCCGGCTCATCCAGTTCGGCAAGCTCGGTGGTTTCCACTTCAACGATTCGAAATATGGCGATGACGATCTGGATGCCGGCTCCATCGAGCCTTACCGCCTGTTCCTCGTCTTCAACGAGCTGGTAGATGCCGAACATCGTGGCGTGAAGGGCTTCCATCCCGCCCATATGATCGACCAGTCGCACAATGTGACCGACCCAATCGAAAGCCTGATTTCCAGTGCCAACGAAATCCGCCGCGCCTATGCGCAGGCGCTGCTGGTGGATCGCGCGGCTTTGGATGGCTACCAGCAAGACAATGATGCGTTGATGGCCTCCGATACGCTGAAACGGGCCTATCGCACCGATGTCGAGCCGGTTCTCGCTAAAGCAAGGCAGTTGGCGGGCGGCGCGATCGATCCTGTTGCCACCTACCGGGCCAGTGGTTATCGCAAACGGGTTGCGGCGGAACGCCCGGCTTCGGTCGGTGGCAGCGGCGGGATTGTTTAGGGGTTGGGGTTTGAGGGGATAGGCGGAGAAGCCGAGCCTACTTACAAACCTTGCCGCAAACGCGACGTCACCCTCGGCCTTGTGCCGAGGATCTGCCGACATTTCACAAAATAGATAGGTAGCAGATGCTCGGGACGAGCCCGAGCGTGACGAAGGTGAAGGTGTATGTCACCACCTCACCACCTCATCTGCGCCGTTCCCTCACTCCGCCGAAGGCGATTGCCTACGGACCTGAAACGTATGCTCCGGCCCCGGAAACGCGCCGGAGCGCACCTCTTCGGCATAACCTGCTGCTGCCTGTGAAACGGTCGCACCCAGATCGGCGAAACGTTTGACGAATTTCGGTTTGAAATCGGTGAAGAGACCGAGCATGTCGTCGGAAACCAGCACCTGCCCATCGCAGGCTGGTGATGCGCCGATGCCGACAGTCGGGACGGAGAGTTTTTCGGTCAATTCGCGCGCAAGCGGCTCGACGGTACCCTCCACGACAATGGCGAAAGCACCGGCCTGATCGACCGCAATCGCATCGCGCCAGATTTTCTGCGTTTCCGCATCTGAATGTCCAAGAGAGCGGAAACTTCCGGCGGTGTGGACCAACTGCGGCATCAGCCCGACATGGCCGAACACCGGAATGCCGCGCGCCACGAGAAAGGCGATGGTTTCGGCCATTTCCTCACCACCTTCCAGCTTCACGCCATCACAGCCGGTTTCCTGCATCAGCCGCACGGCGTTGCGGAACGCCTGTTCCTTTGATTCCTGATAGGTCCCGAAGGGGAGATCGACGATGACGCAGGCGTGTTCCACACCACGCATGACGGCGCGGCCATGGGCGATCATCATATCCAGGGTGACGCCGACCGTCGTGTCCATGCCATAAAGTACCATGCCGACTGAATCGCCAACCAGCAGCAGGTCGCAATGCGGATCGAGCAGGCGGGCAATCGGCGTCGTATAGGCAGTAAGGCAGACGATGCGCGCACCGCCTTTCATTTGCTTGATGGAGGCTGTCGTCAGCCGCTTCTGTTTCGCGTGCGTGCTCATCGTGCAGCCTCCTGTTTGCCAGTTTTATCACGTCCGATGACGCGGTTGTCGAGAAGGCGGGTGCTGCCGACCCGCACAAACAGTGCCACCAGCACAGGCCGCGCCTGCAGCGAAGCCACGGGGGCCAGCGTGTCGGGATCGCGCACCGCCACGACTTCGGGCAATGCCAGCTTCTCGGTGGCGATGAATTTTTCTATTGCTGCTTCGAACGCGTCCGGGTCGTCGCAGCCCTCATTGTACAGCCGCTCGGCCTCATCAAGCGCGCGCGGCACAATTACGGCGGCGGCACGCTCTTCAAGGCTCAGGTAGACATTGCGCGAGGAGCAGGCGAGCCCATCCGCCTCACGTACGGTGGCGACGGGAACGATGCGGACTGGCTGGGCGAGATCGTCCACCATGCGCCGGATCAGCGTTACCTGCTGGTAGTCCTTTTCTCCGAAATAGGCGGCATCCGGCTGCACGAGATTAAAAAGCTTGGTGACAACAGTCGTAACCCCGGCAAAATGCCCCGGCCGTACCGCACCTTCCAACTGGCTTCCCAGTTCCGGCACATCCACCACGGTCTGCATCGGGCGCGGATACATCTCCGTAACCTCGGGTGCGAAAAGAATGTCGACACCTGCCTCTTCCAGCAGCGCGCTATCGCGGGCGAGATCGCGGGGGTAACGGGCAAGATCCTCATTGGCTCCGAATTGCAGCGGATTGACGAAGATCGAGACCACCGTCACGTCGTTCTCCGTCTTCGCCCTGGCAACCAGCGTCAGATGGCCGATATGCAAAAAACCCATGGTCGGCACGAAGCCGACGGTCTTGCCATCGCGACGAAACTTGGCGGTCAGACCGCGCAACTCGGCGACGGTTTTTACAAGGCGCATAGGTTCTCCTCCAGCTCCCCGATCGCCCTCCGGCGAAAGGTGGTGGATAGAACTCGATTTGCCGAACGGGGTCAACGCGGCTGTGGGCATTATATCGATTAAGACCTTGAGCGGTGGTTCAGGACCCGCCAGCCCAGAGCGGCGGGCGTTTTCCAGCGAAGGCGTCTCTGCCTTCGCGCGCCTCCTCGCTGCTGCTGATCTTCGCGATGACGCTTTCGGCAAAGGCGAGCCGTTCACTGGCCGGCATGTCGCGCATCGTCAGCAGCGCTGCCTTTCCGGCGGCGACTGCGCCCGGCGCGTTCTGCCGCAAGCGGGCGAGTACCCCCTCGATCACGCCATCGAGTTCGGCACGTGGCGCCGTGCGGTTGATGAGGCCGATGCCTTCGGCCTCTGCGGCGGTGACCGGTTGCCCCAGATAGGCCATTTCGTGGAGGCGGCTCAGCGGTATTTTGGCCAGAAGTTTCGCCGCCACCATGGCCGGGAAAAGGCCGACGCGAACTTCCGGCAGGCCGAACTCAGCATGATCGGCGGCATAAGCGAGATCGCAGGCCGCGATGAGGCCTAGCCCACCCGCCAGCACCCGGCCATTGACGCGGGCGATGACGATTTTGTTGCAGGTCTCGATAGCGCGCATCACATTGGCGATGGGGTTCGTTCCGTCTCGCGAGAGGAACATGCCACCAGCGCTTTCCTTCAGATCGGCCCCTGAGCAGAAGCTACGGTCGCCCGCCGCCGTTATCACCACGGCACGCAGGTCGCCGTCGCTGGAGGCCGTCCGGATCGCATGCGTCAAGGCGTCCGTCATCGCGGCGTTCATGGCGTTGTGGACGTCCGGCCGGTTAAGCGTCAGCCACAGAACGTCCTTGCGCTTCTCGCTCAACAGCTCACCCACCATGTGCATTATCCTCCATCTTTACGGCAAGCAGTGCCTTACCTGCGCGTGCCGCATTTGCCCTGCCGAGATGGCGACTTATCCAGTCTCCCGTTCTCGCCACCGCCATCAGGTCGATGCCGGTTTTGATGCCAAGCCCGTGCAGCAGATAAATAACGTCTTCGGTGGCGACATTGCCGCTTGCGCCCGGCGCAAAGGGGCAACCGCCGAGCCCGGCCACGGAACTGTCGAACACACAAATACCTTCCTCAAGCGAAGCCAGCACATTGGCGACGCCCTGCCCATAGGTGTCGTGGAAATGCATGGCGAGTTTTTCGCGCGGGATGCGGGTCGATACATGTTGGATGAGCTTGCGGATTTGCCCGGCCGTGCCGACGCCAATCGTATCGCCGAGCGAGATTTCGTAGCATCCCATGGCGACAAGCGCTTCGGCCATCGCCGCCACATCATCGGGTGCGACCGCGCCGTCATAGGGGCAACCGGCGATGCAGGAGACATAGCCGCGCATGCGGATGTTACGGCTGGCCGCTGCCTCCGAAACATCGCGCAGGCGCTCGAGGCTTTCGGCGCGCGAACAGGCGATATTGTGCTGGCTGAAGCCTTCGGATGCGGAGACGAAAACGGCTATCTCCGTCACACCGGCTTCAACGGCGGCCTCGAAACCCTTGATATTGGGAACGAGCGCCGGATAGCCGGTATTGGGATGTCGTTTGAGGCCTAGAAGCACCTCCTTCGACCCTGCCATTTGCGGAACTTTTTTTGGCGAAACGAACGCTCCTGCCTCCACCGCCGCCAATCCGGCCGCAGCCAGCCGCTCGATCAACCTGATCTTGAAGGCGGTGGGAACCTCAGCAGTTTCGTTTTGCAGGCCATCACGTGCGCCGACCTCGACGATCTTGACGGTTTTGGGCAAGGCCATCTCATGCGCCCTCCGGTTCGAAATCCACCAGCATGGCGCCGGCTTCGACCATATTACCTTCGGCGCAGTTGATGGCGGTGACGGTGCCTTTTGCTGGCGCACGGATAGTGTGCTCCATTTTCATCGCCTCCATCACCACAAGCGCGTCACCGGCCTCAACCGCTGCGCCCTGCTTGCTTAGAATGGCGCGGATGACGCCGGGCATCGGGGCTTCCAGACCGCCGGTATGGGTGGAGGTATCAGCTACATCGACCGGGTCGGGCTGGCTGATGCGATAGTGCTCGCCATCCAGAAAAAGCGCGTGGCCGTTATCGCTGGCAAAGAAACGGCACTGCCTTTGCCTGCCATCGACGGTCGCCCGCAGTGCGCCGTCTTGTGAGATGCTGCCATGAGCGCGGATTGCCCGCGTGCCGATCTCCAGTGAAAAACCATCTGGCTCATGTGTAACGGCGACATCGACCGGCTGTTGATCCAGGACGAAACGCAGGGTTTCCCGCGCTGGCGCATTGAGGCGGAAAGAGTTCGTATTGTTCCAAGGGCTATAAGGATCGGCCTGCGGCTTGGCCCCGTTCCGGCGTGAGAGAAGCAGGCCGAGCGTGGCCAAAGCTATTTCGTTCTCGCTCGTGGCTCCGGGGGCAAAGAGCGCCGCTTCGTTGCGGGCTATGAAGCCGGTATCGAGTTCGGCGGCGGCGAAAGCGTCCAGCCCCGCAAGCCGTGTCAGAAAGGCGGCATTGCTGGTGACGCCGCAAATCGCCAGTTTTTCGAGTGCAAGACGCAGACGCCGCACGGCAGACGGACGGTCGTAGTCCCAGACGATCAGCTTGGCGATCATCGGATCATAGTGCACGCTGATGGCGTCGCCGGTGCGTATGCCGCTATCTATCCTAAGGTGAGGTCCTTCTTCCGGAAAGGCGAGGTGGCTGACCGTGCCGATTGACGGCAGAAAATCATGCGTCGGGTCTTCGGCGTAAATCCGTGCCTCGATGGCATGGCCGTTGATGCGCAGATTGCCCCAGTCGTCCGGCAGCGCCTCTCCATTCGCAACACGGATCTGCCATTCTACCAGATCGAGCCCGGTAATATATTCCGTGACCGGATGCTCGACCTGAAGCCTGGTGTTCATTTCCATGAAATAGAACGCGCCGGACGGGTCGAGCAGGAACTCCACCGTTCCAGCCCCGCGATAGTCGATGGCGCGGGCGGCGGCCACCGCCGCGTTGTACATGCGTTGCCTGAGCGTATCGGGCAGGCCGGGGGCAGGGGCCTCCTCTATGACTTTCTGGTGCCGGCGCTGGATCGAGCAATCGCGCTCGAAAAGCGAAAGACAATTGCCATGGCCATCGGCAAAGACCTGCACCTCCACATGTCGCGGCCGTTCCAGATATTTCTCGATCAGCATACGGTCATTGCCGAAGGCGGCGAGCGCTTCGCGTTTTGCGCCGGCGAGCTCTGCCGCAAATTCACGCTTTTCACGGACAACGCGCATGCCCTTGCCACCGCCGCCAGCTGAAGCCTTGAGTAAAACCGGATAGCCGATGGCTTCTGCCTCGCCGGCAAGCTTTTCGTCGGCCTGATCCTCGCCGTGATAGCCGGGCACCACGGGAACGCCCGCCTGCGCCATAAGCGCCTTCGCCTCGCTTTTTCCGCCCATGGCGCGGATGGCATCGGGTGTCGGGCCGATGAAAATGATGCCGGCAGAGGCGCAGGCTTCGGCGAAACCGGCATTCTCCGAGAGAAAACCGTAACCGGGATGAATGGCTTGCGCGCCGCTTGCCTGTGCGGCGGCGATGATCTTTTCAGCATCGAGATACGACGAGCGGGCAGGTGCAGGACCGATCGCAATGGCCTCGTCGGCCAGCGCCACATGCATGGCGTCGCGGTCGGCATCCGAATAGACCGCGACGGTGCGGATGCCCATCTTGCGGGCGGTGCGGATGATCCGGCAGGCGATTTCGCCGCGGTTGGCGATCAGTATTTTTGAGAACATCGTCGCCTCACATCCTGAATATGCCGAAACGGGTGGGTTCAATCGGCGCGTTCAGCGCGGCCGACAGGCCAAGGCCGAGCACGAGGCGGGTGTCCTTCGGGTCGATGATGCCATCGTCCCACAGCCTTGCACTGGCATAATAGGGGTGACCTTCCCGCTCGTATTTTTCCCGGATCGGCTGTTTGAACGCCTCCTCGCCCTCCTTGGACCAGTGGCGGCCATCCGCCTCGATGCCGTCGCGCCGGATTTGCGCCAGAACGGATGCCGCCTGCTCGCCGCCCATGACGGAAATGCGCGCATTCGGCCACATCCACAAAAAGCGCGGCGAATAGGCGCGCCCGCACATGCCGTAATTGCCCGCACCGAAGGAGCCGCCGATAATGACGGTGAATTTCGGCACTTTAGCCGATGCAACGGCCGTAACGAGCTTGGCGCCATCCTTGGCGATACCATCGGCCTCATAGGCCTTGCCGACCATGAAGCCGGTTATGTTCTGCAGGAAAACCAGGGGAATGCCGCGCTGGCAGCAGAGTTCGATGAAATGCGCGCCCTTCAGCGCCGATTCCGAAAACAGAATGCCGTTATTGGCGACGATGCCGACGGGATAACCGTGGATATGGGCGAAACCGCACACAAGCGTCGTGCCATAAAGCGCCTTGAACTCGTCGAATTCGGAGCCATCCACCAGACGCGCGATGATCTCGCGCACCTCGAAAGGCTTGCGCGTATCGGTGGGCACGATGCCGTAAAGCTCCTCCGATGGATAAAGCGGTTCTGCGGGTTCGCGAATATCCAGCTCCACGCGTTTGCGGCGGTTGAGGGTGGAGACGATCCTTCGGGTCAGCGAAAGCGCGTGGCGGTCATCGTGGGCATAGTGATCAGTCACGCCGGATTGCCGCGAATGCACATCCGCGCCACCCAGTTCTTCCGCAGTCACCACTTCGCCCGTTGCGGCCTTCACCAGCGGCGGACCGCCGAGGAAGATCGTGCCCTGATTTTTGACGATCACGGACTGGTCGCTCATAGCCGGCACATAGGCCCCACCAGCCGTACAGCTTCCCATCACGACTGCGATCTGGGCGATGCCTGCCGCCGACATATTGGCCTGATTGTAAAAGATGCGGCCGAAATGATCGCGGTCGGGAAAAACCTCGTCCTGATTGGGAAGGTTCGCACCGCCGGAATCGACCAGATAAATGCAGGGCAGGTGGTTGTCGGCAGCGATCTCTTGCGCGCGCAGATGTTTCTTGACCGTCAGCGGATAATAGGTGCCGCCTTTCACCGTCGCGTCATTGGCCACGATGACGCATTCACGGCCTGCGACCCGGCCGATGCCGGTGACGATGCCGGCGGCCGGAACGGGTTCGTCGTAGACCTCGTATGCTGCGAATTGCGAGAATTCGAGAAACGGACTCCCGGGATCGAGCAGTGCTTCTATCCGGTCGCGCGCAAGCAATTTGCCGCGTGACAGATGCCGTTCGCGCGCCTTGTCGCCGCCGCCCTTGGAGATTTTTTCGACATGCTGCCGCAGGTCATCCACCAGGCCCGACATGAAGGTGACGTTGGCGGAAAAGGTAGGATCGCGGTTCAGACTGGATGTAAGCTTCATCGCATTCCTCACCCATTGCCTTTGACCAGTTCGCGGCCGATCAGCATCCGGCGGATTTCGCTGGTGCCCGCGCCGATTTCATAAAGCTTGGCGTCCCGAAGCAGCCGCCCGGCCGGACTTTCATTGACATAGCCGGAACCGCCGAGAAGCTGGATTGCATCCAGTGCAACTCGCGTCGCCCGCTCGGCGGCAAACAGGATCGCACCTGCCGCATCCTGCCTTGTGATGCGGCCATTGTCGCAGGCGCGCGCCACGGCATAGACATAGGCGCGGGAGGCGTTCATGGCCGAATAGATATCGGCAAGCTTTCCCTGCACCAGCTGGAATTCGCCGATCGGCTTGCCGAATTGCTTGCGCTCGCGCGCATAGGGTAGCACCAGATCGATAGCCGCCTGCATGATGCCAACAGGGCCGGCAGCCAGCACCGCGCGCTCGTAATCAAGCCCGCTCATCAGCACCGTCACGCCGTCGTTCAAGCGCCCGAGGAGGTTTTCCTCCGGGACCTCGCAATCCGTAAACACCAGTTCGGAGGTGGGTGAGCCGCGCATGCCAAGCTTGTCGAGTTTTTGTGCGGGGCGAAAACCCTTGAAGCCTTTTTCGATCAGAAAGGCCGTGATGCCACGCGCACCGGCGGACATGTCCGTCTTGGCGTAGACAACCAGCGTGTCTGCCTCGTGACCGTTGGTGATCCACATCTTTGTGCCGTTCAGCACATAGACGTCGCCCTTACGTTCCGCCTTCAGCCGCATCGAGACGACATCCGAGCCGGCCTCCGTCTCGCTCATGGCGAGCGAACCGACATGCTCGCCCGAAACCAGCTTCGGCAGATATCGCCGCTTCTGCTCTTCCGTTCCCCAGCGATGAATCTGGTTGATGCAGAGGTTGGAATGGGCGCCATAGGACAGGCCGATGGACGCGGAAGCGCGGCTTATCTCCTCCATCGCCACGCAATGAGCGAGATAGCCCATGTCAGCACCGCCGAATTCCTCCGAAACGGTAATACCGTGCAGACCGAGTTCACCCATCCGCGGCCAGAGCTGGCGCGGAAACTGATCGTTGCGATCGATTTCTGCTGCGAGCGGCGCTATTTCATCGTCTGCGAATGCTCTTGCGCTGTCGCGCAATGCTGCGATTTCCGGGCCGAGATCGGCATCGAAAATGGCGGCGAGGTTCAAACTCATCGCGTCTCCTCCTCCGGACGGCCATTTGTCTCCGTCCCTCTCGTCAGCGGCCAGCACCTCCTCCGTGCTGGCAACTCTCATTTATGGCGCGTCACCTCCGGTGAAGGCGGCGGAACGGCGCACGAATGTCTTGATGGCGAAATTGGACTGGATGCGCGACACACCGGGAACCGTGGTCAGGAAATCCAGAAGCTGCTGATAATGCGGTAGATCCCGCACCATGGCATGAATGAGATAGTCGGAACTGCCGCTCGTCTGGTAGCCGCCCACCACTTCCGGAATGGAGGCGACATGGTGCTCGAACGTCGTCAGCGCTTCCTTTATCTGCCGTTCCAGCGTGACGGAAATGAAGACGCCCATATTGCCGAGCAGCCGGTTCTCATCGAACACGGCGGTATAACCGCGAATGATGCCTTCTTCTTCCAGCTTGCGCACGCGGCGCAGTGTCGGCGTGAAGGAAAGCCCGATCCGGGCTGCCAGATCGCGCCAGCTCACACGCCCGTCATCGCCAAGCACATGGAGAATCTTCTGGTCGAAACTGTCGAGCTCAATCATGGATCATTTGCTCTATGATATGACTAATTGTTGGATCAAAGATATCGCCAATCAAAAAACTGTCAATCAAAATAGCTTTGAAATGAATTCGAGATAGTGATAGCGTTCACGTCAGTCGCGGTCTGGAGGAGATTGCGATGACGGTCGTTCTCTCGGTGGGAGGATGGCCAAGGGAGGTGAATTTGGCTGTGCATGACCCTGTCGTTATCGTCGGGGCCGCCCGTACTGCTATGGGTGGGTTCCAGGGCGAATTCAAATCGGTGGCGGCGTCCGATCTTGGGGCGGCGGCAATCCGCGCGGCCGTCGAACGTGCTGCAATTTCTTCCGCTGACATTGACGATGTGCTGATGGGCTGCGTGCTCTCAGCCGGGCAGGGACAGGCTCCTGCCAGACAGGCAGCGATTGCCGCCGCCATTCCCAACTCGGTTGGCGCAACAACAATCAACAAGATGTGTGGCTCGGGCATGAAAGCGATCATGCTGGCACATGACCAGCTTGCGGCGGGAAGCTCTTCCATCGTGCTTGCAGGTGGCATGGAAAGCATGAGCAACGCCCCTTATCTGCTGGACCGCGCCCGCAACGGCTATCGTCTTGGCCACGGCAAGCTCACCGACCACATGTTTCTCGACGGTCTCGAAGACGCCTATGACAAGGGCAGGCTGATGGGGACTTTTGCTGAAGATTGCGCGCAAGAGTATCAATTCACTCGCGCGATGCAGGATGATTTTGCGCTCGCCTCACTGGAACGGGCGCGACGCGCCATAGAGGAAGGTGCGTTCGAAGCGGAAATCGCGCCTGTTGGCGATGATGGCGTGGACGAGTTGCCGGGGAAGGCAAAGCCGGAAAAGATACCGCAGCTGAAGCCCGCCTTTCGCGACGGCGGAACGGTGACGGCGGCGAATTCCAGTTCTATTTCGGATGGCGCAGCCGCTCTCGTTGTCACGCGCCGTTCCGAAGCGGAAAGACGAGGCCTTTCACCGCTGGCGACCATTATCGGTCAGGCATCCCATGCGGATGCACCTGCCAGATATCCGACGGCTCCCATCGGCGCGATGACAAAGCTGTTCGAAAAAACCGGCTGGTCGGCGAAGGATGTCGATCTGTTCGAAATCAACGAGGCTTTCGCGGTTGTGGTGATGGCGGCCATGCGTGATCTCGATCTGCCACATGAGAAGGTGAATGTGCATGGCGGCGCCTGCGCGCTCGGCCATCCCATCGGGGCTTCCGGTGCACGCATCGTCGTCACGTTGCTGGCCGCTTTGCAGCGTCACGGACTGAAACGCGGCGTTGCCGCCGTCTGCATCGGCGGCGGCGAGGCGACTGCGCTTGCGGTCGAGCGGCACTGAAGGGAGGCGGAGATGATCCTGAACGAAGCCCAGCAACAGATCAGGGACATGGCCCGCGATTTCGCCCGCGAGCGGCTCACCCCCGGCGCTTCCGCGCGCGACCGGGAAAGCCGGTTCCCGAAAGACGAGCTGAAAGAAATGGGTGAACTCGGCTTTCTCGGCATGCTGGTCTCGGAGGACTATGGCGGGTCGGAAACCGGTGCTGTCGCCTACGCCCTGGCGCTGGAGGAAATCGCTGCCGGTGACGGCGCCTGTTCCACCATCATGAGCGTCCACAATTCGGTTGGCTGCGTGCCGATCCTGAAATTCGGCACGGCAGAGCAGAAGCAGCGCTTCCTCCCCAAGCTCGCCTCCGGCGAATGGATCGGCGGTTTTGCGCTGACCGAACCGCAGGCCGGTTCCGACGCCTCCAATCTGAAGACAAAAGCGCGGCGCGATGGCGACCGCTATATCATCGACGGCGCAAAACAGTTCATCACGTCGGGCAAGAACGGCGATGTCATCATCGTTTTTGCCATCACCGATCCGGCTGCCGGCAAAAAAGGTATCACGGCCTTCATCGTGCCGACAGATACGCCCGGTTACGAGGTAATCAGGATCGAGGAAAAACTCGGTCTGCATTCTTCGGATACCTGCCAGATTGCCTTTACCGACATGGCGGTCCCAGCCGAATTGCGGCTCGGTGAAGAGGGGCAGGGGTATCGCATCGCGCTCGCCAATCTGGAAGGCGGTCGTATCGGCATTGCCGCACAGGCGGTTGGCATGGCGCAGGCGGCTTTCGAGGCGGCGCGGGATTATGCCCGCGAGCGCAAGGCCTTCGGGCAAGCCATCATCGAGCATCAGGCCGTGGCGTTCAGGCTTGCGGATATGGCAACGCGCATAACGGCGGCGCGGCAACTGGTGCTGCATGCGGCGGCGCTGAAGGAAGCGGGCGAGCCCTGCCTCTCGGAGGCCTCGATGGCCAAGCTCTTTGCCTCGGAAATGGCGGAGCGTGTCTGCTCGGACGCCATCCAGATTCACGGCGGTTACGGCTACATGGCGGATTATCCGGTGGAACGGATCTATCGCGATGTGCGCATCTGCCAGATTTACGAGGGAACCAGCGATGTCCAGCGCATGGTCATCGCGCGAAACCTCTGAAAATTGTTTCGTCGTCTGGAGGAGATGGCGATGGGAGGAGTAGAATGGATATTACCGAAACCACGCATCTCAGCCTGCATGTTCCCGAACCAGCGGTGCGGCCAGGCGACCAGCCGGATTTCTCCAATGTGAAGATACCCAAGGCCGGCTCCGTGCCACGCCCGGAGGTGGACGCAGCACCTGAAGACATGCGCGATCTGGCCTATTCCATCATCCGCGTCCTCAATCATCAGGGTGAGGCTGTCGGCCCGTGGGCCGGGCTGCTTTCGGATGAGGATTTGCTCGTCGGCCTGAAGAACATGATGCGGCTGCGGGCTTTCGATGCCCGCATGCTGATGGCACAGCGGCAGGGCAAGACCTCCTTTTACATGCAGCATCTGGGTGAGGAAGCGGTCAGTTGCGCCTTCCGCAAGGCGCTCTCCAAAGGCGACATGAATTTCCCGACCTACCGGCAGGCGGGTCTGCTGATCGCCGACGATTACCCGCTCGTCACCATGATGAACCAGATCTATTCCAACGAACTGGACCCGCTGCATGGGCGGCAATTGCCGGTTCTTTACTCCTCGAAGGAGCATGGCTTCTTCACCGTGTCCGGCAATCTTGCCACGCAATATGTGCAGGCGGTCGGCTGGGCGATGGCATCTGCCATCAAGGGCGATACGAAGATCGCGGCAGCATGGATCGGTGACGGCTCAACGGCGGAATCGGATTTCCACTCGGCGCTGGTCTTCGCCTCCACCTACAAGGCGCCGGTCATACTCAACATCGTCAACAACCAATGGGCCATTTCCACCTTTCAGGGTATCGCGCGCGGCGGTTCCGGCACCTTTGCGGCCAGAGGCCTGGGCTTCGGCATTCCGGCGCTCCGGGTCGACGGCAACGATTATCTCGCCGTTTATGCCGTGGCACGCTGGGCGGTGGAGCGGGCGCGGCGCAATCTCGGACCGACGCTGATCGAATACGTGACCTACCGTGTCGGTGCGCATTCCACTTCCGACGATCCGAGCGCCTATCGCCCCAAGACCGAGTCCGAGGCATGGCCACTGGGTGACCCGGTTCTGCGGTTGAAGAAACATCTCATCCTGCGCGGCGTCTGGTCGGAGGAGCGGCACCGGCAGGCGGAAGCGGAAATTGCCGACGAGGTGCTTGAGGCGCAGCGTGAGGCGGAAAGCCACGGTACGCTGCATGAGGGCCGTAAGCCGCCAAAGAAGGATATTTTCGAGGGCGTTTACGCCGAGATGCCGCCGCATCTCGCCCGCCAGCGCCAGAAGGCAGGGTGGTGAGACATGACAAGAATGACGATGATCGAAGCCGTCCGCAGCGCCATGGATGTGTCCATGGAGCGCAGCGACGATGTGGTGGTTTTCGGTGAGGATGTGGGCTATTTCGGCGGCGTGTTTCGTGCGACGCAGGGCTTGCAGGGCAAATATGGCAAGACCCGCTGTTTCGACGCGCCGATCAGCGAATCCGGTATTGTCGGCACGGCCATCGGCATGGCCGCTTATGGCCTGCGCCCCTGCGTCGAAATCCAGTTCGCGGATTACATGTACCCGGCCTATGACCAGATCACCCAGGAAGCGGCGCGCATTCGTTATCGCTCCAATGGTGATTTCACCTGCCCCATAGTCCTGCGCATGCCGACCGGCGGCGGCATTTTTGGCGGGCAAACGCATAGTCAGAGCCCGGAGGCGCTTTTTACCCATGTCTGCGGGCTAAAGGTGGTGGTTCCCTCCAATCCTTACGACGCCAAGGGGTTGCTGATCGCCTCGATCGAAGACCCGGATCCGGTGATGTTTCTGGAGCCGAAGCGGCTTTATAACGGCCCCTTCGACGGCCATCACGACCGGCCGGTAACGCCATGGTCGAAGCACGAGATGGGCGAGGTGCCGGAAGGACATTACACCATTCCGATCGGCAAGGCCGAAATCCGCCGCGCCGGGCAGGATGTCACTGTCATCGCTTACGGCACCATGGTGCATGTTGCGCTCGCCGCAGCGGAAGAAACGGGCGTGGATGCCGAGATCATCGATCTGCGCAGCCTTTTGCCACTCGATCTGGACACCATTGTGAAGTCCGTTGCCAAGACCGGTCGCTGCGTCATGGTGCATGAGGCAACGCTCACGTCAGGCTTCGGTGCGGAGGTCGTGTCGCTGGTACAGGAGCACTGCTTCTATCATCTGGAAGCACCGGTCGTCCGTGTGGCTGGTTGGGATACGCCTTATCCCCACGCGCAGGAGTGGGATTATTTTCCGGGGCCGGCCCGCGTCGGGCGCGCTCTCGTCGAAGTCATGGAGGCCTGAAGATGGCGGAATTTGTTATCACTATGCCTGATGTCGGCGAAGGTGTTGCGGAAGCCGAACTGGTGGAATGGAATGTCAAACCCGGCGATCCCGTGCACGAGGATATGGTGCTGGCCGCTGTGATGACCGACAAGGCGACGGTTGAAATCCCATCGCCGGTTGCGGGCGTCGTCACATGGTTGGCAGCGGAGGTGGGTGATACGGTGGCGGTTAAGGCGCCGCTGGTGCGCATCGAAACCAATGCCTCCGCTGTTGCTGCTGCCCCCGCGGATGTGACCGAGCCGGAAGCGCCATCCGACATGACGGAAGAGCCGCCAGCGGCTGAAATCCAGCCCGCCCGCGAAATACAGGATGCGCCGCCTTCCCCTGAGGTGGAACACCATAAACCTCTGGCGTCGCCAGCCGTTCGCCAGCGCGCCGACGATCTCGATATCGATCTCGGACAAGTGAGGGGAACAGGGCCGGACGGGCATATCACCCACGCCGATCTCGATACATTTCTGACCGCACGGTCGCAATCTGAGCGGCCCGCTGCGCCGATAGCTTCCCGCGATAGCGCTGTCGAAGAGGTGAAGGTGACAGGGCTTAGGCGCAAGATCGCCGAGAAGATGACGCTTTCTGTCTCCCGCATTCCCCACATCACCTATGTCGAGGAAATCGACGTGACCGATCTGGAGGATTTGCGCACGACCATGAATGGCAACCGCCGGTCAGGACAGCCGAAACTGACGATCCTGCCGTTCCTGATGCGCGCACTTGTGAAAACGGTCGCCGATCATCCCGGCATGAATGCCACCTTCGATGACGAAAAAGGGGTCGTCAGTCACTACGAAGCGGTGCATATCGGCATAGCCACGCAGACACCTACGGGGCTGATGGTCCCGGTCGTTCGCCACACGGAAGCGCTCGGCCTTTGGGAGTGTGCTGCTGAAGTTGTGCGCGTGGCCGAGGCGGCGCGCACCGGCGCCGCGCAACGGGACGAGTTGACGGGGTCCACCATCACAATCAGCTCGCTTGGCCCCCTTGGCGGTATCGTTTCGACGCCCATCATCAATCACCCGGAGGTGGCGATCATCGGCGTGAACAAGATCGTGACGCGACCGGTCTGGGATGGCAGCGGTTTCGTGCCGCGCAAGATGATGAACCTCTCCTCCAGCTTCGATCACCGAGTC
Source organism: Agrobacterium tumefaciens (assembly GCF_013318015.2). Lineage (NCBI taxonomy): Bacteria > Pseudomonadati > Pseudomonadota > Alphaproteobacteria > Hyphomicrobiales > Rhizobiaceae > Agrobacterium > Agrobacterium tumefaciens. Next base: position 741,009 of record NZ_CP115842.1, on the reverse strand, counting down.
GTCGACGGCTGGGATGCCGCCGTCTTCATTCAGGCCATCAAGGCGCTGCTGGAAAAGCCGGCGCTGATCTTCATCGACGGCTGAGCTTCGTTCGAAAAGGATTTTCTTCCGTGAAGCACTTCAGCTTCACGGAACTGTTTCGGTGTCGGTATAGGCTTGCGTTCGCGATCTTCGAGTATAGAAGAGAAAGAACGAGAAGCGTGTTTTCTCATCATGATCATAGTGGCGGACGGGGGCGCTCCGGTGCCCAGCGCTTCGCTGTTCGTCGGCAACCGAATGAAGAAGAAGGTCCTTTCATGAGCACTCCCAAACCCGTTGTCCTGACTATTCTCGATGGCTGGGGACTGAGCGAGGACACGTCCAGCAATGCGCCGGTACTGGCAAACACGCCCACCATGGATCGGCTTTTCGCCACCTGCCCGAATGCGCGGCTGACCACCTTCGGCCCGAATGTCGGCCTGCCCACCGGGCAAATGGGCAATTCGGAAGTTGGACACACCAATATCGGCGCCGGTCGCATCGTCGCCATGGATCTTGGCCAGATCGATCTGGCTATCGAAGACGGCAGCTTTTTCAGGAACGCTGCGATGCTCGATTTCGCCGCCAAGGTGAAGGCTGCGGGCGGCGTGGCGCATGTGATGTGCGTCGTTTCCGATGGCGGCGTTCACGGCCACATCGTCCACGGTCGGGCGGCGGTGAAGCTGCTGACCGATCTGGGTTTGAAGGTCGTCGTGCACGCCATCACCGATGGTCGCGATGTCGCGCCGCAGTCCGCGGAAGGCTTCGTCGCCGCATTTGCGGCAAGCCTGCCGCAAGGCGCCAGCATTGGCACGGTGATCGGCCGTTATTATGCGATGGACCGCGATAATCGCTGGGAGCGTGTTGAAAAGGCCTATGACGCCATGGTTCTCGGCCGGGGCGAACATGCGCCGGACGCGGTGAGCGCCGTTGCCGCAAGCTACAAAAATGATGTTACGGACGAATTCATCCTGCCAACGGTCATCGATGGTTACGAAGGCTTCAAATCGGGCGACGGTCTCTTCTGCCTGAATTTCCGTGCCGACCGCGCTCGTGAAATCCTGCTTGCTATCGGTGCGGATGATTTCGACGGGTTTGTCCGTGAAAAGCCAGTGCTTTCGGCGCTGCTTGGCATGGTGGAATATTCCACCAAACATGCGACCTTCATGACGACGGCTTACCCTAAGCGCGATATCGAAAATACGTTGGGCGCGTGGGTTGCCAAGCAGGGTCTGCGGCAGTTCCGACTGGCCGAGACGGAAAAATATCCGCATGTCACTTTCTTCCTGAATGGTGGCAAGGAAGAACCTGAAGTGGGCGAAGACCGCTTCATGCCGAAGTCTCCCAAGGTTGCGACCTACGATCTGCAGCCGGAAATGAGCGCGCCTGAGGTGACGGAGAAATTCGTCGAGGCGATCGGCAAGGGTTACGATCTCATCGTCACCAATTACGCCAATCCCGACATGGTGGGCCATACCGGCGATCTGCAAGCCGCGATCAAGGCTTGCGAAGCCGTGGACCGGGGGCTCGCCGCAGTCGTTGCCGCTCTGGAAAAGGTTGGCGGCGCCATGCTGGTGATTGCCGACCACGGTAATTGTGAAACCATGGTTGACCCGGTAACTGGTGGCCCGCACACCGCGCACACCACCAATCCGGTGCCGGTGATCCTGTTCGGCGGACCTGAAGGCGCGAAGCTGCATGACGGTATCCTTGCCGATGTCGCTCCCACGCTGCTGCAATTGATGAATGTGCCGCTGCCTGCGGAAATGACGGGCAAAAGCCTGATCGACCTGTAATCCAGCGATGATGCGCGAGAGCCTGCTGCTCTCGCGCATGTCCAGGCAAGGCGGAAATGCCTACCGTTTGGCGTAGATTCGGTCGTGAACGAGCATGCCGGCGATCATGGCGCAAACGAAGAGAATGACCGGCATTAGGCCGAGAGCAAGCGCCGATATCGCCGGGCCGGGGCAGAAACCGGCAAACCCCCAGCCTGCGCCGAAAATAGCCGAGCCCACAACCAACGGCGCGTCGACCCGAGTTTTGGCGGCAAGGTGAAATTCAGCACTGAGAACTGGTTTGGCAAGGAAACGGCACAACAGAACGCCCGGCACGGCGACCAAAACCGCACCGCCGAGAACGAACATCAGGCTCGGATCCCAATGGCCGCTTGCCACGTCGAGAAAGCCTGAAACGCGGGCAGGATCGATCATGCCGGACAGGGAGAGGCCAAATCCGAACAGTGCCCCGGCCGCAAGTGCCACCACGAAACGCGCCATGACCTGATTTTTCATGACAGCGCTCCGGTTATCGTAGCGGCAAGGATACCGGTGATCAGGAAGATGGCAGTGGCGGTGATGGAGCGCCGGGAAAATCGAGCAAGACCCATGATGCCATGGCCGGATGTGCAGCCGGATCCCATGCGCGTACCGAACCCCACCAGCAGCCCAGCAATGACGATCAGCGGCCAGGGTGCAGATATGGTGAGCGCGGGAAAGCGGCCGAATGCGGCGGCGTAAAGATACGGGCCTGTCAGCAAACCTGCGACGAAGGCCACATCCGTCAAGCGCCGTTCCTTGCCGAGCACATTGCCCAGGATGCCGCTGATACCGGCGATGCGGCCGTTAAAGAGAAACAGAAGAATACTCGCGAGGCCGAGCAGCATACCGCCGAATAGAGAGGGCCAATAGGCTGTCACGGGTTTTCCTCCGGCGCACAGAAGATGGTATAGAGAGCCTCGATCAGCTGCGCCGCTTTTTCCTCGGTTAACCGGTAGAAGATCTGTTTGGCCTCGCGCCGCGTTTCAACAACGCCCGCCTCACGCAAAACCCCAAGTTGCTGGGAAAGTGTGGGCTGGCGGATATCCAGCTTGGCTTCCAGCTCGCCAACAGAAAACTCCCCCTGCGCCAGCGTGCAGGCGAGCATCAGCCGCGCGGGATGGGCAAGTGTCTTCAAGAGTATGGCGACCTCGACTGCGCGTTCCTCCATCTCGGCAAGCGGGATTTCGGTGATATCAGGTATCTGTTTCCGCATGTTTTCCTTTACCATGTGCTGCCCCCCAGCACGTCAAGCGGGAACTTCAGATAACGTTTGCCATTGGCCTCCGGCTCAGGCAGGCGCCCGCCACGGATATTGACCTGCAAGGCGTGCAGAATGAGCTTCGGCATCGGCAAGGTGCGATCCCGCGCCTCACGCAGCTGGATGAAGCCTTCCTCTGTCATGCCAGCCAGATGCGGATTGCCGCGTTTCTGTTCTCCAACAGTGCTTTCCCATTTGGGCGCGCGGCCACCGGGTTGATAGTCGTGTCCGGTGAAAAGCCGCGTTTCGTCGGGAAGGGCGAGAATCTCCTGAATGGATGCCCAGAGTTCTCTGGCGCTGCCGCCTGGAAAATCGGCGCGCGCCGTGCCGGAATCAGGCATGAAAAGAGTGTCATGCACGAATGCGGCGTCGCCCACCACGTAGGTTACGGAGGCAAGCGTATGTCCGGGTGAAAACAGCACGCGAGCTTCCAGCGAGCCGATGTTGAACCGGTCTCCCGCTTCAAACAGCCGGTCCCATTGCGAGCCGTCTGTTTCAAGATCGGGCCAGTTATATTTCTCCTGCCACAGCCGCTGCACACCGGTGACCTTGGCGCCGATTGCCGTTTTCGCGCCGGTTCTTTGGCTGAGATAGTGCGCGGCGGAAAAATGGTCGGCATGCGGATGCGTGTCCAGAACCCATTCCACCGACAGGCCTTGCTCCTTGACATAGGCCAGAATGGCATCGGCATTCACCGTGCCGGTCGCCCCCGATTTCTCGTCGAAATCGTAGACCGGATCGATGATGGCGCAGCGCCGGGTTGCGGGGTCGGAAACGACATATTGCACGCTCGATGTGCTCGGATCGAAGAAAGCCTTGACGTGCGGCTTTGCCGCAGCCTGCCGCTCCAGCCAGCGGACGGCGCCGGAAAGATCGAAACCATGCTGTTGGCCGAAAGTCGCGATCTCGCTTTGTTTCATGCGCCCGTCCAGCGCTTCGCCAAGCACATAAAGCGTTAGCGCCCGAGCTCCACCCTTGCAATGGGCGAATACGGGGCCTTTTGCCTCGGTCATCGTCTGCTGAAAGGCACGAATATCGGCTTCGGTAATAGTCGGGCCATTGACCGGAATAAAACTGTAGGCAAGACCCGCAGCATTGGCGGCGCTTTTTTCATGTTCATTGCCCGGCTGGCCGGGCTCTTCGCCATCCGGCCGGGCATTGATGATGCTTTTGTAGCCCTGATCGGAAAGCGATGAAAAGTCGGAGATATCCGGCTGGCCTGCGACCGTCAGACGTTCGTTGATTCTCACGGCACTCATCGGTTTCTCCTGTTGTTCTAAATTAATATACGTTATCATATAATGTATATTGTTCGGCGGCAACAGACGGAAGAGAAAATTTCAGAGGCGGCGATTTCCTGTGTTCACGACGAAATCACAAGCTTGCCCGAAGGGGATCGAGCAAGTGTGCTTTTCCGGGAAGCCCGCAGGTGAGTGTGGGCGGGGGCTGGCTTCAGGCTAAAAGCTTGCGGCGCGTCGCTTTCCAGCCAAGACAGATTGCCGCAATAAGCAGGGCGAGTTGAGCGACAAGGAATGGTGGTTCGTTGCCGTTCGGAGCCAGTGCGTTCAGTGCCTCGACCTTGAGAAAGGACTGAACGATCAGCACAAACATATTCAGATAAAGGCCCATCGTGGCGGTGATCGAATAAACAGTTCGCGCCCTGCCATTGAGACCGTATCCGTAAAGCGCGACCAGCGCGACCGCCAGAATGATGGTCGAGATGATGCCGACGCCGAGTGCCGGTGTGAAGTTGCCGATTGGAAACAGGAAGCCGGTGAGCGTTGTGGCGAGCGTGGTGACGAGAAACAGCGCCATCATGCGCGGCATCCATCGCCCTGCCGCATAAGCGGGCAGGGCGATCAATCCGGTTACAATGCCTATGAGGCTCAAGGCAACGTGCAATGTCGTGAATTGGGGAATGGTCAGTCCGAGGATCATGATGCGTCTCCCTCTATTCAGTTTGGGTTGCACGATACCGGCTGGCGGCATGTGCATGCGATAGATTGGGCCTCAATGCAGCGCGGGCCGCAAGAAAATTTTCAAGGTCTGCCGTATCCGGCAGGGAAGGAATGGTCAGCGTCTCGCCCAGATCAAGACCGGCCAGGGCTGCATCCACCATCTCGTGAGCATCCATGACCATGGCGGCGGGAATGGCGTCGAGACGTTCCTCTTCCCAGATGGCCGTGCGGGTGATGCCCGGCAGGACACCTTGAACCCGCACGCCGGAAGGGGAAAGCTGCGCGTGCAGCGCCTCGGTGAAGGCAAGCACAAAGGCTTTGGTCGCCGGATAAACGGCGGTAAATGCCGCCGGCATCAAGGCCGTGACCGAGGTGATATTGATGATCGTGCCCTTTCCATCTGCTGCAAGACGCGGTGCGATCGCCGCTGCAAGCCGGGTGACGGCAAGGATATTGAGATTGATCATCGTCGTGACATGGGCCGGGTCCAGTTCCGTGATAGCGCCGTCTCCGGCAATACCGGCATTGTTGACGAGACCGGTGATCCGCCGGTCCTCGCGCAGCCGTGCCTCTACCCTTTCGAGGTCTTCCGCCCGTGAAAGGTCTGCTGCCAGAACCTCGACAGCGATCTGGTGATCCTTTTCCAGCCGCTCGGCCAGCGCCTTCAGCTTTTCGGCGCGTCGCGCCACGAGGATAAGATCGTGGCCGCGTTTTGCCAGGCGCTCGGCATAAACAGCGCCAATGCCATCGGACGCGCCGGTGATGAGAAACGTATTCTGTGTCATGTCCCGTGTTTCCTTTGTCTGATGGTTTCAGGCGTTGATGAAAGCAAGAAGGTCGGCGTTGAACCGGTCCTGATGGGTCTGTGTCAGTCCATGGTCGGCGCCCTCATAGACCTTGAGGGTCGCATGTTTGACGATCTTGACCGTGGAGAGCGCCGAAGCGCCGATCGGCACGATCTGGTCGTCGTCGCCGTGCAGTACGAGCGTTGGCTTGTCGAAAGCCTTCAGGTCCTGATGGAAATCGCTTTCCGAAAAGGCGCGGATGCTGTCGAGCTGGCCCTTGAGGCCGCCCATCATGCCCTGCCGCCAGAACTCGTCGCGAATACCTTCAGAAATCACAGCACCTTCACGGTTATAGCCGTAGAAAGGAATGGTCAGATCCCTGAAGAACTGGCTGCGATTGTCGTAGGTACCCTTGCGGATGCCGTCGAAAACATCGATCGGCAGGCCGATGGCATTGCTTTCCGTCTTCAGCATCAGCGGCGGTACTGCGCCGATGAGGGCGATCCTGGCGACGCGGGCCGTACCATGGCGGCCAGTATAGCGCGTCACCTCGCCGCCGCCGGTGGAATGGCCGACGAGAATGATGTCGTGAAGATCGAGCTGTTCGATTAGCTCGGCCAGATCGTCAGCATATTGATCCATGGTGTTGTTGTGCCAGACCTGGTCGGAGCGGCCGTGGCTGCGGCGATCATGGGCGATGGTGCGGAAACCGTTATTGGCAAAGAATACCATCTGCGCGTCCCATGCATCGGCACTGAGCGGCCAGCCGTGGGAAAAGATGATGGGCTGGCCGTCTTTCGAACCCCAGTCCTTGTAGAAGATGTGCGTTCCGTCTCTGGTGACTATCGTTGTCATGGCTCTCTCTCCTGTTGCGGGTGGTTTGCTTGCGTCCCGTGGGAATAGAGATACTCTGGAGACAGCCGGGGCTGGATTGGCGCTTCTGACAGAAAACGAGCCGAAACTGACAAAACGGGGATGTGGGGCATGGCGGGTGTTGCGGGAAGTGCGCGGGAAGTCGGTCTGGTTCTCTACCGGGACTGTCAGGTCGCCATGGTGCACGGCATTACGGATCTTTTTGCCATCGCGTCGGTCTTCTCAGAGGATCGTGGTGGGCCGAAACTGCGCGTCAGCCACTGGAGCATGGGTGAGGGCGGTGAGTTTTCCCGCTGTCATGACACCGAGCCGGGCAGGCCGGGGCATCCCGATATCTTCGTCGTACCCGGCCGGCTGACCGGGCCAGCCGAAATCGACGAGGCCGGGCCCTATGCCCGCTGGCTGCTGGACCGGCATGCGCAGGGCGCGACGCTGGCCGCCAGTTGCGGCGGTTCCTTTATCGTCGCTGCGACAGGTCTTTTGGCCGGCCGCCCGGCCACGACCCACTGGCTGTTTGCAGAACGGTTTCGCGAGCGCTTTCCCGATATCCGCCTGGAGATAGACAAGATCGTCATCGAAGACGGCGATATCATCACTGCGGGTGGGCTGATGGCATGGACCGATCTTGGTCTGCGCATTGTTGACCGGCTGCTTGGGCCTTCGGTGATGATCGAGACCGGTAAATTCCTGCTGATAGACCCCTCCGGTCGGGAGCAGCGACATTACAGCAGTTTTGCGCCGCGGTTGACGCATGGCGACGAGCCGATCCTGAAGGTACAGCACTGGCTGCAGGCGCGCGCCGGGCGGGCGACCAGTGTCTCCGATATGGCCGCACATGCCGGGCTTGAGGAGCGAACCTTCCTTCGCCGCTTCAAGGCCGCCACCGGTATGAAACCTATCGAATATGTCCAGCATCTTCGTGTCGGCAAGGCGCGGGAACTGCTGGAATTCACCCGTCGTTCGGTAGACCAGATCGCCTGGTCGGTGGGATACGAGGATGCCGCTGCCTTCCGTCGTGTATTTCACCGTATTCTCGGCCTCTCGCCGGGCGAGTACAGAAACCGCTTTTCCAGCGGTTCGGCCATGGTGGCCGCCTGAGGGCAAATCCCGCTGTTGCGACATTGCCGCTTCGCAACGAGTTTGGTGCGAGAAGCGCGGCCCTTGCAATGTGGCGGGTGTTTGCTAACATGCCAGACAAGTTTAAAACAGGTGGGCCGGAATGGACGTTGAGAGCAGCACGAAGCCGGGAATATCGCTCGCGGCGAAAATCAGCTCCGCATTGCGGCGGGATTTGTCTGAAGGCGTGTTCCGTCCCGGCGACCGTCTCCCGAGTGAGAGCGCGCTGACACGCGAATATTCCGTCAGCCGCACCGTGGTACGGGAGGCCATCGCCATTCTGCGCGCGGATGGTCTCGTTGAGGCCCGCAAGGGAGCGGGCGTTTTTGCCATTGAGGTGAAGCCGGCCAAGGAAGTGCCTTTCAATGATCTCGCCGTGGGGCGGATCTCCTCGGTAATCGAACTGCTGGAATTGCGCACCGTCTTCGAAGTTGAGTCCGCCGGGCTTGCGGCATCGCGCCGTTCCGCCGTGCAGGTGGAGTCGATTGTCGATGCGCATCGGCGCGTTGGCGACTGTCTCGCCGCCGGGTTGCCGACGCGGGATGCCGATTTCGAGTTCCATCTGGCCATTGCACAGGCGACGCAGAACAGGCGATTCCCCGAGTTTCTTCAACTCATCCGCTCCGGCATCATCCCGCGTGGCGAATTACAGGGGGCGGCGCCCGGTTCCCGTCCGAAGGACTACAATCTTCATCTCCAGGAGGAGCATGCGAAGATCGTTGACGCCATCATCGAAGGCGATGCCGATGCTGCCCGCCAATATATGGCGGCGCATCTGCGCGGTAGTCTTGAGCGCTACAAGGTGCTTTTGCGCTCCCGTACAGCCGCTGAATAACTAGGAAATTTCAGCTTTCTCAGCAGGTTAAGCGCTCGCCCGTCGGTAGAAAGCCAGAGAGGCGGCAAGCGTCAAAAGTGCGCCGCCGCAAATGCGGTCGAGCCATAACGCCCCTGACTTCCGCAACAGTCTGACGGCCTGCGAGCCCAGCAGGGCATATCCGAACATGACGATGAAATCGATGCCGGCAAAAACCAGCGCAAGCACCGCATATTGCTGGATCTGCGGTGCTGCCGGATCGATGAATTGCGGCAGGAAAGCCGAAAAGAACAGATATCCCTTGGGGTTGGTCACGGCCACAAGGAAGCTTTTGAGGAAAATCGAGCGGGCGGAAGTGGCCCCGGAAGTGTCTGCCGATTGAAGAGCGCCATCGAGCGAGCCTCTGGAGCGCAAAAGCATGACGCCCAGGAAGGCGAGATAACAAACGCCGACCCATTTGACGACGCCGAACCAGAACTCCGAGGCGGCGAGCAATGCTCCCAATCCCAGTGCAACCGCGCCGATCAGGACGAAATCTGACAGCACCGCGCCGGCCATACCTGTAAAGGCGCGGCGAACCCCGAAACGCGAGCCATTCGCAAGCGCCAGCAAAACCGTCGGGCCAGGTGTGGCAATACCGATAAAGGCAACTATCGCAAATGCCAGAAGTGTCATTTCCGCCATGTCTTCCTCCCCGGTGAAGCAGGAGATATGCCGGTGCCGGACCGGCATCTCCACAGGCAGTTCGAAGCGAAGAATACAGGCTTTTGTCATCGCGGCAATATGTGTGATTCCTTTCTCCGGCAAAGCAAAGAACCGCTGGATTTCGGATGAAATCTCGGTCTTGAAAGGCAGCGTTGTTGCCTGCTTCACTCATTTTCCAAGCCTGCCGCAGGACCAATTTTATCGGCATATGCTTGACAGCTCTCCACACCTGTGACAACTTGCGAATAGTTGTCAGACAGGATTGCGCCTTTGTTATTTTGTGCAATCGACTTCTGGCAAGGGAGGAACCATGCCAAAAAGACGCCTTTCGCTGTATGGCCTGTCCGGCCAGATCGGAAGTATTGCGGTCACGCTGCTCGGATTGCTGCTGCTGACCTTTTTCATCGGCCGCCTGATGCCCGCTGATCCGGTGCGGGCCATCGTCGGCGAGGACGCGACCCGCGAAACCTATGAGCAGGTTTACCATGCGCTCGGTTTCGACCGTCCGCTCTGGCAACAATTCATCTATTATCTCGGCGATGTGTTCACCGGCGATTTCGGAACCTCGATCCGCACGGGCCAGCCCGTCATCCAGGATATCATACGCGTCATGCCGGCGACGATGGAGCTTGCGACCTTCGCGATCCTGATCGGTGCCGGCCTCGGGATTCCCATGGGGGTTTATGCCGCCGTCAAGAAAGACCGCTGGCAGGACCATTTGGTCCGGGTGCTCAGCCTGTTCGGCCATTCCATGCCGATTTTCTGGACCGGTATGATTGCGCTGATCGTTTTTTACGCTCATCTCGGGCTTGTCGGCGGCGGTGGCCGCATGGACCAGTTCTATATCGGCCTCGTGGAGGAACGAACGGGCTTCCTGCTCATCGACAGCCTGCTGGCGGGCGATATGGAAGTCTTCTGGTCGGCCATCAATCACCTCATCCTGCCCGCCGCTCTGCTTGGTTATTCATCGTCGGCCTATATCACCCGCATGACGCGCAGCTTCATGCTCGACCAGCTGGGCCAGGAATATGTGACGACTGCGCGCGTCAAAGGCCTGTCGCAACGCCAGACGGTGTGGCTGCATGCTTTCGGCAATATCCGCGTGCAGCTCGTCACCATCATTGCCCTTGCTTACGGCTCACTGCTGGAAGGCGCTGTCCTTATTGAGACCGTCTTCGCCTGGCCGGGCTTCGGCCAATATCTCACCAGCAATCTTATCATCGGCGACATGAATGCCGTGATGACCTGCGTGCTTATCGTCGGCGTCATCTTCATCGGGCTCAATCTCCTGTCCGACATTCTGTACCGCTTTTTCGATCCGAGGACCCGCTGATGACGGCTCGTGCTGAAACTTCCTTGCGTCTTCCCGTGCCTTTGAACGCGCTGAAGAACATCATTGTCTTCCTGCTGAAAAGCCCGACATCGGCCTTCGGCCTGGTGATATTGCTGCTTCTCGTCATCGCGGCGATTTTCGCGCCCTGGCTTGCGACGCATGATCCTTACGTGCAGGATCTCGCCAAGACGCTGCAGCCGCCCGGTAACGGCCATTTCTTCGGCACGGACGAGCTTGGACGCGATATTTACAGTCGCCTTCTGTGGGGCGCGCGCATCACGCTGACCATCATCTCGCTGGTGTCGATCATTGTCGGTCCGGTCGGTCTGCTGGTCGGCACGGCCTCCGGTTATCTCGGCGGCAAGTTCGATACGGTGATGATGCGCATCACGGATATTTTCCTGTCGTTCCCGAGCCTCATCCTGTCGCTCGCCTTCGTGGCCGCGCTCGGACCCAGCCTCAACAATGCGATCATCGCGATCGCGCTCACCTCATGGCCGCCGATCGCGCGGCTCGCACGCGCCGAAGCAATGACATTCCGCAAGGCGGACTACATTGCCGCCGCAAGGCTGCAGGGTGCTTCGCCGCTGCGCATCATCATAAAATCGATCATGCCCATGTGCCTGCCTTCGGTCCTGATCCGTCTGACGCTGAATATGGCGACCGTCATTCTGACCGCCGCAGGCCTCGGCTTCCTCGGCCTTGGCGCGCAGCCGCCCCTGCCTGAATGGGGCGCGATGATCGCGACCGGACGCCGTTACATGCTCGACAGCTGGTGGCTCGTCACTTTCCCCGGCGTTGCGATCCTTTCCGTCAGCCTCGCCTTCAACCTTCTGGGTGACGGCCTGCGGGATGCGCTCGATCCGAAGCAGATGAACCGGAAATAGGGCCATGGAAAAACCAATCCTCGACGTCGAAAATCTTCGCATCCGTTATGGCGGCTCGCCCACCGAGGCCGTGCGCGGCATCTCCTTCACCCTTGGCCGGGAGCGTCTCGGCATTGTCGGCGAAAGCGGCTCGGGCAAGTCCACCGTCGGCCGGGCCTTGCTGCGCCTCCTGCCATCGGCGACGATAACGGCCGACAAGCTTGATTTTGATGGCCTCGATCTTCTGTCGCTCAGCGAGAAGGAGATGCTGAAGGTTCGCGGACGGCGCATGTCGATGATCCTTCAGGATCCAAAATTCTCCCTCAATCCCATCCGCCGTGTCGGCGATCAGGTGACGGAGACCTATCTGCGCCATTTCAAGGCGTCGAAATCGGAAGCCCGGGAAAAGGCGCTCGCCATGCTCGATGCGGTCAAAATCCGCGACGCCGCGCGCGTCTACGAGCAATATCCGCACGAGATTTCCGGTGGCATGGGCCAGCGCGTCATGATTGCGATGATGCTGCTTGCCGATCCTGATCTGGTCATTGCCGACGAGCCGACCTCTGCGCTGGATGTGACGGTGCGGCTGCAGGTTCTGAATATTCTCGATGGCCTCGTTCGGGATAGAGGCATCGGTCTCATCATGATCAGCCACGACCTCAATCTCGTGCGCAATTTCTGCGACCGGGTACTCATCATGTATGCCGGCCGGGTGGTGGAAACGCTTGCCGCGCGCGACCTCGATCAAGCGCAGCACCCCTACACGCGCGGCCTGCTCGCGGCGCAGCCGCGGATTGGCGGCACGCGTGCGCCACTTGCGGTGCTGGATCGCCGCCCCGAATGGCTGGAGGAGAAAGTATAATGGCCGTTTCCGTTGAAACCCGCGATCTCTCAATCACCTTCGGCAGCGGCCACACGGCGCTGAAAGTGTTGCCTTCGGTGTCCTTTCGCGTCGAGCCGGGCGAGTGTTTCGGTCTAGTCGGTGAAAGCGGTTCGGGCAAATCAACAGTGTTGCGCTGCGTGTCGATGCTGAATGATTTCTGGAGCGGCGAAATCCTCATCAATGGAAAGTCGGTTCGCGACATGCCGCTGATCGAGCGATGCCGCACGTTGCAGATGGTGTTTCAGGATCCCTATGGTTCACTGCATCCGCGCCAGTCGGTGCGCACCGTTCTCGGAGAATCGCTTGCCATCCATAAACTGGGCGATCGTGAAGAGCGCATGCGCAAGGTAATTACGGATGTCGGTCTGCCCGTGTCGTTCCTGGACCGCTTCCCGCATCAGCTTTCCGGCGGCCAGCGGCAGCGCGTGGCGATTGCGCGTGCGCTGATCCTTGAACCGTCGCTGCTTCTGCTCGACGAGCCGACCTCGGCGCTCGATGTTTCGGTGCAGGCCGAAATCCTCAACCTGTTGCAGCGCCTGCGCGAAGAGCGCGGCTTCACCTATATCATGGTGACGCACGATCTCGCCGTGGTCGACCACATGTGCGACCGCTTCGCCGTGATGCTGCGCGGCGAAATCACCGAAATCCTGCCGCGTGAGGCAATCGCCGGCAATGGCGCGACACATCCCTATGCGCGCGAACTGATCGGTGCCTCGCTGGAATATGAAGGCGCATGACACCTCCCAAAGCGTGATCGTCCTCCTCCGGGGCATCACGAATAATAAAATCCTCCTTCCTCGCCCGGCCTTCAGTGCCGGGCAATTTTTTTGGATGGCTACGGCGGGAGGGCGGGCCGCCAACTGCGCTTGGGCTGCTCACACAAGACCCCGGATCTCGTCCGGCGTTACGGAGTGCGGAGGCTTCGCTTGCGCCTAACACCTTGGGTGAATGGAGCTTCACTACAGCAAAAAGGCGCGGGGTTAGCCGCGCCTTTTCCTAATCGCAGATATGGCAGCCGATCACCGCTCCTTGCTCACCTCTTCAAAGCGCGAGAGCCATGGGCTGACGATCATACCCTTGATGTCGCTGCGGAAAGCGGCGGTGTCGACGACTTCGGAAAATGGCTGAATGGACATGACGATTTCGTCCATATAGGCCTGAAGGTCCTCGTAGAGCTTCGTCTGTTTCGCCACGTCGCGCTCGACAAGGGCTTCCTCGATCATCTTGTTCAGCTTTTCATCGAAGAAGCTCGTGCGCCAGCTCTGATAGTTGGTGAGCTTGGCGTCGTCCGCATTGTTCGGATTATAGGCGATGGAGCGCAGGTTGTTGTCCGGATGCGGCTGCTGACCGCCGCCGCCGCGGCCGAGAAGCAGTTCGAAGTTGCGCTCGCGCATGGCGCCGTAAATCTGGTCGCCGGAACCGCTGATCAGTTCGGCCTGGATGCCGGCCTGGGCCAGTGTGTTCTGGATGGCCGTTGCCGCTTTCATGAAGGGGTCTTCCGAGAGCACGCGCAACGTCGTCTTGAAACCGTTTGGATAACCGGCTTCAGCCAGAAGCGCCTTGGCTTTTGCGATATCGAGCTTGTAGCCCTGATCCGGCAGCGCGCCCATCACACCGGTGCTGAGAGAGCGCTGATGCAGCTTGCCGTAATAGGGCATGACCGCCTTGTCGAGACCGTCGTAGTCGATCAGGTAACGCAGGGCTTCGCGCACTTTCTTGTTCGCAAAGCGCTCGTCCTTCATCGAAACGCTGAGGTAATAAAAACCGGAGCCGGGTGTGGATTCGATGGCGATGGTCTTGTCGGCTTCGAGCGACTTCAGGTCCGGCGCCTGCAGGGAATAGGCGACATCGATATCGCCCTTTTCCAGCATCAGCCGCTGCGATTGCGATTCCGGCAGATGGCGCATCAGGACGCGCTTCATCTTGGCTTTTTCACCCCAGTAATCGTCGTTGCGGGTGAGAATGATATATTCGTTGGATTTCCACTGGGTCAGCTTGAACGGGCCGGAGCCCGCCGAATTGAGCGTCAGCCACGCGCCACCGAGATCGCCGTCCTTTTCGTTGGCAAGCGCCGTCTGGCTGTCGATGATCGAGCCGGGCCCATTCTGTGCAAGGATCATCAGCAGCAGGTTGGGATCATCAGGCTTCGGAATATTAAGCACGAAGGTCTGGTCGTTTTCGGCGACGAAAAGCTTGTCGGCATCCTCCAGCTTGAAACCGCGCGTTTTGAGGAAAGACGATTGCGCCAGATTGCGGGCGAGCAGACGTTTCAGGCTCCAAGCCACGTCCTTTGCCGTCACGGCGTTGCCCGACGCGAACTTGGCGTCGGCCCGCAGGTGGAAGCGGATCGATTTCCGATCCTCGGCGATTTCCCAACGTTCGGCAAGGCGGGGCTGGACGCTGCGGTCTTTGGGCGAAAGCACGACCAGCGTGTCGTAGATATTATTCAGAACCTGCACCGTCTCGCGGCCGGTAATGGCGGCTGGATCAAGGGTCAGGATATTGCTCATGGTCGTGGCGACGATGAGCTGGTCCTTCGGCGTTTCGGCAAAGACGCTGAGCGGCACGGCGCCGATCAGCAGTGCACCGAGGGCTGCGGTTGCAAGAAAATGTCTCATTTTTCCTCCCATACGGCCGGTTCATACGGCCTTCCACGTTTCGATCCGCGCGCCTGTTCCTCCACAGGCTTCGTGTGATCAGCCAAGAATGTCTCTGACCGGAGCGGCGAGCGCCCGGCCGATTGCGGCCGTTGCCAGCGCTTCCAGATGCACGCCATCCACTGGCGAGGCGCTGGCGACCGATCCGGCATCAAAGAAGTGATGCCCAAGTTCGGCGGCGAGTTTGTGATAGAGCGGCGCAAGCCGTAGTGATTGTCCGATATCGCGGCCGCCCGCCGGTTCTCCGGCGGGGCCCGCGACGCAGGGCGGTGGCGCGACGATCAGAAGCTTAGGCACTGCATCTCGCGGCTTGTAGATGAAGGTCTCGACGATTTGCGCCAGCCGCCGCATGCCCGAAACGGCGGCTTCCGCGCGACCGCCATTCACCGGCTTGATGTCGTTGGTGCCGAGCATGACGATGACGAGATCAAGCGGCATGTGGCACGAAAGCGCGACTTCAAGCGCCCGTGCGCCATTGCGGCAGGCCGGGCCGGCATGGTCGTCATAACAGGTGGTGCGTCCGCCAAGTCCTTCGGCATGAACCTTCGCCATTCCGGAAAGCTTTGCCTCCAGCACCTCCGGCCAGCGATGCTCAGGCCGGTGGCGGAGACCCGTTGCCGGGTCTGCGCCCCAGGTGAGGCTGTCTCCAAAGGCGAGCACGGTTTTCATAGCCTTATCTCACCCGGTTGTTGTCGATGAAATCGAAATCGATATCCTCGCCAAGGCCCGGTCGGTCGGGAACGTGAACGAACCCATCGCGGTCCATTGGGTCGGACAAAGACTTCAGATAGTCGTGGCCGTCATCATATTCGAGGAAGGGATGCAGGAGGCCGCGCTCGTACCAGCGGCAATTCTTGGTGGCGGCGACCACATGCAGGTTCATGGCCGTATTGCCATGCACCTCGCATTCCATGCCGAAGGCTTCGGCCAGATGCATGGTCTTGAGCGCCGGCGTGATGCCGCCGACGTCGTTGACGCCGGTGCGAAGAATATCGCAGGCGCCGGCCTTGATCCATTCTGCGCGGTGCCAGTGCTTGCCAGCAGCACTTTCCGGGCCGACGACGGGAATATCGAGATTGTCGGCGAGCCACTTGTAGGAGGAGAGCGACTGCTCATCCATCGGCTCTTCGATCCAGTCGAAGCCGAGCTTTTCAAGGCCACGTCCCAATGCCAGCGCATCGGTGCGGGAATACCAGTGAAAGGCGTCGATCATCAGGCGGATATCGGGCCCGACCGCTTCGCGCACGGCCGCGCAGGCCTTGAGGTCCATCTTCACATCCGGCGCCCAGCTGACGGGCGGCATCCAGGTGTGAAGCTTGATGCCCTTGTAACCGCGCTTCACCAGCGTTTCGGCAAACCGGCCGTAGTCTTCAGGCGTTGCTAGGCCGCCTTCCAGCTCGTCCCCGCACATGATCGAGCCATAGGCGAGCACCTTGTCGCGATAACCGCCGATCAACTTGTATACAGGTTGTCCGAGGCTGCGACCGGCAAGGTCCCAGAGCGCGCAGTCCACCACCGCCAGCGTGCGGTCCGTCAGCTGCGCCGCCGAGCCGCGTTGCCAGTGAGCAAGGTCCTGCCAAAGGCGTTCCCGGTCGCGATAATCCTCGCCGATCAGCACCTTCTTGACGAATTTTTCGATGACATGCGGGCGAACGATTTCCGGCGCTGTGAAGGAATGGCCTTCTTGCCCGTCTTCCGTGCGGATGGTCAGCATGGCCTGTTCCACCTGATGCGCCGGACCCGGATGTGCGTGACCGGCACTGTCCGAGTGCCGACGGGTCGTCGTGCGGAAAACACGGACCTCGACGTCGGTGATGATCATAATTCCTCCCTCATGCAGGTATCGCAGCGTTCGTGATGGCTGCAATGTCATACATGTATGCATTATTTGTCAACATGTATGATAATCTGTATTACATGTTGGGGAGGAAAATCAAGGGCATTCGCGCGGCGCTCGATACGTCGGCGTATTTAAAAGGATGGAGAGGGGACAAAGCGACCGCTCCTTGAGGATTAATCTATAATTTTAGTAGACTACTGAATCGCGCAACGATCTTTCAAAAATCGCCGGGACTATAAAAGACCATGCCGCGCCAGCGATGCCGGTCATCGTGCATTCTGCTTGGGTATGCGCGGTACAGGATGATGGCCGCACCTGCGCTGTCTGAGCTTCATCATGCCTCAACAAACATTCCCGGATGCACACCATGCCTATTTCCCATATCTCGCATTTTGCTTTTCTGGTTCCCGGCAACTATCACGATGATGATCCTGCGCAGGGGCTGGAGGAAACTCTGCAGCTTTTCGAAGCCGGCGAGGCGCTGGGTTATGATAGCGCCTGGGTCCGCCAGCGCCATCTGGAACGCGGCGTGTCCTCGGCCGCCACCTTTCTCGCGGCGGCGTCGCAGCGCACCAAGCGGATTGGCCTCGGCACCGCCGTCATTCAACTGGGTTATGAAAACCCTTTCAGGCTGGCGGAAGATCTCGCCACCGTGGATGTGCTGTCACACGGACGGTTGAATGTCGGCGTCTCTGTCGGCGCGCCGCCCTTCGCCCATCTGATTTCGGATTATGTCGATACGGCGCCCGATGCGGATTACAGCCATGCCCGCGCCGAGAAGCTCGCCAGGGCCTTGAGATCAGAACCGCTGTCCAGCGAAACGGAGGCGGGCAATGCAGCGGGCGCGCAGGTGCCGCGCCTTCGGCCCTTCGCCAAGGGGTTGACCGACCGGCTGTGGTATGGCGGCGGATCGCAGAATTCCGCTCGCTGGGCGGGGAAGGCGGGATTCAATCTGCTGACCGGCAATATCGTCAGCGGTGAAAATACCGATGATTTTCTGACGGCGCAGGCGGCCCTCGTTGCCCGGTTCCGGCAGGAATGGGCGCATGAGCGCCAGCCGCGCGTCGCCCTTGGCCGCGTGATTTTACCGACGGACAGTGCCAGCCCTTCGACACGCCGCCGTTATGCGGAGTTTGCGGCCGAGCGCGACAAGCGCACGCATACGCCGCATGGTGCGCGCCGCACGCTTTTTCTGCCTGATATTGTCGGGACGACGGATGAAATTCTGGAGAAGCTGTCGCGCGACCCCGTTCTGCCGTTTGTCTCGGAATTCCGTCTGGAACTGCCCTATGAATTCCAGCCGGAAGATTATCGCCAGATCGTGACGGATTTCGCATCTGTGCTGCCGCAGCTTTCCGGCGAAAGGCCGGTTTTGAAAGTGGCAACAGCTCAATAGTGCGTTCACAACGTCGCCATTCCTGCGCCGAGCGTGGGAATGGCGAACGAGGCGAACAGCGTCAGTTTGGTTGAGGCAGGTCGTATCTCTCGCGTATGGTCGTGCCTTCGTATTCGCGCGGATAAACGCCGCGGTCTTGCAGCACCGGCACGACTTGTTCGACGAATTCGGCGATATCGTCAGGGGCACGGGGCGGCTGCAATGTGTAGCCGTCAACCGTTCCGTCCTGCCAGAGATCGATGATGCCGTCCGCCACCTCTTCCGCTGTGCCGAGCAGCAGCCGGTGATGCCCCTCCGAGCGCCGCACGGCCTCGCGGGCGGTGAGCTTTTCATGGGTCAGCAGTTCGGAAAGGCCAAGCCCCATGCCGACAGCCCATTGCCGGTTCTGGTCGGGAATGAAGCGCTCGCCATCCAGTTTCGCATCGGGATCGAAATCGCGGGGATCGATACCGTTTTCCTTGGCGAAGCGTGCCAGAAGACCGTCTTCCGAGCCGGTTCCGCTGTAGAGTTCGTGTTTGCGCAGCGCTTCCTCGCGCGTCTCGCCGAGAATGACGACGAGGCCGGGAACGATGCGGATGCCGGAGGGATCGCGGCCGAAAGACACTGCGCGGTCACGGACCTTTTTGCCAAAGGCCTGGCCGGCGGGACGGGACAATATGTTGCAATAGATAATCTCGCCATGACGTGCCGCCAGATCGATGCCGCCCTCGGAAGCGCCCGCCTGGGCGATGACGGGGTGCCCCTGCGGTCCACGAGGGACGTTGAGCGGGCCTTTGACATGAAAATATTGCCCCTCGTGATCGATGGTCTCGGCCGTCGCCGCATCCCAGAAGCGGTCTTCCGATATCTCGCCTTCGCGGCGCGGATCCCAGCTCGACCAGAGCTTTTTCGCGACATCGAGAAATTCCGTGGCCTTGGCATATCGCTCATTGCGCGGCGGCAGCGGGTCGTTGCCGAAATTGGCGGCGACGTTCGGATTGAAGGAGGAGACGATGTTCACGATCAGCCGACCGCCCGTGACGATATCGATGGATTGCGTTCGTCTCGCAAAATTATAGGGCGAGTTATAGGTGGAGGACACGGTCGCCACGAACCCGATGTCCGGCACCTGTGCGGCAAGCGATGTGGAAAGGATGAGCGGATCGATGGTGTGAAATGGCCGGCTTGTCGGGTCGGTCAGCAATGCCGGGTGATCCGAAAGGAAAACGGCGTCGAACCGGCCTTTGTGAGCCAGTTCCGTCAGTCGCCGGTAATAGCCGATATCGTTGATATCGTGCCGGTCTCCGCTTCTGTATTTCCAGGCATTGGCGAGGTATCCGGTGGTATTGATGCCGACATTGAGATTGAGCCGGCGTTTGTTCGTGCTCATGCTGCCACTTTTTCTTTCAGGTCTGTTGGATTGCCGGCTTGCGGGTCCGGCGCAATTGCGGGGAAGCGTAACAGCCGGTGTTCCGGTCGCGAGTTAAAAATCCTTGCTGTCAGGAGAAGAAAAACTTCCGAGCCATGGCCGACGCTCCCAAGGAGAGGCTCACATCGCGTGCCGCTCTCAGCCGAAGTATCGCTCGCGAATGACGCCGTTTCCGAAAGGATATTTTACCGGAAGCACGAAGCCATGCTGATATGGAAACGAATTTCCTCAATGGCCTCTCAAATAGTACACTTTATCTATAGAAAATATTTTATGGCGTGTAGCGTGTCGTAGAGATCGCAATTGAGAGGACGAACGCCATGGCTGATGCGGCCCTTCGCCAGATAACCCACCCTGAAACCGTCTGGTACACGCGCTGCCCGGCGCCGACGCCGCTTTCCATCGCGGTGCAGCTTGGCTGGATCGAGGAGAGTTTCGCCGGCCACGGTATTACTGTGTCCTCCATTCGCGATGCGGCGGATCCGGCCATTCGCCAGAGCCATTTCGATCACCGTCTGGACTGGTCCTTCCGTCAGGGCGGCAATATTCCGCCTATCTGGGCAAAATCCGGCGGACGCCAGACGCGTCTGGTGGGGTTGACCAGGACCGACGAGTTTCAGGCGGTCATAGCGCTGCCAGCCAGTGGTATAACAAAGGGCGGCGAGCTGAAGGGCCGGCGCATCGGGCTGCCGAAACGACCGAACGAAACCATCGACTTCCAGCGCGCCACATCGCTCAAGGGCATCGTGTCGGCACTGACCGTTTCCGGCCTTTCCGTGGCGGAGGTCGAGCTGGTCGATCTCACCGCAACCGAGCCGGTGCTGCTCGGACCGCCTGACGACAGGTTCCATGGCCTGCACCGACGGCTGCCCTATGGGGAGGAGATCGCGGCACTGCATCGCGGAAAGATCGATGCGTTTTTTGTCAAAGGAGCGGAGGGCGTCACCGTCGCCAATCTCATTGGCGCGCACGTCGTCGTGTCGACCGGGTTTCACCCCGATCCGAAAATCCGCATCAATAACGGCACGCCACGTCCTTTGACCGTGGATGCCACCTTTGCCGATGAAAGGCCCGATCTCGTCGCCGACCTCGTGGCCACGGTACAGCGGGTTGCCGGCTGGGCGAATGACAATCCGGCGGAAGCGGTGCGTTTCATCGCCCGCGAGATCGGCGTCAGCGAGGAAGCGGTTATCGTCGCCAACGGGGCGGATGTGTACCGAAGCCTGAGGCTCGATCTCGATCCGGCGGAGCTGGATGCGCTCAGCCACTTCAAGGATTTCCTGCTGGAATGGAAATTCATCCCTGACGATTTCGATGTGAACGACTGGGCCGATCCGCGCGCCCTTTCTTTACTGCAACAGGCTGCGGCGAAGTGAGGGCGTCATGACAGCAACCATTCTTGTAACGGGTGCAACCGGCAAGCTCGGCCAACGCGTCGTCAGCCGCCTTTTGCAGAAAGAGGCGAAGGTTAGGGTGCTGACCCGGCGGGGTGAGGACGCGCTCAAGCTTTGGGGCGACAGGGTGGATATTTCGGAGGGTAATTTCTCCGATCCCGCCAGCCTGAAAGAGGCCTCACGCGCAACAGACACGGTGTTCCTGCTTTCCCCAATCGGTGAAACGCTGGCGGCGGACCAGAAAGCGGTCATCGATGCCGCTCTCTCCGCCAGCGTATCGCGGATCGTGAAAATATCCGGCTCCGACTGGACCATCGCCAATGCCGCACGCTCCATCTCGGGTGCCGCCCATGCCGAGGTCGAAAAACATCTGGCCGGGAGCGGCATTGCGCATACGGTGCTGCGGCCGAATGCCTGGATGCAGGTGGCGCTGGAACCCGTCGTCGCAGCACTACGCCAGGGGGAGGATGTGCCCGCCCGTTTCGGCGATGCGGCCGTTTCCTTCATTGATGCCGACGATATAGCCGATGTGGCGGTTCACGCCTTGACTGCGAGCACGTCTGTTTCCGGCGCCTTGGTGCTAACCGGCGGTGAAGCCTTGACGGCACTGGAAATCGCCCGCATCGCGGCCCGTATCCTGCATCGCCCCGTGGGGATATCGCATCATTCCGCTTCCGTTTTTCCGCCGCATATCGGAGCGTTCGAACAGACGGCGATTGGTGAATTTGGCCAACTCATCCGCGAGGGCCTCGCGGCCCCCGTCAACGACAACATCGAGCGGATTACCGGTCGGCAGCCCCGCAGCGTGGAGGCCTATTTGCGCGCCCGGCTGGCAGCGACCACCCCGCAGAGTAATCATTCCGAGGGAGAAAAGACATGGCGCTGACTGTTTCACTGGCTGAAGGTCCCGAACTGAAAAGCCCCACTGATTTCGAAGACAGCCCGCTCAGCCGCGCGGTGAAGCAGCCACTGATGCTGGGGCTGTTCCTCAATCTGCAGGACATCAACTTCTCCAGCCTGCCAACCAGCAATAGCTGGACCTTCGACTACAATGCGGAGCTGGTGAAGCGCGCGGAGGAGCTTGGTTTCGAAATCGCGTTCAGCCGCACGCAATGGCTGCCCAAGGGCGGTTATGACGGAGAATCCTCGCTCGACAGTTTCATCGCACTCGGCGCCATGGCGGCGGTCACGAAGAGTATTCTTCTAATCTCCACCATCCATGTGCTTTACGGTCCCCTGCATCCGCTTCATATCGCGAAATATGGCGCAACGCTGGATCATATCGCCAGGGGACGATGGGGCATCAACATCGTCACCGGCCACCGCGCCATCGAGCATGAAATGTTCGGCTGGCAGCGGATCGACCATGACAAGCGCTACGACATGGCGGGCGAGTTGTTCGATGTGCTGCATCGCCTGTGGGGAGAAACCGAAAACTTCTCCTACGAGGGCAAGCTTAACCCCTGGGCCATCAACAACGGCTGGATAACGCCAAAGCCCGCCTTTGGCCGCCCGCCGCTGGTGACGGCGACCGGCTCGCCGGCCGGTATCGATTTCGCCGCCCGCCATTCCGATCTGGTTTTCGTTACCTCGCCCGGCGGCGCGCATATCGATAGCGCGCTGGAAACGCTTCCCGATCATATCGCCACCATCAAGAACCGCGCCAGGGCCTATGGCCGTCATGTGAAGACGCTCATCAATCCGATCATCGTCAGCCGCGATACGGAGAGGCAAGCGATCGCCTATGCCGACGCCATCGAGGCGGGAAAACCGCAGCCCGGCACCCGTGCCTTTGCGACCAACAATTACGACAGCGACGCCCATGCCTGGCGGGGTCGCGGCGATGCACGCCAAAAGCAGGGGCGCAATCTCGGCGGCAATATCGAAATCATCGGCTCGCCGGAGCAGGTGGTCGAGCAGCTTGTCGGCTTGAAAAAGGCTGGCATCGATGGCGTGCAGCTGAATTTCTACGATTTCCGCGAAGATCTCGAATATTTCGCTGAGCGCATTCTGCCCTTGATGAAGGAGGCTGGCCTGAGGCTCTGACGCCTCTCCCGCCTCAGATTTCCAGTTCTGAAGCTTAGCACTTCGCAATCACAGAGATTGCGAGAACGATCTTTTTTGCCCTGAGGAGATACCGTGAATATTGCCGTCGATCCCGTCAAAACGCCCGCGCCGAAAGTCATAGACCGGATCGGGACCTATGTTCCCGAACTCGTCTCCATCCGCCACGATCTGCACCAGCATCCGGAAATCGGTTTCGAAGAGGTGCGCACCTCCGGCATCGTCGCCGAGAAGCTCACCTCCTGGGGCATCGAGGTGCATCGCGGTTATGGCAAGACCGGCGTGGTCGGCGTGCTGCGTGGCCGTCATGCTGGCAACCGTTCAATCGGGTTGAGGGCGGATATGGATGCCCTGCCGATGCCGGAAGAAACAGGGCTGCCTTATGCATCGGTCTATCCCGGTAAGTTCCACGGCTGCGGGCATGATGTGCACACCACCATATTGCTTGGCACCGCCCGTTATCTGGCGGAAACCCGTGATTTTGCCGGCACGGTGATTTTCATTTTCCAGCCCGCCGAGGAAGGACTGGGTGGCGCACGCGCCATGATCGCCGATGGGTTGTTCAAGGATTTCCCCGTCGATGAAATTTACGGGTTGCACAATTCCTCCCATGCAGCACCCAACCATCTGAAGGTCTCGCCCGGCACCATTCTGGCAGGCGCCGATTTCTTCGATATCCGGCTGAAGGGCAGGGGCGCGCATGCGGCTCACCCGGATGTCTCGCGTGATCCGGTGCCGGCGACGGGTGAACTCATCCAGGCATTGCAGACCATCGTCAGCCGCAATGTGCCGCCGACCGATCCGGCCGTCTTGTCGATCACCCGCATCGAGGCGGGATCTGCCTATAACGTCATCCCCGAAACGGCCTCGATTGCAGGCACGGTGCGGGCCTTCTCCGACAGCGTGCGCGAGACCATAAGGGGCCGAATCCGCACGATTTCCGATCACATTGCCGCCGCTTACGGGCTCACCGCCGAGGTGGATATTCGCGACATATTCTCGGTTCTGACCAATGATGACGCATCGGTGGAGATTGTGGCCGGGGTGGCGCGCGAAGTTCTCGGAGACGAGCGCGTTTCCACCGAGCCCAGCCGCTTCATGGGCAGCGAGGATTTCGCCGACCTCCTGAAACATGCGTCCGGTGCGTTTTTCACCCTCGGTCATTCCGGCACCGTGCCAGCCCATAATCCCGGTTTCATTGTCGACGATGCCATCCTGCCGGTCGGCGCCACCTTGTTTGCCCGGCTGG
Organism: Agrobacterium tumefaciens; assembly: GCF_013318015.2. Classification (NCBI taxonomy): domain Bacteria; kingdom Pseudomonadati; phylum Pseudomonadota; class Alphaproteobacteria; order Hyphomicrobiales; family Rhizobiaceae; genus Agrobacterium; species Agrobacterium tumefaciens. The sequence continues at coordinate 716,575 of NZ_CP115842.1, read as the reverse complement.
TCGAAACCCGGCTGAAGCCTGCCTGAAAATTTGAAAACAAGCCTGCAAGAGGAAACATCCATGGATATTACAAGACGTAAGACATTGCTTTTGAGTGCTGCGCTAGGTGCGGCCATGCTGCTGCCATCCGTGCCGGTGCTGGCGGCAGAAACGCCGAAAAAGGGTGGTATTGTCACCCTTGCGGGTCTCGGTGAGCCGACGACGCTTGTGCCGCTTTCCGATTCCAATACGCGAACGCGCGCGATTTCCAGCAAGATCCTGGAAGGGTTGGTACGCTTCGACAGCGAGTTCAAGCCGCATCCGGTTCTCGCCGAAAGCTGGGAAACCTCCACCGACGGGCTGCGCTACACCTTCAAGCTGCGCAAGGGCGTCAAATGGCATGATGGCAAGGATTTCACCGCACAGGATGTGAAATTTTCCCTGCTTGCCTTCAAGAAGGTGGGCCCACGCGGCCGTATCACTTTCGCCAATGTTGCTGATATCGAAACGCCCGATCCGCTGACGGCGGTAGTGGTGCTTTCCAAACCTGCGCCTTATCTTCTGAGGGCGCTGACTGGTGGCGAAACGCCCATTTTGCCGGCCCATGCCTATGCTTCGGAAAACTACAATGAGAGTCCGAACGGCAACGCGCCCGTTGGCACTGGCCCCTTTGTGTTTGAGGAATGGAAACGCGGCAGCTATGTGAAGCTCAGGAAGAACCCGAACTACTGGCAGGCCGATCTTCCCTATCTAGATGGCTTCGTGGCGAGGTTCGTCGCTGACGCGGCCTCCACCACCATCTCGGTGGAAACGGGCGAGGCGGATTATACCGCCGATGTCTCCTACAGCGATCTGGAGCGTTTGCGGCAGAATCCCAAGCTTTCGGTGGAGGTCTATACCGACTCCTATCTCAATAACGCCGCCATATTCGAGTTCAATCTGGAGAACCCGATCCTCGCGAAAAAGGAGGTGCGGCACGCGCTGGCACATGCCATCGACCGCAATTTCATCAACGACGCGATCTTTTTCGGCACGGCGAAACCCGCCGGTTCGAACATTCCAGCGGTATTCACCGCCTATAATGACGAGAAGCCCTTTACCTATCCCTTCGATCTGGCCAAAGCGAATGAGCTGCTGGACAAGGCGGGGTATCCGAGGGGTGCGGATGGCACGCGTTTTTCGCTGCGGCTGGCCTTCCTGCCCTCCGACGTTTTCCGCAAAACCTCCGAATATCTACGCTCGTCCTTCGGCAAGCTCGGCGTGAAGGTGGATATCGTCGAAGGCGATCTCGCGACCTTCATCAAGCGCGTCTATACGGAGCGCGGTTTTGACCTGACGGTGAACGGCATCAGCCGGTTGTTTGATCCGACAGCGGGCGTGCAGCGGCTCTACTGGTCCGATGGCATCAAGAAACCCGCGCCATACGTCAATGCCGCCCACTACAACAATCCCAGGGTGGATGATCTTTTCCGCGCCGCTGCGATTGAAGTGGATGAAACGAAACGGGCGGGGCAGTTCCACGATATCCAGAAAATCACCGGTGACGAATTGCCGAATTTCTCTATCGTCGCCCTGCCGACCGTCATTCTGCGCAACACCAGCCTGCAGTCTCTCGTCACCACCATCGACATTGCCTATGGCGATCTGTCGACGGCCTGGAAGAACGAGTGAGCGTTTTGCATATGGCAATAAAAAACCCGGCAATTTTGCCGGGTTTTTTATTGCTGAAAACGGCCCTCCGGCCTTTTTTCACTATCGCGGGATAACGGCGTTTTCGGGAAAAACGTTGCCTTTGGAACAGGCCGGCAGGAACGGTGATGCCAATTATCGGAACTCTAAAAAAATCAATTTCTTCAATAATTTAGGGCGAAGGAATTCTTCGTTTTGCGGGAAGAATAGCTTTCTGGACCTCTGATTTCTCTGCCTGCACTGTGTCCATGAAATCTCACCCGCACACGATGGATGCCATGGCCAAGGATACGCTTTTTTTGATCGCCCCCGGTTTTGAAGACCCCAAGCACCCCGGTGTCCGGTTCGTCTGCCCGCATTGTAACCAGATCGAAGGCCTGCTTGCCGCCTTTCCGGACCTTGCCGCCGGGATCGATATCCACCGGGTCGGTTTTCAGCGTCCGCGCGAAGCGGTCATCGCCGTCGTGGGTGAGGAAAACCAGTCGTTGCCGCTGTTCGTCTTTACCGGCGATGCACCAGCCGATGCGACGACCAAAGGCGACACGCACTTCATTCAGGACACGAAACGCATTTTGCAAATCCTCGCCGAGCGTCACGGGTTCCCGCAACTGCACTGAGATGCCGCACCCCGCACATCGGATTTTTATCGGAGATAGACATGACCTTTTCCAGACGCCAGTTTCATAAAATTGCACTCGCCGCCGGCGCTTTCGTGGCGCTTCCAGGTGGTTCTTTCGCTGCTGCTGAAGAGCCGGTTTCGGGCGGCACGCTCAAGATCGTCTATTTTCCCGAGCCGACGCAGCTCGTGGCAATCAATACCAGTGCGGGCGGTCCGCAGTTCATTGGCTCGAAGATTTACGACGGGCTTTTGACGTACGATTACGAACTTTCGCCCAAGCCGAGCCTTGCCAAAGAATGGAGCGTTTCCGCCGACGGGCTGGAATATGTCTTTCATCTGCAGCCGAATGCGAAGTTCCATGACGGCAAGCCGGTGACATCGGCGGATGTGGAGTTCTCGATCCTGCGGCTGAAGGAAGCCCATCCGCGCGGCCGGGCGACTTTCTCGCATGTTGAAAGCGTCGATACTTCCGATCCGCTGGTCGCGAAGGTGAAGCTTTCCAAGCCGGCGCCGGGATTGATAACCGCGCTCGCCTCGTCGGAATCGCCTGTTGTGCCAAAGCACATCTTCGAGACCTTCAAGCCGACTGACAATCCAAAACCCGCCCAGATCATCGGCAGCGGCCCCTTCGTCCTGAAGGAATGGGTGCCGGGCAGCCATATTCTTCTGGAAAAGAATGCCGACTACTGGGACGCGTCAGGTCCTTATCTCGACCGCGTCGTCATTCGCCTCATCAATGATGCGGGCGCTCGCGCGGCGGCGCTGGAAACCGGAGAGGGCGACATTGGCCCGAACCCGGTGGCGCTTGCCGATCTGGAACGACTGAAATCCATCCCGACGCTGAAGGTGGATGACCGCATCTACGCCTATGCCGGCCAGCAGAACCAGCTCGTCATCAACCTTGAGAACGAATATCTCAAGGAATTGAAGGTGAGGCAGGCTATTGCCCACGCGATCGACGTTCCGGCGCTGATCGATACCGTGCTTTACGGTTACGCCGTGCCATCGCCCACGCCGATCAGCCCCGGCCTTGCGAAGTTCCACAATCCGGATATCGGTTTTGCCAAATTCGACGTCGCGCTGGCGGAAAAGCTGCTGGATGAGGCGGGCTTTCCGCGCAAGGATGGCGGCAAGCGCTTCAAGCTCAGGGTCACCACCAACCCGTTCAACCCGCAGACCTATTCGGATTTCATAGCGCAGGCGCTTTCCAAGATCGGCATCGAGGCGGATATCCAGAAATTCGATTTCGGCACCTATGTGAAGGTCGTTTATACCGATCGCGCCTGGGACCTTTCAGTCGAATCCCTCTCCAATACCTTCGATCCGACGGCCGGCGTGCAGCGTGTCTACTGGAGCAAGAACTTCAAGATCGGCCTGCCGTTCTCAAACGCCAGCCACTACGCCAATCCGGAAGTGGACCGGCTGCTGGAAGCGGCCGCGGTGGAGCCGGATATCGAAAAGCGCGCAGCCTTCTTCAAGGAGTTTCAGGCCGTCGTCGCCAAGGATCTTCCCGTCATCAATCTCGTTTCGCCAATCCAGCCGGTCGTCGGCAGCGTCCGCATCAAGGATTACGCGACAGGGGCGGAGGGGCTCAGCGGCAATCTCGCCAAAGCGTGGGTGACGAAGGAGGCGTAAGCGCATCCTCACCTCTCGTTTAAAGCCGCGTCAAAGTTGAAAAGGGTTCATCGCCATGAGCAGAAAATCCGAGAAGCTGGTCCTCAATGCGTTCATCTATCCGGGTGGGCACCATGAAGCAGCCTGGCGCCACCCCGAGTCGGAGCCACTGCGCGTCACGGATATAAGGCTCTACCAGGATATCGCCCGCAAGGCCGAGGCGGCAAAGCTGGATGCCATTTTCTTTGCCGATGCGCCGGTGCTGGACGCCAATATCCGCTATGCCGCCCGGCACCGGCTGGAACCGATCACCATGCTGGCGGCCTTGGCGGCCGTCACCGAAAAGATCGGCTTCATTGCGACGGCCTCCACCACCTATTACGAGCCTTACAATCTAGCGCGGCTGTTCGCCTCGGTCGATCATATCAGCGGCGGCCGGGTCGGCTGGAACATCGTGACGACCTCGGCCGATGCGGCGGCCGGAAACTTCAATCTCCAGCAGCATCCGCCGCATGCCGACCGTTACCGGCAGGCGACTGAGTTCGTCGATGTGGTGACGAAGCTCTGGGACAGCTGGGAAGACGATGCCATCGTCGCCGACAAGGAGAGCGGTCTTTTCGCCGATACCGACCGCATCCATCCTGCCAATCACGAGGGCGAGTTCTACCGGGTGCGGGGCGCGCTCAACCTGCCACGCTCGCCGCAGGGCAGGCCGGTCTATGTGCAGGCCGGCTCTTCGGAGGACGGTCGTGGCTTTGCTGCCCGTTATGCCGAGGCAATCTTTACCGCGCATCAAACTCTGGAGAGTGCGCGGTCTTTTTATTCCGACATAAAGAGGCGCGTGGCGGCCACGGGGCGCAATCCCGCCCATGTGAAAATCCTGCCGGGGATCAGCCCCTTCATCGCCTCCACCGAAGAGGAGGCGCGAAAGCTCGAGGCGAGTTTCAACGATCTCATCCAGCCGGCCTTTTCGCTTGGGCAGTTGCAGCGCATTACAGGCATTGATCTCTCATCGGCCGATCTCGATCAGCCGTTGCCGAAGGAGGCGGTGGAAGCGACGCGTGCGCAGGCGGACAGCAGCCGGCATCAGCTGGTTCTCGATGTCATCGACCGGGAAAATCCGACGATCCGGCAATTGCTGCACCGGCTTGCCGGCGGGCGCGGCCACAAGGTGATTTCGGGAACCCCGGAACAGGTGGCAGACTGGATAGAGACCTGGTTCCGTGAAGGTGCTGCCGACGGCTTCAACATCATGCCGCCATGGCTGAATGGCGGGTTCGATATTTTCGTGGACGAGGTCGTGCCGATCCTCAAACAGCGCGGGCTGTTCCGCGAGGACTACGAGGGCGACACGCTGCGTGATCATTACGGCCTGCCCCGGCCGGAAAACATCCATACGACCAGGGAGTTGCAAAGGGAACGCGCCTGATGTGGGACGGGCGTGTTCAGGCGGCGGCTTCGAGAGAGCGTGTATCCTCGCGCAACAAGGCGAGTAGAGATGCGATTTCCGGCAGCCGCCGCCTGTCAGGACTGGTCAGAAGATGATACCGGCTGGCGGTCGGCTGAGGCACACCGAAAGGTGCGATCAGACGGCCGGTTCGAAGCTCTTCGGAAATGAGCGAGTGGCGCGCAAGGCCGATGCCGTGGCTGGACAAGAGTGCCTCTATCAGCGCGGTCTGACGCGAAAAGCGCGGTCCTGCTGCGGAAAGCCGAAGCGGAATGCGGCAGGCGCGCAGCCAGTTTGCCCATTCGAAGGCAGCATCGGTGCCGTTGCCGCGCAACATCGCAAAAGAGATATCCCGAAGCCGCTCGGGTTCACCACCAAGCTGGTAGCGGGTGGCAAAATCCGGGGTGCAGACGGCACTGACGGTGTCGGCAAAAAGCGGTTCGTGAATGAAACCGGGGATTTGTCCGTGGGTGGCGACGATCGCGCAATCGGCATCGAAATGCGTGAGGTCGATGGCGTCGCCCTCGAGAGATTCAATCGAGATATCTACGTCTCCAAGGGCTGGAACGATGGTTCCCAACCGTGGTGCCAGCCATCGGGCCGCAAAACAGCCTTCCGCCAGAACCCTCACCTGCCGCCGGCCGCCGGAGGCCATGAGATCGGAAAGACTGCCGATCATCGTCTCGAAAGCGTCCGCAAGGCCGGGGTAAAGCGTGCTGCCGGCCTCGGTCAGCACCAGCTCGCCGCGCTGGCGGCTGAAGAGTGTTTGCCCGAGATGGGTTTCCAGAATGCGCACCTGCTGGCCGATTGCGGCAGTCGAGACATGCAGTTCTTCCGCCGCCCGCGAGAAGCTGGCGTGACGCGCGGCCACGACAAATGCGCGCAGGGCCGTCAGCGGCGGCAGCCGGGAAAGCGTCGGCAACCGGAAAGCCGCTCTTGCGACCGAAGGAGGGATGAATTCCGTTCTCATGGCCGTTTTCCCTTTATCGCTAGAATACCCGGCCTTCCCTGAGGTGCGTCGTGGTGCCGTTGAGATAATAGTCGCCGATGACACGCGCCTTGTGGGCAAGCGGATTGTGGTTGTAGACCGTGCGGATGTTGCGCCAGTGGCGGTCGAAATTCCGCTCGCTGGACGTCGCCGATCCGCCGCCGAGTTCGTAAAGGTTGGTGGCGACCGTTAGTGAAAGCTGCGATGCGATGATCTGGGTACGGGCGGTGGCGAGAGAACCTTCCAGCAAAGCCGCTTCTATCGCCTCTTCGTCGCCGCTGGAAAAGGCGGCGGCGGTCCTGTCGAGCGTTCTTGCCGCCTCGCGGATCAGCGTCTTGACGGCGAAGGCACCGGCGCTGATCTCGCCGAGCATCTTCTGCACAAAGGGGTCCTGATTGGCGGTTTCGGCGCTGCTGTGGAGCGTGGTGCGCGCCTGGCGCAGAACATAGTCGATGCCATCGTTGAGTGCACCCTGAACGGCACCGGCGGCAGAGGCAGCGAGGTGCAATTGTCGCATGGCCGAGCTGTGGCGCCCGATCTGGCTGCCGAGCTTGCGGGTCGTCAGTTCATGCGGGAGCACCTCGACATTTTCAAGCAAAACGCCGCCGCTTGCCGTCATGCGCTGGCCCATGCTGTCCCAGTCGTCGAGGATGGTGATCCCGGGCCGATCAAGCGGAATGAGGACGCCGATCGGCTGTTCGTCGTCGCCGACAGCGCTAAAGGTGCCGAAATCTGCGAAGGCGGTGCCGGTCGCATACCATTTGCGGCCGTTCAGACGATAACGGTCGCCATCGGCGCTGAGGCGCGTGGTGATTTCGCCGGGACGTTTGGTGCCCTGTTCCGTGCTGGCGCCCGCAAAGAGCTTGCCGGTGAGGACATTTTCGAGGTGCCGCCGATCCTCGAGCTCGATCGGTGTGAGAGCGAGGTTTTCTGTGAAATTGAAATGGCTGCGGAGTGCGTGCGGAATATTGCTGTCGGCTTCCCCGAGGATCATCAGGACTTCTATATAGTCCGCAATCGAGCCTCCCGGCCCGCCTTTGGCCTCGGGGATGCGCAGCGTGCCGATCCTGGCTTCTTTGATCAGGCCGAAGATTTCGAAGGGAAGTTCCCGCTGACGCTCACGGCGAGCGGCATCCTTGGCGGCAACAGCCGCAATGTCCCTGGCGCGGGCCAGAATGTCGTCTCGGCTCGGCACGCTGGAATTATCGGTGGTTGCGGTCTGTATTTTAGGATTGGACATTGCGGATTTCCCTGAGCGGATGTGATGACCTGCGGCACGGTCGCGCCGCAGGCATTTTCTTCTGGACGATCAGGCGACCGCGCGCGGCTTGACGACCGGGCGGGGAGCCGGTTCGATATTGCGCGGCACGCGGCCTTCGACGGGATGGCTCGGATCGTTGAAGCCGGGTGTCGAGGGATGGCCTGTCGTCACAAGGCTGTCGACCAGCGCCTCGTCTTCCGCATCGATCTTCACATCGAGGGCGCGGACGTAACCGTCCCAATGGTCTTCAGTGCGCGGGCCGGTGATCGCGGCGGTGACGAACTTGTTGTTCAGCACCCAGGCGAGCGCAAAATCCGCTGCCGAAACACCCTTTGATGCGGCGTGCGCCGCAACCTTCTGGGCGATTTCGACCGACTCGGGGCGCCATTCGGTTTCCAGAACCCGCTTGTCGCCACGGCCGACACGGGTATCTGCGCCCGGCTGCTCACCCGGCTGATATTTGCCGGTCAGCACGCCACGTGCCAGCGGCGAATAGGAAACGACGCCCAGCCCGTAATTATGTGCCGCAGGCAGCTGCTCGGCTTCGGCCGTGCGGTTGACGATGTTGTAGAGCGGCTGGCTGGCGATAGGCCGGTCGATGCCGAGCTGATCGGCCAAATGCGAAATTTCGGCGATGCGCCAGCCCCGGAAGTTGGAAACGCCGAAATAGCGCAGCTTGCCCGCACGGATGAGATCGGCAATGGCGCGTACCGGCTCTTCCAGCGGCGCGTCGAAGACGGCGCGGTGGAAATAGAGGATATCGATGTAGTCGGTGTTGAGACGGCGAAGCGAATTCTCGACGGTCTCGATCACCCATTTGCGCGAATGGCCGCCAAGGTTCGGACCCTTGGTGTGGGAATTGACGAATTTCGTTGCCAGAACCCAGTGATCGCGACTGGCCTTGATACCGCGACCAACGACTTCTTCCGACTTGCCGTCGTGATAGACATCGGCAGTGTCGATGAAGTTGATGCCCTGCTCGCGTGCCTTGTCGATGATGCGGAAGGCCACGTCATCCGGCGTCGGGCCTCCGAACATCATCGTGCCGAGGCTCAGCGGTGAAACTTTCAGCGCGCTGCGTCCGAGATAGCGATAGTCGACCATTATGGTTGCTCCTTCAGTTTATTGGGCATGGTGGCAAGCCACGGCGTAGTTCTTGCCGAAAAGGGTGTAATCCGGCGCTTTTTCGCGACAGAGATCGGTGGCGAGCGGGCAGCGGGTGTGAAACCGGCAGCCGGATGGCGGGTTGTGGGGGCTCGGCAGGTCGCCGGAAATGGGCGCTGCCTGCTTGCGGCGCGCGGGATCGGGAACGGCTGCGAGAAGCGCACGGGTATAGGGGTGTTTCGGCGAGGCCCAAAGCTCCGCGGTCGGCGCGCTTTCCACGATCTTGCCGAGATACATGACGAGAACGCGATCGGAAAAATAGCGTACGACCGAAAGGTCGTGGGATACGAAGAGATAGGACAACGAAAGCCGTTTCTTCATCTCCACCAGAAGGTTGAGGATCTGCGCCTGTATGGAAAGATCGAGCGCCGAGACAGGCTCGTCGCAGACGACCAGTTCCGGCTCGAGAACGAGCGCCCGGGCAATGCCGATGCGCTGGCGCTGGCCGCCGGAAAACTCGTGCGGATAGCGGTCGAGTGCATCAGGCGGCAGCCCCACCTGCGCGACGATCGCCTCGACGATCTCCCGCTGTTGCGCCCTGTCGCCAATGCCGTGCACCTTCAACGGCCCGGTAAGGATGGTTCGCACCGTCTGGCGCGGATTGAGCGACGCGAATGGGTCCTGAAAGATCATCTGGATGCGGCGGCGGATGCCGCGCAGCTGCGACGACGACATCGCCGTGACATCGGCGCCCTTGAAGGTGATCCTGCCGGAAGTGGGCTCCACCAGCCGCATCAGCGACTTGCCGAGCGAGGATTTGCCGCAGCCTGATTCACCCACCAGCGCCACGGTCTCGCCCGCCTCGATGTCGAGCGACACATCGTCGACGGCGCGGACTGTTCCGCGTCCTCCCGAATAGTGGGTGGAAAGACTATGCACTGACAAGAGCGTCATCGGATACCTCTTGGGATGTGGGGGATACGAAGGGGCAGGCGGCGTAGCGGCCTTCCGAGACGAGCCTCAGCGGCGGTACGAACTGCCCGCAGAAACCGCGGGCGCTCGGACAGCGTGGCCGGAAGGCGCAGCCGCGCTCCCCCGTGGCCGAAACGATTGAACCCGGAATTTCGATGAGTGGCCCGTCGCGATAATGCTGGCCGTCTTCGGCGCGCGGAGAGGCAGCCAGCAGGCCGCGCGTATAGGGGTGGTAAGGATTGGAGAAAACCGGTTCAGGCAATCCTTCTTCCACCTTGCGGCCGGCATACATGACCATGACCCGATCGGCCCATTGCGCCACAATGCCAAGATCGTGGGTGATGAGGATGATGGCCATGTTGAGATCGCGGCGCAGATTGTCGAGCAGCTGCAGGATCTGCGCCTGTATCGTCACGTCGAGCGCGGTCGTCGCCTCATCGGCGATCAGTAGTTTGGGATTGCAGGCAACGCCGATGGCGATCATGACGCGTTGGCGCATGCCGCCGGAAAGCTGGTGCGGATAATCGTCCACGCGGCGCTGGGCGTCGGGAATATTGACGAGGTCCAGAAGCTCGATGGCGCGTTTGCGCGCCTGGTGCCTGTCGATCCTTTCATGGATGCGCAGCACCTCGATGATCTGTTCGCCCACCGTCAGGACCGGGTTCAGCGAGGTCATCGGTTCCTGAAAGATCATGCCGATATCGCGGCCGCGAATGCCGCGCCATTGCCGCTCGGAAAGCGGCAGGAGATCGCGGCCTTCGAGCAGAACACGCCCGCCGGTTTTTGCATGCGACGGCAACAGGCCGATCAGGCCGAGCGCAGTCAGTGATTTTCCCGAGCCGCTTTCGCCGACGATTGCCAGCATTTCGCCGGACTCCACATCGAAGCTGACGCCCTTGACCGGTTGGGCTGAGCCGAAGCTGACGGAAAGATCGTGGACTTCGATAAGTTTGCTCATCGGCGTTCCTCCGAAAAACGGGGGTTGAGCGCATCGTTGAGACCGTCGCTGATGAGGTTCAGCGAAATGACGGTGAAGACGATGGCGAGGCCGGGAAGGGCGGTCAGATACCAGGCGGTGCGAATGACGTCGCGTCCCGACCCGATCATCGAACCCCAGGAAACACGGTTGGGGTCGCCAAGTCCCATGAAGGAAAGGGCTGCTTCCATGAGGATCGCACCCGCCACCATGACGGAGGAGGTGACGATGATCGGCGGCAGGGCGTTGGGCAGAATTTCCTGAAACACGATACGCGCATGGCCATAACCGAGGCTTCGTGCGGCAAGCACATAGTCCTTCTCGCGGATGGCGCGGAATTCGGCGCGGGTCAGGCGCGCAACAAGTGGCCAGGTAATGATGCCGATTGCCGAGGTTACCGTGGTGACCGAAGGCTGGGCAATGGCGACGAGCACCACCAGCAGCACGAAGTTCGGCAATGTCTGGAAGATTTCGATGATCTTTACAAGAATATCGTCGATGATGCCACCGAAATAACCGGCGAAAGCACCGATTGTTATGCCGATCGTCAGCCCTATCAGGGTGGCGACGACACCGACGGTGAGCGAGATGCTTGCGCCATGCACGATGCCCGCCAGCACATCACGCCCCATGGAATCGGTGCCGAGCGGATAGGCTGGATTCTGGCCGGGCCAGAGGAAGGGGCGGGCCACCATTTCCAGCGGATCGCCCGGATAGATCAGCGGGGCCGTGACAGCGGCGATGAGGACGGTGGCAAGGAACAGCAGCCCAACGATGGCGTTGGGATTGGTCAGGAAAATCTTCAGTTCCCGCCGCAAGCCGCGCCGCGGCACGGAGACGGAGCGGGCTGAAAGCGCGTCCGGCGCATGGATATAGGGCCAGACTTTTTCTTCAGGTTTTTTAGGTTTGGGATTGCTCTCTTCGGCACTGAGTTCGGCCGCGTCGAGAACTGCTGATGTCTGGGAGGAATTCATCGGCTTTCTCCGATGCGGGGGTCGAGCCATGCCTGCAACAGGTCCACGGCGGCATTGACAATGATGACGACAAGGGAAGAGAGAAGCAGAATGCCGAGCAGCACGCTGAAATCGCGGGCCATGACGGCCTCGAAAGCAAGACGGCCAAGGCCTGGCCAGCTGAAGACCGTCTCGACCACGACCGCACCGCCCAGCAGGCCGCCAATATGCATGCCGGCCATGGTGGTGATTGGGATGAGCGCGTTGCGCAGAATATGGCGTGTGGTGAGCCGGAAAGGCGAAACGCCTTTTGCCCGTGCCGTGCGCACATAGTCCTGGGATTTGACTTCCAGCATCGCCGCGCGGGTGAGGCGGGCATAAATCGCCAGAAAATAAAGCGCCAGCGAAAGGGCGGGGAGAACGATATAGCGCAGCCTGTCCAGAAAAGCGTCGAGGCCGGTGAGGCTGCTGCCGATGGTGCTGTCGCCGCCAGACGGAAGCCAGCCGAGCTTGACCGAGAACGTGAGGATAAGCATCAGGCCGATCCAGAAGCCCGGCACGGAATAAAAGATTAGCGAGCCAATCGAAATGATCCGGTCCGGCAGCTTGCCGGAAAAGAGCGCCATGATGGAGCCGAGGAAAACGCCGACGAAAATCGCAATGCCAAGTGCTGCTCCCATCAGCGCCAGCGTGCCGGGCAACCGCTGGCCGATAAGATCGGCGACCGGCATGCCGTAGCGGGGTGAAAAGCCGAGGCTGAACTGGGCCAGATTGCCGAGATAGTTCATGAGCTGATGGACGACCGGCAGGTCGAGCCCGAAGCGTGAGCGAATTTCGGCCATGGTCTCGACGGTCGCCGAACCCGCTTCCGCGGCCAGCACGTCAGCCGCATCACCAGGCGCCAGCTGCAGCAGGAAGAAGTTCAGGATGACGATACCGAGAACCGTCGGGACGGCCTGAATGGCCACCCGCCTTGCCTGCGATAAAATCCGTTTCGAATTCGACATCGGCTCCAGTCCATTCGCTTGAAAACATGAAATCGGCCCGTAAAGGCGTTGGTATTAGTTGACTAATTTTATGGAATTTGTCAAAGAGTAATAGAATTATTTTCTGAAATTTACGGAAAAATGCGCCATAAAGAAAAGATAATTCCTATTTATGAGAATGGTTGGTGCTTCATGCCAATCTCACTCTCGTCTGCGGAACAAACTTCTTCCCAAGCGCGGCCGTTCAGTTTTGCCGGTTTTTCGCCGGTTCAATTAAGGAGAGGTATCGCATGACTGTTTTCAACCAGACGACGCGCCGCGGATTTCTGCTGGCGTCGGTGGCTCTTGGCGTGGTGTCGTTGCCGGGGCTGAAGCTCAACGCGGCGGAGCCGGCAAGCGGTGGCACAGCCACCCTACTCATCTCATCGGAGCCGCCGGTTCTGACGACGATCGCGCACACGGCCTATAATTCCGTCTACATATCGCCCAAGGTCACGGAAGGCCTGCTGACCTATGATTTCGACCTCAACCCCAAGCCGCTCCTGGCCAAATCATGGGATGTCAGCGGCGATGGCCTGCGTTACACCTTCAATCTGAGACCCGGTGTAAAATGGCATGACGGCAAGCCTTTCACATCTGCCGATGTGGCGTTCTCCATCAACACCATCAAGGAAGTGCATCCGCGCGGGCGCAATACCTTCCTGAACCTCACTGCTGTCGAGACCCCGGATGATCTGACGGCCGTGCTGGTTCTTTCCAAGCCTGCGCCGTATCTGATAACGGCGCTTGCCGCTGCTGAAACGCCTATCGTGCCCAAGCATCTTTATGAAGGCACGAAAGTCACCGAAAATCCCATCAATCTCGCGCCTGTTGGTACCGGCCCGTTCAAGTTCAAGGAATGGGTGCGCGGCAGCCATATCGTTTTTGAGCGCAATGCCGATTATTGGGATGCGCCGCGCCCCTATCTCGACAAGCTGATTGTTCGCTTCATTCCAGATGCGTCGGCCCGTGCCATCGCAATCGAAACCGGTGAGATCGATCTCGCTCCGAGCACCCCGGTCGCCTATAGCGATCTCGACCGGCTGAAGGAGCTGCCGAGCCTCGGCTTCGAGACCAATGGCTATCAATATACCAATTCGATCAGCCGCGTGGAGTTCAACCTCGAGAAGGACGTGTTCAAGGATGTCCGCGTCCGCCGCGCCTTCGCGCATGTCATTGACCGCAAAGTCATCTTCAACACGGTCAATTATGGCTATGGCGCGACAATCACCGGCCCGATCAATCCGAAGCTGACGAAATGGTTCGTGGACGATCTGAAGACCTATCCGATCGATCTGAAGGCGGCCGAAGCGCTGCTGGACGAGGCGGGATACAAGCGCGGCGCGGATGGTATCCGTTTCAAGCTCAATCTGGACTATGTGCCGAGCACCGAAGCCTATCCGCGTGGCGCGGACTATATTCGCCAGGCGCTGGCGAAGGTCGGTGTGGATGTGACGGTGCGGACGCAGGATTTCGCCACCTATACCAAGCGCATCTACACGGATCGCGATTTCGATTTTGCCTATGAGGGCATGAGCAATCTCTTCGACCCGACCGTCGGTGTGCAGCGGCTATACTGGTCGAAAAACTTCAAGAAGGGCGTGCCCTTCTCAAATGGCGCCGCCTACAGCAACCCCAAGGTGGATGCGCTGCTGGAAGCTGCCGCTGTCGAGATCGATCCGGACAAGCGCGTCGCGCAATGGAAGGAAATACAGCAGATCCTCGTCGATGACGTTCCTGCCATCGATATCGTTGCTGCACCTGAAATCACCATCTTCAACAAGCGCATTGCCGATCACACTATCGGTGCAGAAGGCGTCGCGGGCAGCTTGGCCTTCGCGCATATCGCGGCATCCTGATCGTCTCGCCAGCCCCTGCCCGCCGTTTGCGGCGGGCAGGGGCATCTCCCTTTCGTCGACGGGCACCGCAGCATCGCTTTCTGGTGTCATCGTTTTCATCGAGGCCAAAGCCATGAGCACGACACTTTCTGAAATCTGGTACACACGTTGCCCGGTGCCCACGCCCGTGGGGCTTGCGGCGCAGCTCGGTTATCTCGCGCAGACCTTTGAGGATGTGGGGATATCGCTGAAATCCATCATCGATTCACCGGATCGTTCTGTGCGGCAGAGCCATTTCAACCACACGCTGGAATGGTCCTTCCGCCACGGCGGTAATGTGCCCCCTATCCGCGCCCGCTCGGAAGGGCGCAATACGCGTCTTATCGGCATTACCTGGACCGATGAGTTCCAGGCGATCATCACCCTTCCGGAAAACGGTATCCGCTCGCTTGCCGATCTCGTCGGCCGCCGTTTCGGTGTGCCGCGCAGACCTGATGGGATTGTCGATTTCATGCGAGCGACAGCATTGAAGGGCATCGTTTCGGCGCTTTCGCTGGAGGGGCTGAGGGTCGAGGATATCGAGCTGAAGGATATCGTGATCAAGGATTCCGTGCTGGCGACACAGGAGGGACCATCCCTTTTCGGCCTGAAGCGGCGACAATCCTTCGGTGAGGAGATCATCGCGCTGTTGCGGGGTGAGGTCGATGCGATTTTCGTCAAGGGTACTGCCGGTATCGCCGCCGCGAACCTGATCGGCGCCGTGCAAGTGGCGGAATTCGGTTTTCACCCCGACCCGAAGATACGTATCAACTCCGGCTCTCCCCGCGTGCTGACAGTTGACGGACGACTTGCCGATGAGCGCCCCGATCTGGTGGAGCGGCTGGTTGCCGCCATTGCCAAAGCCTCGCTCTGGGCGGAGCAGCATCCGGAAGAGACCCGCCGTTTTATCGCGCGCGAGGCGGGTGCGACCGAAGAGCAGGTTCTGGCCGCCAACGGCCCGGATGTCCACCGCCATCTAGGTCTTGGCCTCGATGCAGACCTCGTCGCCGCCGTCGGCCATTACAAGGATTTCCTGCATCAATGGGGTTTCCTTGAAAACGACTTCGATCTCGCTGCGTGGATCGATGACCGTTTCGTCACGACCAGTGAAAGGGCGGTGGCATGAGCGGCGCTTTATCCGCCGTTCCGAGCCCGGAGCAGCACTTGAATCCCGTCGCCATCGCAACCGCGCTCGCCGAAGATTTCAGCCTGACTGCGGCGGAGTATGACAAAAGCGGCGAATTCGCCGCCGGTAATTTCGAGGCACTTTTCAAGTCTGGCCTGCTTGGTCTCGTGACGGCTGAAAAGGACGGTGGTTGGGGAGAGGGCATGGAAACCGCGCATGCCGTCATCGCCGCCATTGCCAAGGGTGATCCGTCAACCGCCCTCATCCTTGCCATGCATTACAGCGTTCATGCTGCCATCCGGCGCGGCAGGTGGCCGGCAGATCTCGCGGCAAAAGTGCTGGCCGCCAATAACAGGGAGCGGGCGCTTCTGAACAATGCGCAGGCAGAGCCGGGGATCGGTTCCCCGGCCCATGGCGGACTGCCGGAAACGACGGCGCGGATCGAGGGCGATTTCTGGGTGGTCAATGGCCGCAAGAGCTTCGTCACCGGCCTGCCGGGTCTGAAATGGGCGATTGTACTTGCCGTCACGACGGAAGAGGCGCCGCGTCTGATCCAGCTTCTGGTCCCGCTCGATGCGCCGGGCATCGGCCGGGAAAAGGCATGGGAAGCGACAGGAATGTATGCCACCGCCAGCGACGATCTCCTGCTTGAGAATGTGAGGGTGCCGCTCGCCGATATCGTTGCCGAACAGCCGGCGGACGAGCCGTTGCGGCGGGATGAGGCGGACGGTTACAATTTCTTCGTGCTGCTGGCCTCCGTCTATCACGGTGTCGCGCTTTCGGCGCGTGACGCCCTCTTGCGCCATCTGACAGGCCATGTTCCGGCAAGCCTCGGCGCGCCGCTGTCATCCATTCCGCGCATTCAGGAAGGTGTGGGCGAGATCGAGGTACTTCTTGCGGCCAACAGGCGTCTGCTCCGCTCCGTCGCGCGTGATATCGATGCGGGTGAGAGGGTAGGCACGGATGCGCTCGCCGTTCGTCATGTGGTGATCGACAATGCGCTGGCAGTGACGGATCTGGCGCTGGAGCTTGGCGGCAATCGCGGCCTTCGCCGGGACTATAATCTCGAGCGGCATCACCGCGACGCCATAACGGCAAGGGCGCATGCGCCGCAAAGCCACATGATCCGAACTATCCTCGGCCGTCAGAGCATCAAGGCTGTTGGCGGCTGACCGTAGAAGACATGGGCGGCTTTGTTTGGCAGGCCGCCCATGTTGACGCCGCCCGCATCAGTCCCGGAGTAGCGGCAACAGCTTGTCGCCCTGCCGTTCAATTTCCTGAAGATAGGGCGTGTCGGAAAGCACGAAATGGGTGATGCCAAGCGCGCGGTATTTGCGCAGCGACGCGGCGACGTCTTCCGCCGAACCGACGAGCCATGTCGTTGCGGCACCGCCTCCGCCAAATTTGCCGGGTGCGGTATAAAGATTGTCGTCCAGCACATCGCTCTGCGTGTGCAGATCCAGCAGGCGGCGCTGGCCGACCGCGACACCTTGCAGATGATCGTTCCAGCGCACGCCATTGTTCGCAGCCATCTCCGCCACCTTTGCTTCCGCATCGCGCCAAGCCTCAGCCGCGGTTTCGCGCACTAGCGTGGTGATCCGCAGACCGAATTGCAGCGGCGGCAGGTCACGGCCGAGGGTCTCACTGAAATGTCTGAGACGTTCGATCCTTTCGCGCACGCCGGCGAGCGGTTCGCCCCAGAAGAGCTGGACATCGGCTTCAGTTGCGGCAACCTGTTCGGCGGCCTCGGACGCGCCGCCGAAATAAAGTTTGGGATGTGGCCGGCCGGCACTCTCGCTGATGCGCGGCGAGACGGTGGAGTTCTTGACCCGGAAATGGTCGCCATTGAAAGTGACGTTTTCCTCAGTCCAGAGCCGCCGCACCAGCCGCATGAACTCCTTCGTGCGCGCATAACGCTGCGCCTGATCGCCTTCTTCGTCGCCATAGGCCGCAAGCTCGTCCCTGCCGGAAACGACATTGATTCGTACCCGGCCACCAGAAAGCTGATCGAGCGTGGCGGCGGCCGATGCGAGATTGGCCGGCTTCCAGTAGCCGGGGCGGATAGCGATCAGTGGCTCGAAAGTGGTGGTACGCGCGGTAAGCGACGCCGCAACCGTAAAGGTATCCGGACGCCCCCAGCCTGTGCCGATCAACGCGCCCTTCCAGCCATGGTTTTCCAGCGCCCTGGCATGGGTAGTTAAAGTATCGAGGCTGTTGTGGTTTTCGCTGACGGCGTCGCCCCGATGTCCGGGTTTGACGTCATTGGGGATGTACCAGAGAAATTCGCTCGTGCTGCTCACATTATCCGCCTGAATTTTCGCTTTATGTCGCGGTGGAATGGCCGTGCCGAGGCTCGGCATTTGCCATTTTGAGGTTCGGGAGGTTGAGGTCTCCGACAGTGCGAGAATGACAAACCGGCGGCGGCACGGCCAAGCAGCGGCGTTTCTTTTGGAATGCGGCAGAGGAAAAGCTTTCCGCGCGGTTTGCTCGATTAGAACATATTTTCTATGGAAAATATTTTAGGCAATGATTCCACATGCGCAGTGCCAAGGCTGCTGCCGAGAACGTATTTTTTGCCGCAACGGAATTGTCTGGATCGATTTTTCTCGAGTTCGGAAAAGCTGAGCAAGGCAATAGTCGACTAAAATTGCGAAATTCACCATTCTTGGCACACCCCGCCCGCAAACCACGGAGTAGGCATGTGTACCACCTTGATTGTCCCCGGCCTCAACGGTTCGGATGAGGGGCATTGGCAGCGGCACTGGCTGCTGGAAGATTCGGAGGCGCAGCTGGTCGATCAGCAGAATTGGGAATGCCCGGTTCTTGAATACTGGCTTGAGCGTCTGGAAGCGGCGCTCGCCGCAACCGAAAGCGCCTATATTGTCGCCCACAGCCTGGGTTGCCTGCTCGTCGCCAATATGGCGACACGACCCGTGGCCAGCAAAATCAGGGGTGCGCTTCTGGTGGCGCCCGCCCATCTCGACAGAGTGGAGGCAATGCATCCATGCATCGTCCGCTTCGGCGCATTTCCTCGGTCGCCGCTCACCTTCCCCAGTCTCGTCGTAGGTAGCATGAACGACCCCTATATGAACCCGGACGAGTTAGCCCGCACCGCTGCTGACTGGGGAAGCGATATCGTCAATCTCGGCTCCGTTGGACACATCAATATTGCCGCCGGTTTCGGCCGGTGGTCCGAGGGCTATGCTCTTTTCGCACGCCTGAAAGCGGCGTCCGAAATCAAGGCCAGCAGATCGAGGAAGCGCGGATCACCCGTTCTGCACGGTGCGCTGCTGCAGGGTGATGCCGGCGCTCTATAGTCTTTTCGTCCCAAGTCCGTGCTTTCAGCGGCCATCGTGTCGGTGCCATTGCGATGACCCCTTTATTGGCGGTTCGAAACGGAATTTTTCCCGCTGCCGCAACCTTAGTCCACGTTTGCCGGCAATCCGCCAATTATAGAATAGTAATTTTATGGAAAATATTGACCAATCTGGGCGCTCGCCGGAGGATAGAGCGAATTGACCAAAGGAGGCGCACATGCCGCAGGGACTTCATGCGTTTACTGTCGATCTGTTCGGTCTGGCCAGGCGTAGGCCGCGAGGGGTTGATCAGGGCAGTCTCCAGCCGCTGGATCATTCCGGTCGTATCAAGCGGGAAAAGAGCGATCTCGACCTTGAGCGGGAAGAGATTTACGAAATGAATTTTGCGATGCTCGGACTTTATCCGGTCCTCTGACACAGGGAGGCGAAAGGTTTGTTTTCGCTTCCCAGACCCATTTCCCAGCGGAGATAAACTCTCCTTGCGGCACGGAAATTGGAACAAAATTTCTTAAACGCGGCGGGGAATTGGCTACCCTTTTAGTACCCAGCCGAATTGCCCGATGGGCGGATTGCAAAGGACCTGTCGATGAGCACAGCTGACAAACCACTCGATTTTCTGTGGTTCATACCCACCTCAGGCGACGGCAGCTATCTTGGCTCCGACGATCTGTCACGTCCCGCCGATCCCGGCTATTTTCGGGAAATAGCGCAGGCTGCGGATCGGCTCGGTTATTCCGGGGTGCTTATTCCTACCGGCGTCGCCTGCGAGGAATCCTTCATCCTCGCGGCCAATCTCGCCGCCTATACCGAGAAACTGAAATTCCTCGTCGCCATCCGTCCGGGCGTTGCCTCGCCGGCCTATTATGCGCGGCTGGCCTCCACGCTGGACCGTGTTTCCCATGGTCGGCTGCTTCTCAACATCGTCGTTGGCGGCAGCGCGCAGGAGCTGGCTGGTGATGGCATCTTCCTGCCGCACGACGAGCGTTACGACCACGCTGACGAGTTCTTCCAGGTGTTCAATTCGTTGATCGAAACTGGCAAGGGAGATCTCGACGGCAAATATATCAAGGCACAGGGTGCCAGGCTCGGCCTGCCACCGGTGCAGGAACCGCGTCCGCCCCTTTATTTCGGCGGCTCCTCCGATGCCGGGATCGAGTTCTCGGCCGGTATCACCGACAAGTATCTGACCTGGGGTGAGCCGCCGGCACAGGTGGCGGAAAAAATCGCCAAGGTTCGCGCCGCCGCAGCGAAAAAGGGGCGAGAAGTGACATTCGGCATTCGCCTGCATTTCATCGTGCGCGAAACCGATGAGGAGGCCTGGGCCGATGCGGACAAACTGATTTCCAAGCTTTCCGACGAAACCATCGCTTCCGCTCAGGAGGCCTTCTTAAAGGCGTCGGATTCGGTCGGTCAGGCAAGGATGCGGGCGCTGCATAATGGCCGGCGTGACCAGCTTGAAGTCTCTCCGAACTTGTGGGCGGGAATCGGTCTTGTCCGCTCTGGCGCCGGCACCGCGCTGGTGGGTTCGCCGAAGACAGTTGCGGCACGGCTGCGGGAGTATCAGGCGCTGGGCATCGATACCGTCATCGCATCGGGCTATCCGCATCTGGAGGAAGCCTATCGTCTATCCGAATTGCTGTTTCCGGAAATCGGGCTTGATGGGCCACGTAATCAGATCCGTTCGTCTTTCGGCACAAAACAGGTTTTCGGCGGCGGCGGCCACGGCGGTAACGTCAAGCTGGTATCCGGCTCGTGATCAATCGCCGGAAGGCAGGCGGCCCTGTCTTCCGGTTAGCCTTTCCTATGGGCGTCATTCGGCGGAGCGTTCACGGGAGAGCGGCATATAAAACATTATTTCCATAGAATATAAGTATTATGGAATACGATGTCTATTTCACGCCCCGCCGCCGCTGCTAACTATTGAGCAACAAGCTGTTTTCAGGAGCGATCGATGACATTGCAATATGCGGCCAAGGATCAACAATTCATCAATCTCCGCGATCCCGTCTCTGGCAAGGCGCCGGATGCCGATAGCCTTAAGGCGGCGCTCAGGACGCTGGGCGGCGGTGTCAGTGTCATTACGGCGGGCGAGGGTGATGCGCGCACGGGTGCTACGGTAACATCCGCCACAGCCCTGTCGGTCGATCCGCCAAGAATTCTGGTTGCGCTCAACCGCTCCTCCTCCACATGGCCTGTGGTGCAGCGCTTCGGCCATCTGGCGGTGAATATTATCGGCCCGAACCATCAGTTCATCGCCAACCAGTTTGCCGGTGTTGGCGGTCTGAAAGGTGTGGACCGTTATCGCGGCGCGGAATGGACCCGTCTGGCGAGCGGCGCGCCCATCCTCGAGGACGCCGTTGCCGCGATCGATTGCACCATCGAGGAGGCGATCGAGCGCCACAGCCACGTCATCATCATCGGCAAGGTGGAGGCGATCCGCATCGGGTCGGGTCACTCGCTGGTCTATCAAAACGGCCGTTATCATTCGCTGGACTGAGCTCCGGCCTTTCCGGCGCTTTCACTGGGTCATTCTTTGAGGGAGTTGAGCATGGGATCTGTCACGCCGCTCGGCGAAAGAATTCGTTTCGTGTCCCCGCGTCTCGGCGCGGATGGGGATGTACTGACCGTTGCCCGGACGATTGCCGAAAAATGCGCGGTGGAAAGTGCCGCACAAATCCACGCGCGGATTGCCCGTTCCGGCCTTCTCGCCCTCTCCGTTCCAAACGATCTGGGCGGGGCGGACATCACAAACGACGTTCTCTCGCAAGCTCTCTCGATTATTTCCGCGGCGGATGCGGAGGCGGCGCATGCGCTTGCCGAACACTTCACGGCGCTCGAATTCATCAGGAACGCCGGTAGCGAAGAGCAGCGCAAAACCCTCTTCGCCCGCCTCGATCTTGGTGAGACTTTTGCGCTTGCCTCATCTGACGCCGGCGTGGATCAGGCGGTTCTGTTGACTGGCGACGACTATGGCTTGCGGCTGCCCGCTGACATTGCCCGATCTGTTACCTCAGATGCAGACTGGATCGTTGTCCCGGCAGTCAACGCGGCAGGGCAGGCCGTGCTCGTTGTTCTTCGCAATCGCCCGGATACATCATGGGACGGCCTGCTGCGCGCCGATCAGGTCGCGTTTCTTGCGCAGGGCGCTGGAAATCTGGCAGCCTCCGTTTTCACCCTTCTGAAGGCCGCCGTGGCTCTGGGTGAGAAACAGCGTGAGCTTTCAGCGTTGCTGATTGACAGATTGGCCGAGGACGGTGATGCGCGCCCCCTTATCGGCGAAATATTTCTCGCAATCGAATTGCTGAAGGCACAGATTTCCCGCCTCGCGGCCAATATCGATGCGGCGCAGGTGGGGGCGGAAAGCGTGACCTTTCGCTCTGTCCGCAACAATGCCATCACGCTGGAAATTCTAATGGCCCGTCTCGGCCTTATCGATGGTGCAAGCGAATCCGGCCTGATTGCGACCCTGGGAGACGATCTGCGCCGGCAGTAAACGGCGCTTACTCGCCTGCCGGAATAAATTGCGCGTCTTGTCCGCCTTTTGCCACGAATTGTGCGAGCGTCATATTGTCCAGGATTGTTGCGATGGCGTCCCGCACGTCCGTCATCGAAACCCTGACCTGACAGGTCTCGGGATCGTCGCAGTCGTCGCAGGCTTCAAAAGCGGTGCGGCTGGCACAGCGGATGGGGGCCAAGGGCCCGTCCAGCGTTCGGATGACCTGCCCGATCATGATTTCCGATGGCATTTTCGACAGCGAATAACCGCCATTCGGTCCCTTCTTGGAACGCAGAATGCCGCTGTTGCGCAGTTCCAGAAGAATAGTATCCAGAAATTTTTTCGGAATATTGTTGCGGGTTGCAATCTCGGTCACAAAGGCGGTCTCGCCCTGGGGCAACCGCGCCAGATCGACAAGAGCCTTCAGTCCGTATTTGCCTTTTTTGGTCAACATCGCATGATCCGCAAAGAGGGCCAGCACCTTCTGAGTGCCGGGTTATGGTGTTCTCAACTTACTAAGTAGTTTTTACCGAATTCCCGCGCAAGTCCGTTTCGTCCCGGCTCGATGCACAAAGCGGCTTTACACCATCGTTTTTCGCCCTGTTTCCTCATCGTTTCGGATTGCTTTGCCAAAGACGCCTGCCGAAACCATAGCGGGAAACAATATTTTCTCTGATCGCGTCGCAACGTGGAACGAACGTCCTTTATTACTATATAAAATCAGTAGACAAAGTATGCATCAAAAGACATGCGAGGTGATGATGTATACTCTCAGTTTGCTGGACAAGAGCCCTGTTCCAACGGGTGAGAACGCGGCAAGCGCGTTCCGCGACACGATCAATCTCGCCAAACGCGCCGAAGAACTGGGCTATCGCCGATTCTGGGTGGCAGAACATCACAATTCGCCGGAGCTTGCCGGTTCCGCGCCGGAAGCGCTGGTTGCATGGATTCTGGCGAAGACCTCTCGTATCCGCGTCGGCTCGGGCGGCGTGATGCTGCAGCATTACAGCCCCTACAAGGTCGCCGAGGTTTTCAACGTGCTGTCGTCGCTTGCCCCCGGTCGGGTCGATCTCGGCGTCGGCAAGACACCGGGCGGGCTGCCGCTTGCGACGTCTGCCCTACAGCAGGCCTATGATCCCGCTCGCAAGCCGGATTTCGAAACGGCTTTTGGTGAGCTTACCACATTTCTCTCCGGTGCCGCGCCGAAGGGGCATGCGCAGGCCGGGTTGCAGGCAACACCGGTGCCGCCGGTTGCGGTGGAACGGTTTCTGCTCGGTGCCAGCCCGGAAAGCGCAAGGCTTGCAGCTTCCAAAGGATGGAATTTCGTCTTTGCCGGCCACCTCAATGGTGATCCGGAGGTTCTTCGCAGCAGCCTCTCGGCTTTCCGTGAGGAGAGCGGCGGAAGGGCGCCGATCCTTGCCCTCTCCGTCTTTGCCGCCAGTGATCCCGACCATGCGGCGCGGCAGGTGGAAGGTCAGCGCATCTACCGGGTGTTCCTCAGCGACGGCAAGGCGTTCAACCTTGGCCGCCGTGAACAGGCGGAAGAATTCGCCCGCCAGTCCGGCGATACCGATTATCGCATCGAGGAGCGTAAGCCCAACGTCCTGCATGGCGGGCCGGACGATATTCACAAGGCGCTGCGCGCGCTTTCCGATGAGCACGGTATCGAGGAATTCATCGTGGAGCCGCCGCATGTGGGGGCCGATCAGAGGCTCGCCTCGATCGAATTGCTGGCCACACACCGCCTTTCCAGGGCCGCGTGAACTTGTCCTCAGGAGGAAATGACATGACGAAAAAGACAATCCATTTCGGCATTATGCTCCAGGGCCCCGGCGGGCACATGAACGCCTGGCGGCACCCGAAAAGCCCTGTTGATGCCAGCGTCAACTTCGATTTCTTCAGGAAGAACGCGCTGAAGGCAGAAGCCGCCGGCATCGCCTTCGCCTTCGTTGCCGACGGGCTTTACATCAACGACAAGTCCATTCCGCATTTCCTCAACCGGTTCGAGCCTTTGACCATCCTTTCGGCGCTCGCCTCCGTCACCTCGAAGATCGGTCTTGCCGGCACGGTTTCGACCTCCTACAGCGAGCCCTTCACCATCGCGCGCCAGTTCGCCTCGCTCGATCTTCTGAGCGGTGGCAGGGCCGGCTGGAATGCAGTGACGACGCCACTCGAAGGTACGGCGAAGAACTACAGCCGCAACCATCCCGAACATGCGCTGCGTTACGAGATCGCCGATGAATATCTGGAGGTGATCAAGGGCCTGTGGGACAGCTGGGACGACGATGCCTTCGTGCGTAACCGCGAGACGGGACAGTTCTTCGACAGGCAAAAACTCCACACGCTCGGCCACAAGGGTCGCTTCTTCCAGGTGGAAGGCCCGCTGAACATCCAGCGTTCGCCGCAGGGGCAGCCGGTGATTTTCCAGGCGGGTTCTTCGGATGCCGGTATAGGGCTTGCGGGTAAACATGCCGACGCCGTTTTTACTAATTCTGCGTCGCTCGAGGAAAACCAGACATTCCTCAAGCGCGTGAAGCAGAGTGCTGTCGCGCAGGGCAGATCCGCAGCCGACGTGAAGATTTTCCCTGGCATCGGGCCGATTGTGGGCGAAACGCAGGAGGAGGCGGAAGCGAAATACGACATCATCCGCAACCTCATCACCATCGAGGATGCGCTCGCCTATCTCGGCCGTTTCTTCGACCACCACGACTTCAGTGTCTATCCGCTGGATGAGCCTTTCCCCGAACTTGGCGAGATCGGCAAGAACAGCTTCCGTTCGACGACCGACCGCATCAAGCGCCGTGCGAAGGAAAAGAGCCAGACGTTGCGCGAAGCGGCGCTGGAGGCGGCGACCCCGCGCGAAGGTTTCATCGGAACTCCGGACAAGGTGGCGGACGAGATCATCCGCTGGGTTGAGCACGATGCGGCCGACGGTTTCATTCTGGGCTTCCCGGTGATTGCCGAAGGGCTGGATGATTTCATCCGCCTCGTCATACCGGTGCTGCAACGGCGCGGATATTTCGAACCGCATCTGGAAGGCAGAACGCTGCGTGAGCATCTCGGCCTGCCTTTCAAGGACAGCATCTATTCCCACGCTGAAAGCGGTTCCAGCAAGGCGATCGCATAAAAGCGGGGTCGGGCGGCAGCCATTGCCGCCCGGAGAGAATTTCAAGGTGCTGTGCGGGTAAAGCGCAGCGCAGGAGACCAGAACCATGAATATCCGCATTGACGGCGCGCGTCCGCAGGACGACGCCGAACGGGGAATCCTTGCCTTCATCGAGGAAAGCATCGCCATCCGGCACGATCTTCACCGACATCCGGAGCTTTCGCTTGGGGAAAAGCGCACGGCGGCGCTCGTTGCCCGTTATCTCCTCTCCTTCGGATATGAGGTGACCGAGGGTGTCGGGGGCCATGGCGTCGTCGCCACCTTGAAACGTGGTCATGGTGACAAGCGTCTGGGTATCCGCGCCGATATCGACGCCCTGCCCATCGTCGAGGAAACCGGTCTTGCCTATGCCAGCCAGACACAGGGTGTGATGCATGCCTGCGGTCATGACGGTCACACGACTATCCTGCTCGCCGCTGCCCGTTATCTAGCTGAAACATCGAGTTTTTCCGGCACGCTGACGCTGATTTTCCAGCCCGCCGAGGAAATCGGTGCGGGTGCTAGAGCGATGATAAAGGACAGGCTTTTCGAGCGGTTTCCCGTCGATGCCGTGTTCGGGCTGCACAATTGGCCGGGTGTCGAAACCGGACAATTCGGCTTTGTCGAAGGGCCTGCCATGGCCTCCGTCGACAAGGCGAAGGTTCGGATCATCGGCAAGGGCGGGCACGGGGCGGCGCCGCATGAAACGGTTGATCCGGTTCTTGCCTCGGCAAGCTTCGTCACCGCCTTGCAGAGCATCGTCTCGCGCAATGTCGACCCGCGAGACATGGCGGTGCTGACGGTAGGCTCCATCCATGGCGGAACTGCTTCCAACGTCATTCCCGAGAGTGTCGAACTGCAGATTACCGCGCGGGCCTTTTCGCCCGCCGTGCGCGACAGACTGGAGGAGCGGCTTCCCGCCCTTGCCAAAGCACAGGCGGAAAGCTTCGGCGCAAGCGCCGATGTCACCTACTCCCGTGGCTTCCCGCCCGTCATCAATCACATCAGGCAGACAACGTTTGCCCGCGACGTCGCCAAACGGCATTTTCCAGCCGAACAGGTTGCAGAAGGCTTTCAGCCGCGAACGGCGAGCGAGGATTTCGCCTTCATGCTTCTGGAGCGGCCGGGCTCCTATCTCTTCGTCGGCAATGGCGAGAGCGCGCCGCTGCACAGCCCTCACTACGATTTCAACGATGCGATCATTGCGCCTGCGGCACGCTTCTGGGTGCGTCTGGCCGAAGCATACCTCTCCTGATGCAACGAGTTTAGGACAACGAGATGAGCGACAGTTTTCTCTACACATCGGTCAAGGATCCGCTCGCAACCCCGCTTCTGGAGGAGTTGCTGTTCGAATATGACAGCCGCTACGGCACATATTTCAACGCGGAAGGCGCCAAGGCGGAACTTAACAAATATCCGCCGGAGGCTTTCAGCCCGCCGTCGGGCAATTTCCTGCTGCTCTTGCGTGGCGGCAAGGCGATCGCCGGCGGTGCCTTCATGCGCTACGACGAGGAAACCGCCGAGTTCAAGCGGGTCTGGACCCATTCGGCCCACCGCCGGCAGGGGCTTGCCAAAATAGTGCTTCAGGAGCTGGAGCGGCAGGCGATCCGGCAGGGTTACGCCCGTGTCTATCTGACCACGGGCTTCCGCCAGCCGGAAGCGGTCGGCCTATATCTCACCAACGGTTATCGCGCGTTGTTCGATACGTCGGCCGATCCTGAAACGATCAGGTCGCTGCCTTTCGAAAAATGGCTTGCCGATAGCGCCTCCGCCTCCGTTGCGGAAAGCGCGTCGATACCGGCGGCCCGGCCGCATTCTTCCCCGGCCCACCCGTGAAAGGCTTTTTCCGATGACGATAGCCTCTGATTTTCCGCATGTTGCATTGAACGACCAGAAGGGTGAACCGATCAAGGGTGGGTATTCCCATTTCCGCATCGTGCCGGCCCGCTACCCCTTGCGGACGGTGGGAACGGTCTTCTCAGTACTCATCATTGCGGCCGTTCTGCATTCCGTTTTCGGCAATCCGCGCTGGGGCTGGGATGTCTTTGCGGAATGGTTTTTCGCTGAACCGGTGTTGGTCGGCTTAGGACGGACGCTGCTGCTGACCGCGCTCGGTGCGGTGCTCGGCTTCGCGCTGGGAACGCTGCTGGCGCTTGCGCGCGTTTCACGCTCGCCGCTGCTGGTTGCCGTATCCTGGACCTATATCTGGATTTTTCGATCCATCCCGCTGATCGTGCTTTTGCTGATCCTCAACAACCTCGGTTATCTCTATGAGACCGTGACGATCGGTGTGCCCTATACCGGCATCAACTTCTTCAGCTGGAATACCACGCAGCTGATGACGCCGTTTGCGGCCGCCGTTCTAGGGCTGACGCTCAATCAGGCCGCCTTCGCATCCGAAATCGTCCGTGGCGGCATTCTCTCGGTTGATCAGGGGCAGCTTGAGGCTGCCGCAGCACTCGGCCTTCCCCGGCGGCGGCAGGCGTCCCGCATCGTTCTGCCGCAGGCGATGCGCTCCATCTTGCCCACCGCCTTCAACGACATCATTGGCCTCGCCAAGGGGACTTCGCAGGTCTATATCCTTGCCCTGCCGGAGCTGTTCTACACGATCCAGATCATCTATCGCCGCAATCTGGAAGTGATCCCGCTGCTGATGGTCGCGACCGTCTGGTATCTGGTGATACTGACGGCGCTTTCGATCGTGCAGCACCATATCGAGCGGCATTTTTCACGCGGTGCACTGCGCAACCCGCCGCCATCGCTGTTCGCCACGATTTACCGCACCTTCCTGCCGCGCAAACCCTTGCCTGAAGCCGTGGAAACGGTGGCCACGACAGCCGTAAGGCCCGAGCGTTCGGTGCCTGCCCGTGCCGTGAGCTTTCAGCTCGGAAATCGTGGCGGGTCGGTCAATATTCATGGCGTTTCGAAATCCTTCGGGTCGCTGAAGGTGCTTGATGATATCAGCCTTTCCATTCCGGCAGGCAGTGTCACCACCATTCTCGGCCAATCCGGCTCCGGCAAGTCCACATTGCTGCGCTCCATCAACCATCTCGAGCGCGTCGATGACGGATTTATCGCCATAGACGGTGAACTGGTCGGTTATCGTCAAAAGGGCGATACGCTTTATGAGCTGAAGGAACGGGAAATCCTCAAGCGCCGCGCCGAAGTGGGCATGGTGTTTCAGAGCTTCAACCTGTTCCCGCATCTGACCGCGCTTGAAAACATCATCGAAGCACCCATAGCCGTTCGTGGCATATCGAAAGAGCAGGCGCAGACCGAGGCGCGCGATCTTCTGGCTCGCGTCGGCCTTGCCGAAAAAGCTGGCGCTTATCCCCGTCAGCTTTCCGGCGGTCAGCAGCAACGCGTGGCGATCGCCCGGGCGCTGGCGTTGCGGCCGAAGGTGTTGCTGTTCGATGAGCCGACATCCGCGCTCGATCCTGAACTCGTCAACGAAGTGCTTGATGTCATCAAGGAGCTTTCCCGCTCCGGCGTCACGCTCATCATCGTTACCCATGAAATCGGTTTTGCCCGTGAAGTCTCCGACAGGGTCGTCTTCATGGAACAGGGCCGCATCATCGAAACAGGCACGCCGGACCAGGTGTTCAACAGCCCGGAACATCCCCGCACCGCCGAATTCCTCGCAAAAGTTCTCTAATCAAAACAACAAAGGAAACACTCGCATGGCTTTTTCATCGAAATTATTGTCGTTCCTTGCAGGCGGTCTTTTCACCGCTACCACCGCGCTGATACCGGCTGCGCATGCGCAGGAAATCGACCTGTCGCCGGAGCAGAAGGGGCGAGTGCGCGCCGAGAAGGTGGAAGAAGCGATCAAGCTTCTGCCCGCTGGCCACAAGTTCGTCGCGGATGGAAAGTTGACGGTCGCGACCGTGCCTTTCCGGCTGCCGCTGGTCGATTATGCCAGCGATACAAAAACGCCTATTGGCGTGGAGCCGGATATCGCCCAGCTGGTTGCTGACAGTCTTGGCCTTGAACTTCAGCTAGTTCCCATCGCCTGGGCCGATTGGCCGCTGGGCCTCACCTCCGGCAAATATGATGCCGTCACCTCCAACATCACGGTGACGGAAGCCCGTAAGGAAAAATTCGACTTCTCCAGCTACCGCAACGACCTGCTCGGCTTTTACGTGGGCAGCAACAGCAAGGTGACGAGCATCAGTAAGCCCGAGGATGTTGCCGGGTTGAAGGTTATCGTCGGCGCTGCCACCAATCAGGAGCAGATCCTGCTGAAATGGATCAAGGACAACAAGGCCAAGGGTCTGGCCGACACCGATGTGCAATATTACGACGATCAGGCCGTGCTCGATGTCGCCCTGCAATCCGGCCGCGCGGACGCCTATCTCGGCCCCAACGCGACGTCAGCCTTCCAGGCAGCAAGCCAGAAGAAGACCAAGCTCGTTGGTACCTTCTCCGGCGGCTGGCCGGAAGCGGCGGAAATCGCTGTTGCCTCCAAAAAGGATGCCGGAATTGCCGCAGCCATCACGGCGGCACTGAACGCCCAGATCAAGAACGGCAATTACGGCAAGGTTCTCGCCCGCTGGAACCTCGGTTCGGAAGCCATCACCGAATCCCGCACCAATCCGCCCGGTCTGCCCAAGAGCTGAGTGCTGGTTTGCTGCCAGAAAGCTGAGTTTCCACAAAGCTGAGTTGAAGGTGGGACATCACTCAGCCGGTAGCGCGGGCCTCCTCCCGTCCGCGCTACCTCCGTCCTGCAATTCATTTTATCGGGGAGCCAGAATGGCACTCACCTCTCGTCTTGCCACAGTCACGTTCGGCGTTTTTCTCTCTATCGCCGCTTTCGGGTCGGCTTTCGCAACTGATGTCTTCGATCTTTCGCCAGACCAGCCTGGCCGGATCAGGGTAGAAAAAGACCCCGCAGCGATCGCCGCCATCCCGAAAGATTTCAAATTCATCACCCCGGGCAAACTCACGGTCGCGGTTGCACCTGGCGGACCACCGCTCGCGACCTATGCGACGGACGCCAAGACCGTGGTGGGTGCCGATCCGGACTATGCGCTTGCGGTGGCTGATAGTCTCGGCCTTGAGCTTGAGCTGGTTGCTGTCGCCTGGGCCGACTGGCCGCTGGGGCTTGCCTCCGGCAAATACGATGCTGTCATCTCCAATGTCGGGGTGACCGAGCAGCGCAAGGAGAAGTTCGACTTCTCCACCTATCGTCAGGGCCTGCACGGCTTTTTCGTGAAGTCCGACAGCGGCATCACCGCCATAAATGAGCCGAAGGATGCGGCGGGCCTGAAGATCATCGTCGGCGCTGGAACCAATCAGGAGCGTATTCTGCTGAAATGGAATGACGAGAATGTAGCCGCCGGTTTAAAACCGCTCGAGCTGCAATATTATGACGACGAGGCCACCCGGCTTGTCGCGCTTTCTGCCGGGCGGGCCGATGTGATCGTCCAGCCGCATGCGCAGCTGGTCTTCATCGCCGCGCGTGACAAGACCATCAAGCGTGTCGGAACACTCTCCGCCGGCTGGCCGGAACGTTCGGATGTCGCCATCACCACCCGCAAGGGTTCGGGACTGGCCGATGCGCTGACGCTCGCCACCAACGATCTGATCAAGAGCGGCGCTTACGCGAAGATACTGGAACGCTGGCAGCTTTCGGAAGAGGCCTTGCCGGAATCGAGAACCAACCCACCCGGCCTGCCGAAAAGCTGACCGGTCGAATAAATGCGGTGGACGGCAGCACCCGCAGGTCATGCCTGCGGGTGCTGTTTTGATTCGTCTGTTGGCCTGCGCAGAACAATCAGAAATCCGCGACCTTGCCCCATGACGAGTCAAGGAAACGGCTGGGATGATACGGGGCGGGGTCAACGATCGGGGTTGAACCCGTCACGATATCGGCGATCAGGTGGCCAGCGCCGGGGCCGATGCCGAAACCGTGGCCGCTGAAACCGGCGGCGAGGATGAAGCCGGGCAATTCGCTGGTCTCGCCGATGGCGGGCACACCATCCGGCGTGCTGTCGATGAAGCCGGCCCAGGCAGCGGATATCTGGGTTTTGCGGAGTGCAGGCAGAAGTTCCAGCGCCCTTTTGTGGGTCTCACGGATGGCGGCGGCATTCGGTTTCGGATCGAGAATACGAACCCGTTCCATCGGCGTCGGCGCATCGAGCCGCCAGTGTTTCAGCGTTTCGTGCCCACCGCGAATCCCCTCCAATCCACCCGGTCGCAGGCTGCGCCAGCGCTTGAGGAACATCGGAACGAATTCGCGTGCAAACCGCATTTGCTGCGCGGTCGGGTCGATGCGACCGAGGCCGCTGATGGCGAGCGTGTAACCGCCGTTGCTCCGGCGTGTTACAGAAACGGCTTTTGTATGCAGCGCATCCGGCAGTCCTTCTGCACCTGCCGTGACGGACAGAATTGAGGAGCGGACAGCGGCCTGCGGAAAACGAATTCCAAGCTGGCGGCAGAAGGACGAGGCCCAGGCGCCGCCGGACATGATGGCGGTTTTGGTGCGGATCGTGCCTTTTTCGGTAACGACGGCGCTAACGCGACCACCTTCCGTCTCCAGACCGCGCGCGGCGCAATTCTGGTGCACCGTTCCGCCCAGCTTCATGAGGGCACGCGCGACGGCCGGCGCCGCCATCGAGGGATCGGCGGTGCCGTCCGTTGGCGAAAAGACGCCACCCTTCCAGCGTTTTCCAGTTGCGCGTCCGCGGTTGCTCGCCTCATCCGCGCTCAACATATGCGTCGTCACGCCTGCGGTGATGGCAAAGTCGCGCCAGCGCGCCCAGCCGGCAATTTCAGCTTCGTTGTCGCTCAGGTAGAACAATCCGCAGCGGCGAAAACCGGTGTCTTCGCCGCTTTCTGCGGCAAACCGTTCCCAGAGCGTCAGGCTCTGCGTTGAAATCGGCAATTCGCGGGCGTCGCGGTTCTGCTGCCGGCACCAACCCCAGTTGCGGCTGGATTGCTCCGCGCCAACAAGACCTTTTTCGACAAGAGCCACTTTCAGGCCACGCCGGGCGAGGTAATAGGCTGCGAACACGCCGACGATACCGCCGCCAATAATGACGGCGTCCGCCGATTTCGGCAGTTCCGGTGATGTCGTGATCTGTTGCAGCGGCGCAGGCATGGTGGGGCTCCTTGTATTCGTCTTAATTTACCTTGGTCGCCGGGTAAACGCTGCCAGACTGCGCCGATTGCCGGAATCTCCTGCTGTTCGTAGCCATGTCTGCAACTCTTTATGCTGGATGAAAAAAACATCCCCGCGTCGACAGGGCACGCTCATGTGATAAGATTTCCATGGCCGCGTCAGAATTTTATGCCGCGCGCACGAAAAAATATAAAAGGGGTTCCGCACGTGATGAAACTTGACCGGATCGACATCAAGATCCTTTACGAACTCCAGAAAAATGGTCGCATCACCAATGTCGAGCTGGCGGAGCTTGTCAATCTCTCGCCAAGCCCCTGCCTGATGCGCGTCAAGAAGCTTCAGGCCGAGGGCTATATCGAAGGTTATTCGGCACAGATCAACATCAACAAGCTCGGCCAGACGCTGACGGTATTCACCGAGATCACGCTCAAGAACCACCGCCAGATCGACTTCGCCCGTTTTCTCGGCGTTATCGAAAAGATCGATCAAGTGGTAGAATGCCACCTCGTTTCAGGCGGTTACGATTACCTCCTGAAATTCGTCACCTCCGGCATCGTCGAATATCAGTCGATCATGGAGCGGCTGACGGACATGGATGTCGGTATCGACAAATATTTCAGCTTCGTTGTGCTGAAATCTCCGATCATCAAATCGCATATGCCGCTGACCAGCCTGTTTCCGCTTTGAGGTGGAAGACGTCCCTTTGCAGGGGCGCCAGAATGTCGAGACGCGTCGCTTCGTACTCAACGTCATCCTGGGGACGAGCCCGAGGATGACGAAAATGATGTTGTCACCTCTTGGAAAACGCTCGCACCAACTCTGCATCCTGCTGAAGATTGTCGAGCCATTTCGGGTCGAGCTTCGGTACCGAGGAGAACAGGAGCTTCGAATAGGGATGGGTCGGCGACTTGATCGCTTCCGTTGCCAGATGCTCCACTTTCTGCCCGCCATACATCACGACGATTTCGTCGCAGATGGTTTCCACCACAGAGAGATCGTGGCTGATGAAGATGTAGGAGAGGTTCAGCTCTCGCTGGAGTTCGCCGAGCAGGTCGATGATCGCGGCTGCGACGACCGTATCAAGCGCCGAGGTAATTTCATCGCAAATGATGAGCGATGGTTCTGCTGCGAGTGCGCGGGCGAAGTTGACGCGTTGCTTCTGTCCGCCCGATAGGCCGGAAGGATGGCGGTGGCGAACCGAGCGCGGCAGCTTCACCATATCCAGCAACTGGTCGATCCGGGCGTCGCGCGCCTTGCCTCTCATGCCGTGATAAAAGGTCAGCGGCCGGCCAAGAATATCCTCGATGGATTTGGCCGGGTTGAGCGCCGTATCGGCATATTGGAAGACGATCTGCATGCGGCGCAACTGATTGCTGGTGCGTCGGCGGGCATCGGCATCCAGCTGCCGACCTTCGAAGATGACATGACCGCTGGCGGCGGGCAGAATGCCGGCAATGGCGCGCGCCAGCGTCGATTTTCCGCAACCGGATTCGCCGATGATGCCGAGATTGCGTCCGGGATAGACTGCAAGGCTAACGGAATCGACCGCACGCACCAGCGGCATATGGTCATCGCCTTTCGTTCCATATCCGGCGATCAGCTTCTCGATATCCAGCAGCGGCTTCGCGTCAATTTGTTTTAGCGGCGCTACGGTGCGTACCTTGTCGTTAAAAGCGGTGAGCAACTCCCGCGTATAAGGATGCTGGGCATTCTCGAGAATATCCGTGGTCGTGCCGGTTTCCTGTATCTCGCCGCCTTTCAGCACCACGATCCGGTCGGCAATCTGGGCGACGACTGCGAGATCGTGCGAAACATAAACGCCGCCGATACCGCCCTTGCGCATCGCTGATTTGAAGGCGCGGAGAACCTCGATCTGTGTCGTTACGTCGAGTGCCGTAGTCGGTTCGTCGAAAATGACCAGGTCCGGGTTGCCGATCAGCGCCATGGCTGCGGAGAGACGCTGAAGCTGGCCGCCGGAAACCTGGTGCGGATAACGGTCGCCGATGGTTTCGGGATTGGGCAGCGACAATGCCTTGAACAGTTCCACCGCTCTTTGGCGCGCCTCCTGCGGCGGCATCAGATCGTGGATGCGGGTGACCTCTATGACCTGGTCGATGATCTTTTGCGCCGGATTGAAGGCGGCTGCGGCGCTTTGAGGGACGTAGGAGATTTTCGTACCGCGGATCTTTGCCCGTTCCATTTCGGAAAGCTGTACCATGTCGCGGCCTGCCACCGTGACGCTGCCGCCGGAAATACGGCAGCCTGGGCGGGCATATCCCATCAATGTCAGTGCAATGGTGGTCTTGCCGGAGCCGCTTTCGCCGATCAATGCGACGATCTCGCCATCGGCGATATCGATGTCTACACCCCTGATGATTTGGATGCGGCGGCCGGAATCGGTGGTCGCCTCGACTTTAAGTCCACGGATTTCAACAAGATTTGTCATTATTCGCTCCTGTCGCGGATTTTCTGCGGCAGATTGTCGATCAGCAGATTGACGCTGATCGTCAGGCTGGCAATCGCCAACGACGGAAAGATCACGGCTGGCGCGGCAAAGGGCAGGCCGCCGATGTTTTCACGCACCAGCGCACCCCAGTCTGCATTCGGCGGCTGCAGGCCAAGACCGAGAAAGGAAAGGCCCGACAGAAGCAGCACGATGAACACAAAGCGCACGCCGAGATCGGCCAGCACGGGACGGATGATGTTGGGCAGGATTTCGGAGCTGATAAGGTGCAAGAGGCTCTCGCCGCGCACGCGGGCCACGGTGACGAAATCCATGGTGTTGACATTGACGGCGAGCGCCCGGGCAAAGCGATAGGCGCCGGGCGTATAGATAACCGACAGGGTGACGATCAGCACAGGAATGGAGGAGCCAACGGCAGCGACAACCACAAGTCCGAAAAGCTTGCTTGGAATGGAGTTCACCGCATCGAGAAAACGGCTGAGGGCCGCATCGAACCAGCCGCCGACCACGGCAGCGCTCATGCCGAGAACGACGCCCGACACGCAGGCGATCGTGACGGCCGCAAGTGAAATGCCGACCGTGAAACGCGCGCCCATGAGAATGCGGGAAAACACGTCGCGGCCGAGATAGTCGGAGCCGAGCCAGAGATCGGAGGTCATCGGACCGAAATAATCCAGATCGACGATTTCACCGACGGGATGCGGGATGAGATAGGGCGCAAAGATCGCAACCATGGCCCAGAGAAAAATGACGAGAAAGCCGAAAACGCCGACGACATTGATTTTGTAACCCAAGCGCGAGGTCCCCGAAGTTGTTTTGATATTGTCGGTCATCAGCGCAGCCTCGGATTGGACATGATGGCGATGATATCGGCGGTTGTGATGAGGAGGAGATAACCGACGCAGAAAATCATTGCGCAGCTCTGGATCAGAGGCAGGTCGCGGGTCGCGACGCCATCAACCATCAGCTTGGCGATGCCTGGATAATTGAAGATAGTCTCAACGATGATG
This sequence comes from Agrobacterium tumefaciens, assembly GCF_013318015.2. Taxonomy (NCBI): domain Bacteria; kingdom Pseudomonadati; phylum Pseudomonadota; class Alphaproteobacteria; order Hyphomicrobiales; family Rhizobiaceae; genus Agrobacterium; species Agrobacterium tumefaciens. The sequence continues at coordinate 680,390 of NZ_CP115842.1, read as the reverse complement.
ACGCCGCCGACGAGATAGGAAAGCGACAAAGCAACCGCATTGACGATGGGGCCAAGCGCATTGGGAAGTGCGTGGCGCAGGACGATGCGCATGCGCGGTGCGCCCTTCAGGAGCGCCATTTCCACATAGGGCGTATCGAGCGTCTCGATGACGGCGGCGCGGCTCATGCGGATCATCTGTGCCGACACGACGAAGGTGAGCGTGATGACCGGCATGGCGTAAACCCGCAGCACATCGAACACGGTATGCACCTCGCTGACCAGCGACAGGGCTGGCAGCCACTTCAGATATACGGCGAACAGCAGAACCGCGAGCGTCGCGATCATGAATTCCGGCACCGAAATGACACCGATGGTCAGGATGGTGACGGCGCGATCATAAAGCGTTCCACGCAGCATGGCGGAGCTGATGCCGAGCGTCAGGGCCAGCGGCACGGCGATAACAGTGGTGATGCCGGCAAGCTTCATGGAGTTGACGAAACGTGGGCCTATGAGGTCGGCGATCGCCATATTGTTGGCGTAGGACGTGCCGAGTTCGCCGTGCAGCAGGCCAAAAAGCCAGCGGACAAAACGCAGAAGGGCCGGGTCGTCGAGATGCATGGCGGTGCGCAGACCGGCCACGGCCTCCGGCGTTGCCGACTGGCCAAGAAGGATCGTTGCCGTGTCGCCGGGCAGCAGGCTGGTGGCGGAAAAGACGATAAACGATACGATAAGCAGCGTCGTCAGCATGACGACCAGCCGCCTGGCGATAAGGGAGAGTATCCGGCTGTTCATTTACATGCTCCTGCGACCTGCCTGGATCATGATGATTTCAGGCCCGATCGACCTGAAATCATCATGATCCAAATTATATAGCTGTAGCGAGATATCAGGCGAAAACCGCTTGTTTTTCAAAGTGTCGCTCCAGCTGTGGAGGCTTCCCGCACCGGCGGAAAGGTTGCCGGGCGCGTCGGCGCCCGGCCCCTTGGTCTATCAGGCCTCGAGCCAGACGTATTCAGCAAACGCGTAACCCATCATGCCGCCGAGCGGATTGGCTTCCAGACCCTTCAGCTTGGAGGTGATGGCGTCGACATTGGTGATATAGGCGGGAATGATGGTGCCGGCTTCGTCGGCGATCATCTTTTCCATTTCGAAGTAGATCTGCTTGCGCTTGTCCATGTCCAGCATACCGCGTGCTTCGAGCATCATCTTGTCGAACTTCGGCGACTTGTACTGGCTTTCGTTCCACGGCGCGTCGGAGGCGTAAAGCAGCGAGAACAGAATATCCGGGGTTGGGCGCGGGTTGATGTTGCCGAAGTGAATAGGCGCCTTGAGCCAGTAATTGCTCCAGTAACCGTCCGAGGGAACGCGCTGCACATCCAGCTTTACACCGATTTCTGCGGCCGACGCCTGGATGATCATCGCCATGTCCACGGCAGAGTTTGCAGCATCCGAGGTGATGACCGGGATGGACTGACCGATAAGACCCGCTTTTTCAAAGTGGAACTTCGCCTTATCAGGATCGAAGGCCTTCGGCTTGAGGTCCGGATTGTGGTAGGGACTCATGGGCGGCACTGGCTGGTCGTTACCGACTTCACCGAGGCCACGCAGAGCCGCCTTGACGATCTGCTCGCGGTTGACGATCGACTTCATGCCGGCGATGAAATCGGCATTGTTGCCGGGCGTCTGGTCCAGCCGCATATTGAGGTTGGTGTAGTTGCCGGACGTTCCCTTTGACAGAACGATGCCTTCCTGCTTGTCGAGCAGGCGCAGCGAACGCGGATTGATAGCCGCTGCGAGGTGGATATCGCCCGAAATGAGGGCGTTAACGCGGGCATTGTCTTCGGCAATCGCGAAAAATTCGAAGCTATCGACGTGCGGACCACCCTGTTTCCAGTAATTGGTGTTTTTCGACATGATCGAGCGGACGCCGGGTTCGAATTTCTCCAGCTTGAAGGCACCGGTGCCGTTCCCCTTGGAGAAATCGGTCGCGCCATCGGCAACGATCATGAAGTGATGCAATGCCAGGATGGCCGGCAGGTCTGCATTCGCGTTTGCCAGCGTGATCTCGACGGTGCTCTTGTCGATCGCCTTGAAGCCGGTCATCTGGGCGGCGATCTTGGCGACCTTCGAACCGACGGCCGGGTCAAGGTGACGCTTCAGCGAATAGACCACGTCATCGGCGGTCAGTGCCTTGCCGTCATGGAAGGTGACGCCGGAACGCAGCTTCACGGTCCAGGTCTTGGCGTCCTTCGTTTCGATGGATTCGGCCAGCTCCATCTGGGGCGTGCCGGAAACATCGAGGAAGCTCAGCCGGTTATAGAGCGCGCAGCAACGAACGTAATCCGTCGAAAGCGAGGCTTTTGCGGGATCGAGCGTGTCGGCCGTGGAGGAGGACCAGCCGGCCGCCTTCAGCGTGCCGCCGGAAACGGGAGTGGCCGCCAGCGCCTGCGAGGCGCGGCCGAGAATGGCCGAACCGGCGGAAAGTGCTACGCCGCCGGCCAGCATCATGTGAAGCAGCTCTCGCCGCGTCGCGCCGCGACGGATAGCCTGTTCAACGGCGGCATCGTCAGAGCGGGTCCAATTTGTAATCCTGTCACTCATGGTCTTCCCCTTTTGTATGATTTGTTGAAATGGCATCTGCAGTAATTTTCGGTATCCACGCCCCAGTGCGCGTCATGCCACAGGCGGTTCAGCGGCCCGAGTGTCTCGTGGCCTCGGCAAGGCCGGCCATCGAGGTGAAGTGGTAGTCCGGTTCGGTAAAGTTCTCCGGCTCGATGGTGCCGCCATATCCCTTCTGGGCGTGGCGGCGCTCTATCCAGCAATTGGTCATCCCGAGTTTCCGTGAAATGCCGATATCGTGGTACTGGCTCTGCGCAACGTGCAGAATGTCGTCCTTCGATGCGCCTTCGCTTTCAACGAAGGCGAAAACCTTCTCGAAGAATGCGGGATCCGGCTTTTCCGTGCCGGTATCATCCGCTGTGAAAGCGGCGTAAAAGGGACTACCGAGTTCCTTCGAGAAATACTCGAAGGCCCAGCGCTGGGCGTTGGTCATGGCAATGAGACGATGCGTTTTTGCAAGCTCGGCCATCGCGGCACGACTGTCTTCAAAGCCTTTCCAGTTTTTTGCTGCGTCGCGCAGGCGCTCACCCAGAGCGCGCTCCGCCGGCAAACCGAGTTCCGGAGCGATGATCAGGTAGACGCGGACGAGATCGTCCGGAAACAGATCGGTGGCGTCGGAGTAACGCGCCGCGCGGTAAAGGCCGAGCGCCTTTTCACCGTCGACCTCAACGCCGTTTTCAGCGCCGATCTGGATCAGGGTCGATTTCATGCCACCTTCGAAATCGATGAGAGTTCCCACCACGTCGAAGCTCATATATTTGAAGTCGCTCAGTTTCTTGGGCAATGTCGGTCTCCGCTTTGCCGCGCAGAGCCCTTGGGAAGGCTGCGGCATTTTATTCTGTTCCCGGACGGGATCCTTGTCCCGTTCCCATTCTTGCTAACGCCCTTTTTTATGGCGTTTAGTGCTTTTTCTGTTGATAGTTTGGCAGTTCCAGCGCGCCGGATTCTCCGAAAAGGATCGGGTCTTCGGCAGAATATTGCGAATATGTGCGGCGTTGCGACATTTCGAGAAGGTGCCGTAACGCCATCCACCGTTCGCCTCAGGCCATGGCGGCCCGCACTGCCGGGTCCTCGAGCGTCTGGTCGAGGGTTTTCCGCGTCCGCTCTATAATGGCGTCGATCTCGTCATCGGTGCAACACAGCGGCGGCGCATAGCCGAGGATGCCGTTGGCGAAGGCGCGCACGATGAGGCCGTTTTCCCAGGCGCGGTCAAAAACCTTGCGTGCAGGGGCCGCCGCAGCCGGCAGCGGGGTTTTCTTCTCTTTGTCGGTCACGAGTTCGATAGCGGCAAGCATGCCCCGGCCACGTACATCGCCAACCAGCGGATGGCTTCTCAATCCTTCCAGCCCGGCCATCAGCCGCTGACCGGCGCGCCGGCCGTTTTCCAGCAGCCCGCCCTCGTAAAGTTTCAGCACTTCGAGACCAACGGCGGCACTGACGGGATGGGCGGAATAGGTATAACCGTGCCCGACCGCGGCATCGCCGGCGAAGTCGGCTATTGTATCATAAACATGGTCGGCCATGAAGACGGCGCCCATCGGCACATAGCCCGAAGTCAGACCCTTGGCGGCTGTGATGAAGTCCGGCACGATATCTTCGTCGGCACAGGCAAACAGTGGTCCCGTGCGGCCGAAGCCGGTGATGACTTCGTCGGCAACGAAGAGAATGCCGTAGGAACGGCAGAGTTCTCGCATGGCCTTGATCCAGCCAGGCGGCGGCACCAGAACGCCACCGGAGCCCTGAATGGGCTCGGCATAAAAGGCGGCGACCCGCTCCGGGCCGATAGCCTCGATCTTGTCCTTCAGGATTTGCAGGGAAGAGGCGATGATGGCGGCGGGGTCGCTGCCGACCGGATTGCGATAGGCATAGTGAGACGGAATTTTGTGCTGCCAATCGTAAGGCACGCCGAAACCTGCATGGAAGGCAGGCAGCGCAGTCAGGCCTGAACCGGCGGTGGTGGAGCCGTGATAACCCTGTTCGATGGAAATGAACTGGTCGCGCTGCGGCTGGCCTTTGGCGTGCCAGTAATAGCGGATGAAGCGGATGGTGCTGTCCACCGCGTCGGATCCGCCAAGCGTGAAATAGACGTGGTTGAGATCGCCGGGCGCGCGGTCGGCGAGTTCGGAGGCGAGGCGGATGGCGGGTTCGCTGCCAATGTCGAAATAGGCAGTGGCATAGGGCAGTTCACGCATCTGCTTTGCCGCCGCTTCCACGATGCTGTCATGGCCATAGCCTGCATTGACGCACCAGAGGCCGGCAAAACCGTCGATCAGCTGGTGGCCGGTCATGTCGGTAATCGTGGCACCCTTTGCCGATTTCAGCACGCGAACGCCAAGCTTTTCATGGCCGCGGAAGGAAGAGACAGGGTGCACCAGATGGGCGCGGTCGAGCTCGATCAGTGAATTGCTTAACATGGGTCTCTCCGGATTCAGCCCAGCGCCTGGCTGGTCAACGCGAATGTTTTCAGTTTTTTGTCGGCAGAGGTTTCCGCCTTCGGCCGGCGCATGGCGATGCCGCCACCGACATGGGCAAGACCGTATTCGGCAAGCCAGGGACCGAGTCCCGTCTCGGTGGTGGTGTCTACGCGCAGGAATGCGCCGGGGCGCTCGGAAACGACGAAGGCAATCAAATCCTTCGCGATTTCAGCAGTTTCCGCGACAATCGGGCCGATGACTTCACCACGGCCAAAGGCGCGAAGGCCTGCAAAACCCATGATGGCGCCATGCTGTTGAACCACCGCAAACCGTGCCCTATCCGCAAGCTCGGTAAAGAGTGCTGTACGATCCGCACCGAATGCCTGCGCGTCGAGTGCGGCAAGCTCGGCCGGTACAATCGTTTCTGCCCATGCCACGTTAGCGGGCTTATCGGCGGCCGTAGGAATTCCCTGGTGCTGACGCACCTCGCCGCATGCGACGAACCCCATCTTCTCATAGAGTGGGAGGCCTTCAGCGGTGGCGGTCAGACGGCACTCGCGATTTTCCGCAGCATCGACGACCGCCTGCATCAGCTTGCGTCCGAGACCACGGCCGCGCATGGCCTCGTCCACGATCACCATGTTGACGGTGGCGCAGGTGTCTCCCAGAAGCGTGGCCATTGCGGTTCCGACGACGCGACCGTTTTCGATAGCGACGAAACCCTTGCTCAGTGAAAGGACGAGCGCCCAGTCTTCCCGGCGGTGTGGCCATCCGGCCTGGCGGGAAAGCTCGACGGCGGCGTCGAGGTGTTGCGGCTCAAATTTCTGGATATCGATGAGGCTGGCTTGCATGGCCCAACTCCGTTTTATTCTTCATGTTCATTGATAGACCGGCGGCAAAAGAACATTGTCCCGACGAATGGCAAGGTTCGATATGTTTCACTGTTGCTTTTACCCGCCGCCGCATCTTATGCCGCACATCATCTGCTTCCATCCGCAGAACGGGGGTGGGCGGCGGCTTCCGGTTTTGTCGCACGCAACTCTCTGCCAAACTGGCGGCCGCATACGCAACAATCTGCTTTCGCGAATGGCAATTGCAGTGCGTCGACCGGGCAAAGGCCTCTATGATCTTGTTATTGCAGCCACCACCCATCCCCAAGCAAGGACGACGACGACATGACCATCTTCCGCCCGAAATACATCACTTTCGATTGCCACGGTACGCTGATTCATTTCCAGATGGCAGAAGCTGCCCGCGATCTCTATGGTGATCGTCTGGGCGAGGCCGAGATGCAGCAATTCATCAAGGACTTCTCTGCCTATCGCCTGGACGAGGTCATGCATGACTGGAAGCCTTACGCCGAAGTCGTCCATAACGCCCTGTCGCGCACCTGCAAGCGCAACGGTGTGGCCTTCAAGGACGAAGATGCGGTAATGGTGTATGAGCGCGTTCCGACATGGGGTCCGCATGCGGACGTTCCGGCCGGTCTGGCGAAGGTTGCCAAGGAAATTCCGCTGGTCATTCTGTCTAACGCCATGAATTCGCAGATCATGTCGAATGTGGAAAAGCTTGGCGCGCCGTTCCATGCTGTCTATACTGCCGAACAGGCGCAGGCCTACAAGCCGCATTTCAAGGCTTTCGAATATTTGTTCGACATGCTCGGCTGCGGCCCGGAAGATATTCTGCACGTCTCGTCCTCCTTCCGCTACGACCTGATGTCCGCGCACGATCTCGGCATCAAGAACAAGGTCTGGGTCAACCGCGGTCACGAACCGGCAAACCCCTATTACGGTTATACGGAGATCTCCGATATTTCCGGTCTCGCGGGCGTCGTTGGACTGTAAGGAAGGACCGGATCATGAAGCTCGTCTCCTATTGGCACGACACGGCGCCCCTGTTTGCGGGGGCGGCGCAAGGTCCTGTCGAGGGCCATTACGATGTGGCCGTCATTGGTGGCGGCTTCACGGGTCTGGGTGCTGCGCGCCAGCTGGCAAAAGCGGGCGCGCGCGTGGTTGTTCTTGAAGGACAGCGCGTCGGCTGGGGTGCTTCCGGGCGCAATGGCGGCCACCTCAACAACGGGCTGGCCCACTCCTACCTCTCCGCCAAGGCGGAACTCGGTAAGGAGCGCGCCATCGCGCTCTACAAGGCGCTGGATGCCTCGATCGACACGCTGGAAAGCCTTATCGCCGAGGAAGGGATCGACTGTAATTTCCGCCGCGCCGGCAAGCTGAAAATGGCTTCGAAACCGCAGCATTTCGAAAGTCTGGCGAAGAATTTCGAGGCTGTTCATGCCGAGGTGGATCCCGATACGGCTCTTCTGTCGGTTGACGATCTCAAGGCGGAAATCGGCTCTCCCTTTTATGGCGCCATGCTGTCCAAGAAGAGCGCCATGATGCATATGGGCCGCTATGTGGCCGGCCTTGCGCAGGCCGCCAGCCGCCATGGCGCGGTCATCTTCGAAAATGCGGCGGTGACGAAACAAACTCAGAACGGCAAGACACACACGCTGGAAACGGCGCGCGGCAAGGTCACCGCGGATAATGTTCTTGTGGCAACCGGCGCCTACACGCCCTCCGGCTTCGGCTATTTCCGCCGCCGCATCATCGCGGTCGGCAGTTTCATCATCGCCACGCGGCCGTTGACGGATGCCGAGATCAAGGCGTCCGTTCCGGGTAACCGCACCTACGTCAACACCATGAATATCGGCAATTATTTCCGCCTCGCACCGGACAACCGGTTGATCTTCGGCGGCCGCGCGCGCTTTTCCACGACATCGGACCAGCGTTCGGATGCCAAAAGTGGCGCGATCCTGATGGATAGCCTTCACCGCATATTCCCGCAGCTTGCGCATGTGCCAATCGATTATTGCTGGGGCGGACTGGTTGATATGACCAAGGACCGTTATCCCCGCGCCGGTTTCCATGACGGCGTCTGGTACGCCATGGGCTATTCCGGCCACGGCGCCCAGCTTTCCACCCATCTGGGCATGATCATGGCTGACGCCATTCTGGGCCGCCCGGACAACAACCCGCTGAAGGGGATGGACTGGCCGGCGGTGCCTGGCCATTTCGGCAAGCCCTGGTTTCTTCCCTTGGTAGGGCTTTACTACAAGATGCTGGATAAGATTCAGTAGCGCGTTAGTTCATTTCTTCATCATGCCGGACTTGATCTGGCATTCAGCCACTGCGCGCCTGCACTGTGAATAGTCTCTTACGATCAATGACGTGATCGCGCTGGACCCTGGATCTGGTCGGGGGTTACGACACGTGAATGCCGTGGCTTTGCCAAACCAATTCATGCCTCCGGATTTTTCTTCCACCCCTGGGAGTGCTGCTTTTCAATTTCGCACCAAAAAAGAAGGGCCGCAGAGCGGCCCTTTAGGCGGGGAGAAAGAAACAGTCTTCAGGCAAGTCCACCGATGTGGAACGTCTTCATTTCCAGATATTCCTCGATGCCGACCTGTGCGCCTTCGCGGCCGAGGCCGGATTGCTTGACGCCGCCGAAGGGGGCGACTTCGGTGGAGATCGCGCCGGTATTGAGGCCGACCATGCCGAACTCCAGCGCCTCGCCCACGCGCCAGGCGCGTTTGAGGCTTTCAGTGTAGAAGTAGGCGGCAAGGCCGAAGGGCGTGCCGTTGGCGATCGCAATCGCCTCCTCTTCCGTCTCGAAGCGGAAGAGCGGGGCGACTGGCCCGAAGGTCTCTTCGCTCGCCAGCCGCATGGCGGTTGTTGCGCCCGTCAGCACCACCGGTGCGGTATATTGCGAACCTTCAGGCAGATCATGAGGCTTGGTAATGATCTCGGCGCCCTTGGAAACGGCGTCATCGATATGCGCGCGGATTTTGGCGATTGCCGGCTCGTTGATCATCGGACCGATGGAAACACCTAGCTCCGTTCCGGGTCCGACACGCATGGCATCGACGCGATCAGCCAGTTTTTTCGCAAACGCATCGTAAACGCTCGCCTGAACGAGAATGCGGTTGGCGCAGACGCAGGTCTGACCGCCATTGCGGAATTTCGAAACGAGCGCGCCTTCGATGGCGAGATCGAGATCTGCATCGTCGAATACGATGAAAGGGGCATTGCCGCCGAGTTCCAGCGACAGTCGTTTTACACTGTCGGCCGCACCGCGCATCAGCAGCGAACCGACACGGGTAGAGCCCGTGAAGGAAATTTTCCGCACCGTCTCATTGGCCATGATCTCGTTGCCGATCTCCGTCGGCATGCCGGTGACGATGTTGATGACGCCAGCCGGGATGCCTGCACGTTCGGCGAGAACGCCGAGCGCTAGGGCCGAATAGGGCGTGAATTCCGAGGGCTTGATGACCACGGTGCAGCCAGCCGCCAATGCAGGTGCGACCTTGCGGGTGATCATGGCGTTCGGGAAATTCCACGGTGTGATGATGCCGCAGACACCGACCGGCTCCTTCAGCACCACGATACGGCGATCCGGCGTCGGAGAGGGAATGGTGCCGCCGCTGATGCGTCGGCCCTCTTCCGCAAACCACTTGACGAAGGATGCTCCGTAACGGATTTCGCCCTTGGCCTCTTCAAGTGGCTTGCCCTGTTCGATGGTCAACATCAGGCCGAGATCGTCGATGTGTTCGATCATCAACGCGAACCATTTTTCCAGAAGCGCCGCGCGCTCCGCGTGCGTTTTCTTCTTCCACGGCACGAAGGCAGCGTTGGCGGCTTCGATGGCCGCGCGGGTTTCCACGCTGCCCATATCCGGCACGGTGCCGATCACCGCCTGCGTCGCCGGGTCGATCACGTCGACCGTCTTGCCTGATGCGGCCGCTTTCCATTCCCCGCCGATCAAACCCGTTTGGCGAAAGAGTTCCTTGTCCTTCAAGCCCTGCATTATCTGTCTCCGAAATCAGTCGAGAGCCGCAAGAACTGCGGCAGTTATTACGTCTGTGTTGTCCTTGCCCGGCACGGTGCCAATGCCCTGGCCGGTCGCCTTTTCCAGCGCCGCCATGACCCGCCTGGCCGCATCCGCCTCACCCAGATGCTCCAGCATCATGGCGCCGGACCAGATGGCGGCGATGGGGTTGGCAATGCCGAGATGGGCGATGTCAGGGGCCGAACCGTGCACCGGCTCGAACATGGAGGGTGCCGTGCGGTTGGGATTGATATTGGCGGAGGCGGCAAAACCGAGGCCGCCCTGAATGGCCGCACCAAGATCAGTCAGGATATCGCCGAAGAGGTTTGAGGCGACAACGACATCAAGGCTTTCCGGCGCCATCACCATGCGCGCCGCCATGGCGTCGATATGGTAGCTGGAAACTTCAACATCCGGATATTCGGCGGCGAGCTTTTGCGTCACCTCGTCCCAGAACACCATCGAATATTTCTGGGCGTTGGATTTGGTGACGGAAGCCAACTTGCCGCGACGCTTTTGCGCCTGCTCGAAGCCGAAGCGCAGGATGCGTTCCACGCCCTTGCGGGTGAAGATGGAGGTTTCGACAGCGACCTCGTCTTCGGTGCCCTGATGCACGCGTCCGCCGGCACCGGAATATTCACCTTCGGTATTTTCGCGGATGCAGAGAATGTCGAATCCATCCGCTTTCAACGGTCCCTGCACGCCGGGCAGAAGCCGGTGCGGCCGGATATTGGCGTATTGCACAAAAGCCTTGCGGATCGGCAGAAGCAGGCCGTGCAACGACACCGAATCCGGCACCTCCGCTGGCCAGCCGACCGCGCCCAGCAGAATGGCGTCGAAGCCGCGCAGGGTCTCGATGCCATCCTTCGGCATCATCGCGCCGGTCTCCTTGTAGAAGGCGCAGGACCAGGGGAATTCGGTGCCTTCAAGCGCAAAACCGGAGCTTTTTGCTGCGGTGTTGAGAACCTGCCAGGCGGCATCAGTCACGCTTTTGCCGATGCCGTCTCCGGGAATGAGTGCGATGCGATGCGTTTTCAAGATGTTTCCCCTGTTACAGTCCGATCAGGACGCTTTTGCTCTTGCGGTTGGCGAGATAGGCCTCCCGTCCGAGATCCTTGCCGATGCCGGAACGTTTGTAACCGCCGGTCGGCAGGATATGGTCGCGGGAGCGGCCATAACGGTTGACCCAGATCGTTCCTGCCTGGATGGCGCGAGACAGGCGCATGACGCGCGAGATATCGCGGCTGAAAAGACCCGCGGCAAGACCGTAGGTAGGATGATCGGCGAGCGCCAGCGCCTCTTCTTCCGTCTTGAAGGTTTGCAGGGTCAGCACTGGCCCGAATATCTCTTCTGTGACAGCAGGGGAGGTCTGGTCGACATTTGCGATCAAGGTCGGCTGGTAGAAATAACCCGGACCGTCCATGATCGCGCCGCCCGTCAGGCATTCGCCGCCATGGGCGACAGCCGCCTGCACGATGCCGTCAATGCGCTGGCGCTGCACTTCGGAGATGATCGGCGAATACTGTGTTGCTTCGTCCCAGGTCGGGCCGGGCTTCACCGTCTTCATGCGGGCGATGATTGCGGCGGAAAGCGCTTCTGCGACACTCTCTTCAACGATGATGCGCGAGCCGGCAACGCAGGCCTGCCCGGCATTGGACAGAATGTTGCCGGCGATCGCGGCGGCGGCTTTTTCGATATCGGCGTCTGCAAAAACCAGCTGCGGACTTTTGCCGCCCAGTTCCAGCGTCATGGGCTTGACGCCGGTACGCGCGATATTTGCCATGATGGCCGAACCTGCTGCCGTCGATCCGGTGAAGCTGACCTTGGAAATTTCGGGATGGCCGGTGATGGCATTGCCTGTCACAGGCCCGTCACCCAGCACGATGTTGATGAGCCCGGCGGGCAGCCCTGCCTTGATGGCCAGTTGCGCCATGAAAATGCTGGAGAAGGGCGTCATTTCCGATGGTTTCAGCACTACGGCATTGCCGGCTGCGAGTGCCGGGCCAAGCTTCCAGCCCGCCATGGACACCGGAAAATTCCAGGGCGTAATGGCGCCCACGACGCCATAGGGCTCGGTCATGATCATGCCGACGCTTGTATCGTCGGTCGGCACGAGATCACCGCCCTCCTTGTCCGCAAATTCGGCAAAGAAGCGAATCTGTTCGGCAGTGACGGCGATATCGCCGGCAATCAGATGGCCCACGGGCCGGGTTGAGGAGAGCGCCTCGATTTTCGCCAGCGTCTCGGCTTCCTGCTCGATCAGGTCTGCCCAGCGTTGCAGTACACTGGTGCGCTCACGCGGGCGCACGCCGCCCCAGTTACTGCTCTTCAGTGCCGCTTTGGCGGTTTGCACCGCCTCATCGACAAGTGCCGCATCCGCCTTCGGGCAACCGGCATATTCGATGCCGTCCGAAGGACGATGCATGTCGATGCCGTTTTTAGCCGGGATCAGCCGGTCGCCGATGAAATGGCCGATCGGCAGGGACAGGCTGTCTGGATCGAAGCTGAGCGTCATGGATGATCCTCTGTGGATATGCGCCAAAGCTACTCCCTGATGGCAAGCAGCATCGACCGACTGCGGCGGGGGCGGTGAACGAAAATCCTGTTTTGCTGGTGGCCCACAGCGCAATCTTCGGCGGGCATGAAGACCGCGCCGAAAACTTTGCGGCGGGTCCGATCGAGGGCCGTAAATCCGGTCGAAAGGCATCCGGGCAGGATACCCATGTAAACCATGGCTGGCATCCATCTGCGGATTGCCAGCCATCGCTTTTCTCAAAAATGCCTCTCCATCAGCCGGGATGCCAGGCATGCTGTTCGGCAAATCATCCGTTCACGGTCACATAGATCTTGCGCACGGTTTCGATTGTCTTCCAGACGCCAACGAAACCGGGCTTCATGACGAAGCTGTCGCCCGCCGTGTAACGCAGCGGCGCGCCGCCCTCCGGTGTGATCTCGATGACGCCTTCGAGAATGTGGCAGAACTCGAATGTCTCGCCCTTGATCGAGCGGCTTTCGCCGGGGGTCGCTTCCCAGATGCCGGTATGCACGGTGCCATCACGGGCTTCATCTAGCGGCCAGGTTTTGAAGGACGGGTCGCCGGCGATGAGGCGTTCGGGCAGGGCCTTGGAGGCTTTCGGTTCAAAGGCGGGATTGGTGTCGATGGTCTTGAGGAGAGACATGGGTGTCCTTTCTTGGAACGGTAGGATCAATATCCGCGGCTACGGTCAACGAGGCCGAGCGGTTCGAGACCGGATTCGTATCGTTTGATATTTTCGACGACGGTGCGGGCAGCGGAATGGGGCTGGGTGACGCTGGCAATATGCGGCGTCAGGAGAATTTTCGGATGGGTCCAGAAGCGGTGGTCTTTGGGCAGGGGCTCCGGATCGGTAACGTCAATCACCGCACCTGAAAGCCTGTCGCTGTTGAGTGCATCGAGCAAAGCGTCATGATCGAGCTGTTTGCCGCGCCCGGCGTGAACCAGAGCAGCCCCTTCGGGAAGCATCTCCAGACGCTCGGAGTTCAGAAGCCCCGTGGTCTCTTCGGTGAGAGGCAGCAGGCAGACGAGAATATCGCTGGTGGAGAGAATGGATTTGAGGCCGTCGTCGCCATGATGGCAGGTGACGCCATCGATCTGACGCTGTGAGCGGCTCCAGCCGGAAAGCGGAAAGCCGAAAGGTTTCAGCCGCTCCAGCGCCGCAACGCCCAGCATGCCGAGGCCGAGAACGCCCACCCGGCACTCTTCCGCCTGACGCTGGGGCAGGGCATTCCACAGTTGCTGGCGCTGCTGGTTTAAATAGACTGGCAGGTTGCGGTGGAGGGAAAGTACGCCGAGGCAGATATATTCCTGCATCATGCGGATGATGCCCTCATCCACCATGCGTACGACCTTTACCGTCTCAGGGATCGCCTCGATGTGAAACTGGTCGACACCCGCGCCAATCGAAAACAGGACTTCGAGATTGCGATACCGGGCAATGTCCTGTGGTACCGTCCAGGTGATGAGGTAACGGACTGCGTCGGGATCGACAGTTGATGCATCCATCGAAAACGGCAGATCAGGCAGTTCTGCAGCTAGAGCCTGCCGGAAAATCTCGCCGCGCTTGGCGTCGGAATTGAAGAGAAACGTCATCTGAAATCTATGCTTCCCGAAGGTTCAAGCCGTACAGCGGCTTGCGAGTGTTTCCAGCATCGACTGGCAGGCCGATAGTTCGCCCGTCGTTATGAACTCGTCCGGCTTGTGGGCGCGGCCGATATCCCCTGGTCCGCAGATGATGGCGTCGATGCCCGCCGCCTGGAACAGCCCCGCCTCGGTGCCGTAGCTGACGGCGGCGAGACAGGGGGTGCCGGTCAATTCCTCCAGAAGCAGAACAAGCGGAGCATTGGCTGCAAGCGAAAGCGCCGGATAATCGCTCATAGGCGTCCATTCGATATCGACACCCTTTGCTGCAAGAGCCTCGACGCTTGCGCGAACCGGCCCGAGCAGTTCAAGCGGCGATGTGCCGGAAATCGCCCGCGCTTCCAACTCGATGGCCGAGAAATCGGGGATGATGTTGATCGCCTGGCCGCCCTTCATCGTGCCGATCTGCAGCGAGGAGTAGGGTGGCTCGAAAGTCGCTTCAAAGGGGCCTTTCGTCAGCTCATGTGCCGTCTCCACGGCCTTTGCCATGATGCCGGTCATCAGATGAATGGCATTCACCCCCTGATCAGGCCGGGACGAATGGCCGGAACGGCCACGGATGGTAATGCGAGCTGCTGCTTTGCCCTTGTGTGCACGAACCGCCCGCATATTGCTCGGTTCGCCGATAATTGCGCCGGCCGGTGCGGCGCACAGTTCAGGCAATCTGGCGAGAAGATGCGGAACGCCACGGCAACCCGCCTCCTCGTCGTAGGAAAAGGCGATATGCACGGGACGTTTCAGCGCCATGCGCGAAAATGCAGGTGCCGCGGCGAGAACCGTGGCCAGAAAACCCTTCATGTCGGTGGTTCCGCGCCCGTAGAGACGATCATTTTCCGCCCGTAGCGTAAAGGGATCGGAAGACCATTCCGGCTCGCTGGCGGGTACGACATCCATATGGCCGGACAAAACATATCCAGCGCGATCGGCCGGGCCGAAGGTGGCGAAGAGATTGGCGCGGTCGCCCTCCGGTCCCGCAAGCAGCGATACTTTCGCGCCGTGGCTTTCAAGATAATCGGCGATCCAGCCGGCAATATCGCCATTGGCGGTTCCAACGACCGACGGGAAACCGACGAGACGCTCAAGGATTTCGATTGCGTTCAATGGTCGTCTCCGCTGACCGGATTGTCATCCCGAAAGCTTAGAATGGACTGCGACGTTTATCTGCTGAAATGCGAATGATTTCGGTAGATTGTTGTGACCTTCCAGTGCTTTCAGAAAATTCGTGCTGGCGTAACCGGCTACCGTCGGATGTCGTGGGCTAGGCCGGGACCGGATGAAGGTTGTGAGCCGTAGGGGATGAGGGCCGTTGGTTATGGACCTGCTCAAAGTCGATAGTTTCGAGCTGCGGACCGTGGATATCGCGGACGTGGATGCCGATCATCTGCATGCACTCTCCATGGCCGTCGGATGGCGATATCACGCGAATGAATGGTGTTTTCTGCGGCAATGCGGCGTGGGTCTCGCCGCGCTCGATGAGATCGACCGTGTTGTCGCAACCGCGATGCTCTTTCCCTATGATCAGGGGTTTGCGACGCTTGGCATGGTCATTGTTTCCCCCCGTTTGCAGGGGCAGGGCGTAGCACCATGGCTGGTGCAGAAACTTGTCGCGAAATTCCCCACTGTCTCCCTGCGGTTGAACGCGACGGGAGCGTCGCGGCGGTTGTTTTCAAGGTTGGGTTTTGCCGGTGATACGGAAAAAGTATATCTGTTCCGGGGAAGGGCGAATTGCCTTTTCGAGATACCGCCGCCCGGCAGAAAACAACGAACAGAGCCGTTATCCGTAGGTCATCTGACTGATGTGGTGGAACTAGACCGGGCGGCTTTTGGCGTTTCGCGCCGGAACGTTTTGCAGCGACTTTTGACGCAGAATGCGGGTTACGGTGTGTTTGAGGCGGACCGTCTTACCGCTTTTGCGCTGCGCCGTGCGGCGGGGCGGGGCCACATTATCGGTCCGGTCGTTGCGGGTGCGGACATGGATGCGATTGCACTCGTAAGGCGGCATTTTACCGATCTGGACGATGAGCTGGTGCGTCTCGACACCATCAGCGACAACAATCTCTTTATTGATTTTATTGCGCAATCCGGGCTGGTGGTGATTGAAACCCTTACCACCATGTCCAAAGACGCGCCGCAACCAGCGCCTTCCGGCGCTACAAAAATTTTCGCGTTGGCGGGTCCGTCTTTGTGCTGAGCTGCAGCACTATCGCAATTGACGCCCCGGCGCTTGCCCCTTATGTCAGAAAGTGACGGTTCCTGAAGCCGAAGGGCAAAGGGATTAATAGGGAACATGGTGCGGGTGATTTCTATCGCCCAATGCCGTGGCTGCCCCCGCAACTGTAAGCGGATTGCCGTTCATCCTCGTGACGCCTGAAAAGCGTCATGCCACTGCACCCTTCAAGGTGCGGGAAGGCAGATGAACGGCGCATATTCGCGAGCCAGGAGACCTGCCGTCATAATATTGACCATCGTTACGGGCGGGGATGCCCGGAAGAGGAGCTGATTATGACCTTTCCGTCCGCGGAAACGTATTTAGAGTCCCGTTCTCCATCTCCACACTTGTTGTCGCTCTGTCACTACGCGTTTTGACGCGCGGCCTGCGGATCACGCCACTTTATTTAGACTGGAGAACATATGTTTAATTTCAAACGCCTGCCGGTTTCCGCCGGTCTTCTGGCTGTCGCATTAGCGGCCTTGCCCGCCGGTGCCGCTCAGGCTGCCGAAACCACCTATCCGCTGACGATCAATAGCTGCGGCCACGAAATCACCTTCAAGCAGGCGCCCGCCCGCACAGTATCGGTCGGCCAGAGCACGACCGAGGTTCTCTATCTGCTCGGCGTGGCCGACAAGGTGGTAGGCACGGCGCTGTGGATCGGCCCGGTTCTGAAGGGTTACGAAGACGCCAATGCCAAGGTGGAGCGGCTTGCCGACAATGATCCGAGCTTCGAGGCGGTGGTTGGCAAGAGGCCGGACCTCGTGACGACGCAGTTCCAGTGGCAGATCGGTCCCGAAGGCGTTGTCGGAACACCGGAGCAATTCGCCGAACTCGGTATTCCCGTTTATACCTCCCCTGCCGATTGCATGGGCAAGGACAATTCCGGCGGCGGCGACGGCGTGCGCAAGTCCGTTTTCACCATGGACCTGATCTACCAGGAGGTCCGCGACCTTGCGAAAATTTTCAACGTGCAGGATCGCGGCGAGGAAGTCGTTGCCGACCTGAAAAAGCGTGAGGAAGCCGCCCGCGCCAAGATCGCTTCGGCGAATGGCAAGATTTCAGCAGTCTTCTGGTTCTCCAGCGCTGAGCTGGATATCGATCCTTACGTGGCGGGCCGCAATGGTGCGCCGGGTTACATCATGTCCGCGCTCGGGCTGAAGAACGTTATCGAAAGCGATGAGGAATGGCCGACTGTTGGCTGGGAAACCATCGCCAAGGCCAATCCGTCCGTGATCGTTGCCGGCAAGATGGACCGCCGGCGTTTCCCCGCCGATGACGTCGCCGTCAAGCTCAAGTTCCTCGCTACCGATCCGGTTGCCAGCATCATGCCCGCCGTCAAGGCGGCCCATGTCTTCGAAATGGACGCGCAGGCGATGAACCCGACCATCCGCACGATCGAAGGCATTGAAACGCTGGCCGAGGCGATTTCCACAGCCGGTCTCGCCAAGTGAACGGTCTTTCCGTCAATCTTGGCAGGGCGGGTCTGGCTTTTGCCGCACTCGCCCTGCTGCTCGTCGCGCTGATGGCCGGTGCGGCCATCGGCGAGACTGCCATTCCGTTCGACGTGGTGGCAAAGACCATTGCCAATCGTGTCTTCCATGCGGGTTATCCGCTGGAGCCGCTGGATGAGGGCATCGTCTGGAGTTACCGCCTCAGCCGCGCCGTCGTTGCCGCGTGCTGTGGCGCCTCGCTGGCGCTGGCCGGTGCGGTGCTTCAATCACTCCTGCGCAACCCGCTCGCCGATCCCTATATCCTCGGTATTTCCGCAGGCGCCTCAACCGGGGCCGTGGCCGTCGCGCTTCTGGGCTTCGGGGCGGGGTTCCTGACGATGCCGGCCGGCGCCCTGATCGGGGCTTTTGTGGCTTTTTCGCTTGTCAGCCTTCTGGCGGTGCGGGCAGGGCACGGCAACAGCGCCATCATCCTGGCGGGGGTCGCCGGTTCGCAACTGTTCAACGCCATGACGTCGTTCATCGTCACCAAATCCGCCAATGCCGAACAGGCGCGCGGCATCATGTTCTGGCTGCTGGGCAATCTTTCGGGCGTGCGCTGGCCGGATGTCTGGCTGGCTTTGCCGGTCAGTATTGCGGGTCTTGGGGTGTGCCTCTGGTACGCACGCGCGCTTGATGCTTTCGCTTTCGGCGGTCAGGCAGCAGCTTCGCTCGGTATTCCGGTGCGCCGGGTCTATGCGGTGCTGATCTCGGTTTCGGCGGTCATGACGGCAGTCATGGTGTCGCTGGTCGGTTCCATCGGCTTCGTCGGTCTCGTCATCCCGCATGCGGCGCGCATCTTCGTTGGCGTTCGCCACGGCATGTTGCTGCCGGTGACGGCGCTGACCGGTGCAATTTTCATGATCATCGCAGATATTCTCTCGCGCACCGTCATTCCGGGGCAGGTGCTGCCGATCGGCGTGATCACTGCGCTGGTCGGCGCGCCCGCCTTCGCCTTTATTCTCGGGCAGAAGAGAGGCCGGTCATGAAATTATCCGCCCACGATCTGCATTTCCATGCCGGCAATCTCGACATCGTGCGCGGTGTTTCGCTGGAGGTCGCCACGGGCGAGTTTCTGGGTATCATCGGGCCGAACGGTTCGGGCAAAAGCACGTTGCTTTCCATGCTGGCCGGCATTCGCATGCCGCGTCGGGGTCATGTCATGCTTGGTGAGGAACGGCTTGCCACATTCGGGCGGCGCGAACTTGCCCGAAGGCTGGCCTTTGTGGAGCAGCAGGCCGAAACCACCGAGCGCATCAGCGCGCGACAGGCCGTGGAACTGGGGCGCACGCCCTATCTCGGCCCGCTTTCCGCATGGTCGCCAAAGGACGATGCCATCGTCGATGCGGCGCTCGGAAATGTCGATATGGCGGACAAGGCCGAGCGAAACTGGCATCACCTTTCCGGCGGCGAACGCCAGCGCCTGCACATTGCCCGCGCATTGGCGCAGGGGCCGCATATTCTGCTGCTGGACGAGCCGACCAACCATCTCGATATCGGCCACCAGATCGGCCTGCTCGATCTGGTGCGCAGGCAGGGACTGACGGTTGTGGCGGCGCTGCATGATCTCAATCACGCCGCCATGTTCTGCGACCGCGTCGCCATCATGCATCGCGGTGAAATGATCGCTGTCGGCCCACCGCGCGAGGTCCTCACCTCTTCGACCATCGCCGATGTGTTCGGGGTGCAATCCGTCGTCACCACGGATGAAAGCGGATTTTCACATATTCGTTTTCTGCCGGCCCACGGTGCGGCCGATCACGCAAGGAAAGCAACGGCACGATGATGAAATTGAAAAGACTTGTAAATCTCCGCTTTGGCGCGCGGCAGCTTTGCGTTTCCGCGGGACTTGCCATGGTTGTGGCCACAGGGTTTTCCATTCAAGCCGGAGCCGAGACCTTCGAGATAAAGATGCTGAACCGTGGCGAAAAGGGCTCCATGGTGTTCGAGCCCGATTTTCTGGAGATCGCTCCCGGCGACCGCGTGCGCTTCGTGCCGAGCCACAAGAGCCATAATGCCGCGACGATCGATGGTATGGTTCCCGAAGATATTGAAGGTTTCAAAAGCCGGATCAACGACGAATTCGAGACCGGTTTCGAAAAGCCAGGCTTTTACGGCATCAAATGCTCGCCGCATTACGGCATGGGCATGGTTATGCTGATCAAGGTGGGGGACGCGGTTTTGCCGCAGAGCTACAGGACGGTAGAGGTCCCAGGCCGGGCGAAGCCGCGCATTGAGGAGCTATTCGAGCGGGCGGAAAAATGAGGTCCCTGCGTCGCGTTTTCATGCGTCATGCCGGACTAGATCCGGCATCCAGCCAAGGCGCGTCTTCACCGTGAGAAACTATTATTACGCGATCAAGGACTTGGTCGCACTGGACCCCGGATCACATCCGGGGTGACGGTGAGCTGGGCGGCAGCTTGGGGCCTTTGGTCGCCCTATGCCTTGCCGGACGTGTGCGGCTTCACGGCGCATATTGCATAACGGTGCTGCAATCCCCGCAAGATGCCTTTCAGCAGACTGAAATTTTTTGCCTGGGCACGATGAATGGCCTGAAGTTCCTGATCGATGGCAACGGGCTCGAAGCCGGTTTCACGCAACAGCGCTGCAACGTCACCAGCTCTTGCACCCTGTGAAAAATAGACCCGCGATAGAATGCTGTTGAAGGTGTTTTCCGGATCCGCCGGCTTATGCGGCTGGTCCGGCTTCACAAGGCCGATGCTTTCCAGACCCGCCGCCAGCTTCCTGACCAGTCTTTCGCGCCAGCCGGTGTTGACGAAATCGCCATCGACGATCAGCAGGCGTCCGCCGGGTTTCAAGACACGGAACCATTCGGCAAAGCTCGCCTTCGGGTCCACCAGCGTCCAGACCAGATGGCGGGTGATGATGACGTCGGCGCTTTCGTCCGGCTCCATCGTGTTTTCGGCGTCGCCGACAAAAAAGCGGATATTGCGCCCGCGGGTTTTCGCTTTCGCCCTTGCAAGCTCCAGCATGGTTTCCGACCAATCCATGCCGGTGACCTGAAAACCGAGATCGTCCATCAGGTGCGAGATAACGCCGGTGCCGCTAGCCAGATCCAGCGCCTTGCGGCCTTCTCCCTGGCCCAGATGCTTCAAAACCAGCGCGTGCCAGGCCTTGCGCTCTTCTTCGGAGAAAATCTCATGACCCGGGGAAAGGTCGAAAGTCGCGGCGCGGCCGGACCAATAGGTTTTGATTTCGTCTCTCAGGCTGTCGTTTTTGCCATAGTGGATAGTGTCGATCATCGGTCTTCAGCTCACATACCGGTCAGTTCAGAATGGCTCTAAAACATAAAACTTGACTAGTATAGTCAGAAAATAATACAGCCGCGCCAGTCAACACTGGAGAGCAATATCCGATGCGCATCTCAGCCAAATCCGCGGCACTTGCCCTTGGCCTTCTCGTATCCGCAGCGTGGCCTGCATTGGCCGAAAAGGTCACCGTCAAGGATGTGACCGGCCGCGACGTGGAAGTCAATGTGCCCGTTTCGCATGTGATCCTCGGCGAAGGCCGTCAGATCTATTTCCTGGCGGCGCTCGACAAGGAAAACCCTTTCCAGCACGTTGTCGGCTGGCGCGACGACCTGGCGAAAGCCGACCCGGAAACCTATGCGGCCTATCTCGCCAAGTACCCTGATATTGCCAAGCTGCCGACCTTTGGCGGCATGAAAGACGGCACCTTCGACATCGAGCAGGCCATTTCGCTGAAGCCAGACGTGATCCTGATGAACATCGACGCGAAGACCGCCACGCAGGAGGCCGGTTACATCGAGAAGCTCGAAAAGGTCGGCATCCCGCTCGTTTACGTCGACTTCCGCGAAAAGCCGATGGAAAACACCGAGCCGAGCATGCGTCTGATGGGCCAGCTGACCGGCAAGGAAAAGATCGCCGAGGACTTCATCAAGTTCCGCGCCGACTCCATCGCCAAGGTCACCGATACGCTCGAAAAGGCCAATCCGAAGAAGCCCGTCGTGTTCGTCGAACGCGCCGGCGGTTATTCCGACGATTGCTGCATGTCCTTCGGCAACGAGAATTTCGGCAAGATGGTCGAACTCGCCGGCGGCATCAACATGGCCAAGGACATCATTCCCGGCACGTTCGGCAACGTCAATCCGGAACAGATCATCGCCTCCAATCCGGAACAGATCATCATCACGGGTGGCAACTGGAACGGTTATGTTCCCGGCGGCAACTGGGTCGGTGTCGGTTATGGCGCGGATATGAAGGAAGCCCACCGCAAGCTTGAAAACCTGACCAAGCGCCCGGCTTTCACCGGGGTACAGGCGGTCAAGAACGGCAATGTCCACGCCATCTGGCACCAGTTCTACAACAACCCGTATCAGTTCGTGGCCATTCAGGAAATCGCCAAGTGGCTGCACCCGGACCTCTTTAAGGATCTCGACCCCGAGGCGACCTTCAAGGAGCTGCATGCCCGCTTCCTGCCGCTCGACTACAAGCCCGGTTACTTTGTGTCGCTGAAGGACACGAAATAAGACAGGGACGGTGAAGGGGAGCGCCGTCCGATCGATGGATGAAGCCGCAGCCATGCGGCTTCATCATTTTCTTTTGGAACTAAGAGGACTTCTCATGCGGCTTAACGCTCTCAGGCATCTTGCGGTGCTGGCTTTGTCTCTTCTCGCTTTACCGGCTTATGCCGGAGAAATCACCGATGTCACCGGACGCAAGGTCGAGCTGGACCTGCCGGTCAAACGTGTCATCGTCGGTGAGGCGCGCCAGATCCACGTCATCGCGGCGCTCAAGGGCGACCAGACCTTCGACACCATTGTCGGCTGGCGTGACGATCTCCTCAAGAAGGACCCTGACAGCTACGCTGCCTATGTCGAGCGCTTTCCGCAGATCGAAAAACTGCCGCGCTTCGGTTATGTGCCGCAGGGCGATTTCAGTCTGGAAACGGCCATTACCCTTTCGCCTGATGTAATCACCCTCAATCTGGAAGCGGAAAAATCCGCCAAGGAAAGTGGTTTCGAAGAGAAGGCCGCCGCCGCCGGAATCAAGATCGTCTATCTCGATTTTCGCATCGATCCCGAAAAGAACAGCGAAGCCTCGATTGAAATTCTCGGGAAAATGTTTGGCGCGCAAGAGCGTGCAAAGGAATTCATCGCCTATCGCCGTGCAGAAATCGCCCGCGTGACCGACCGGCTCGCCAGCGTCAAGGACCTGAAGCGTCCCGGCGTCTTCATCGAGCGCGCGCCCGGCATTTCCGGTGAGGACAATTGCTGCCGCACCTTCGGCCCGGTCAATTTCGGCGCGATGGTCGATCTCGCTGGCGGCCATAATATTGCCGACGGCATCATCAAGACGACGTTCGGCGATCTCAATCCCGAGCAGCTCGTCGTTGCCGATCCGGATCATGTCATCGTCACCGGCTCAAACTGGGCAGCTGAATCCGATATCAACCAGTTCGTTCCCGTTGGACGCGGAGCCGACATGGCTCTTTCCCGGAAAAGACTGGCAAACCTGATGAGGCGCACGCCGTTTCCGGAACTGAAGGCTGTCAAACAAGGTAATGTCCATGCCGTCTGGCACCAGTTCTACGGCGCGCCCTACGAGTTCTTTCCGATTCAGCAATTCGCCAAGTGGTTCCATCCCGAGCTCTTCGCCGATCTCGATCCCGAGAAGAATTTTGAGGAATTTCACCGGAAATTCCTGCCCGTCACCTACAAGCCGGGCTACTTCGCATCCCTCGAAAAAGGTTCGAATGAATGAGTTCGTTGAATGAAAGCGCCGTTGGCGTGAGTGGGCGCGATCAATATCGCGCCCTTGCCGCACGAAGGATCGTTATTCTCTTCGGGCTTTTCATAGCCCTTTGTTTCAGTATGGCTGCCGACATGGCCCTTGGTCCGGCGCGCTACACGATATCAGAAGTTCTGGCGACGATTGCCGATCCGGCTGCTGCTGCAAACCAGCTTCGGGTGGTGATATGGGATATCCGCATGCCGATTGCGCTGATGGCGGTCACCGTCGGCGCGTCGCTTTCGGTTGCGGGCGCACAGATGCAGACCATCCTGTCCAATCCTCTCGCCAGCCCGTTTACGCTCGGCATTTCGGCCGCTGCCAGTTTCGGCGCCGCGCTGGCCCTTGTTGGCGGCGTGGCGATCTTTCCCGGCGCCGTCCAGTACATGGTGCCGATCAACGCCTTCATCATGGCGATGATTGCCGCCCTGTTCATCCATTTTGCCTCAACGATGCGCGGCGTAACCGTGGAGACTATCGTCCTTCTCGGCATCGCGCTGGTGTTCACCTTCAATGCCGCATTGTCGCTGCTTGAATATCTGGCTTCCGAACAGGCGCTCGCCGCCGTCGTTTTCTGGACCATGGGCAGCCTGACCAAGGCCACGTGGGAAAAGGTCTATATCACCGGTGGTATTCTTCTCGTTACGGTGCCGATGTTCATGCGCAACGCATGGGCGCTGACGGCGCTTCGGCTGGGTGACGACAAGGCAGCCAGCATGGGCATCAATGTGCGTCGGCTGCGGCTGCAGACCATGCTGACGGTCAGCCTTCTGGCCGCGATTCCGGTTTCTTTTGTTGGCACCATCGGTTTCGTCGGGCTTGTCGGCCCGCACATAGCCCGCATGGTGGTGGGCGAAGATCAGCGCTTCTTCCTGCCGGGCTCGGTGATCTGCGGTGCGCTGCTGTTGTCGGCAACCTCTGTTATCAGCAAGATACTCATTCCCGGCGCAATTCTGCCAATCGGCGTCATCACGGCGCTGGTTGGCGTACCGTTCTTTTTCGCGCTCATTTTCGGCAACAGGAGACGCGCATGGTAGCGCTCGCATTGAAGGATGTCGGCGCTGCCTACGGCCGCACGACTGTTCTCTCCAAGGTCGGCATCGATACGCTGGAAAGCGGCAGTGTCACGGCGGTCATTGGCCCGAACGCTGCCGGCAAGTCCACGCTTTTCAAGCGCATCGCCAGCCTGATCTCCGGTCCCGGGCTTGTCGAGTTGTCAGATACGGCACGCGGCAACCGGGCCATCTGCTACATGCCGCAGGACACCGGCGCCAACGCCGTGCTGACGGTTTACGAATCCGTGCTTCTGTCCGCCAAGCAGGGCGGCGGCTGGCGTGTTCACGACGATGAGCTGTTTGAGATCGACGCCATTCTCAAGGCGCTGAAAATCCACGATCTCGCCTTCCGGGGGCTCGGCGAATTGTCTGGCGGTCAGCGGCAGCTTGTGTCCCTGGCGCAGGCGCTGGCCCGCAAGCCGGAGGTGCTGTTGATGGACGAGCCGACATCTGCTCTCGACCTCCACCGGCAGGTCGAGGTTCTGGGGTTTGTGACCGACCTTGCCCAGAAGACTGGCATGATCGTGCTGATCGCCCTGCACGACCTCAATCATGCGCTTCGTTATTGCGAGAATACGATGGTGATCGCGCGCGGCGAAATGGTGGTGAGCGGCAGCACCGAGACGGTGATAACCCCGGCCATGCTGCGCGATATCTACCGCATCGATGCGCGCATCGAACCCTGTTCGCAGGGCAGGCCGATGGTAATAGTCGACGGCGCTATCTGACGCTATCACAGGACCCGGCTGCGCCTGCCGCCGGGTCTGCGAGTCTCTGGCTGTTGCAGGACCCGCGACCGCACAAATTCTTGATAATAATAGTCATGAAATAGCTGTTCGGTCGAGAGTTTGGGTGCTAGAGGTTTAGACGGGAAAACTGCTTTGTCGTTTGGGGGCTTGCAGTTTCGTTTATCCTTGAAATTTCTCTCGGTTGAGACATGGGCATACGGGAAGATGACAAGCGTTATAACGCTTACGTCGCGCACAGGGTTGACCTGATCAAATACGCCGCGCTTATTTTAGGGTCGCGGGCGGACGCGGAGGACGTGGTTCAGGAGGCATTCCTGAAATTCGTTCCCGAAGGTTCCGGCAATCCTTCCAACCTCAAATCCTATCTTTTCCGCATCGTCCGCAACCTCGCCCTCGATAGTCGCCGCCGCAACCGGCAGGACCTGCGGGAGCGGCCCGACGATACCCCGTTCTGGGGCATACCGCAGGGTCACGGCACACCAGAAGAGCATGCCCTGTTCTGCGACGAGGTCCGGCAGATGCAGATTATTTTGGCCTCTCTGCCGGTTCAGGCGCGTGTGGCATTGGAAATGCATAGATTTGGCGGCTACAATATGGAAGAGATCGCCCGTCACCTCGGCGTATCCGTGGCTAGCGCCCACCGTCTGATTAAGAGTAGTATTGCCGCCATTACCAAAGAAATGCAGTAAAACAGCCTTTATTGTTTCATCTTGTGAAAAAAAGTTCTCCCTCAAACGTCTTTAAAGCAACACGGAAGACGAGGCATCTCCTCCGCCCAGTCAAAGGAACTGACCGGCTCAATGACAATTGATCCCGATAAAAAAATAACATTGCCGACCGGGAAGGCGGAAGAGGCTGCCGACTGGCTGATACGCCTGCAGACGGGTTCGGCGGAACCGCGGCTGAAGGCGGAATTTGATCGATGGTTGGCTGCTTCGCCGGCAAATCGTCTGGCCTGGGAGCGGACATGCAAGACTTGGCGGAATCTCGGTCTGGTTGAGCCGGGTTTAAAGAGCCTCTGGGAAGACGCGCCGCACCTTCCTGGCGTTGCCGGAAAACAGGCATCGCGACGGCGCTGGTCCTTGCGACATTATGCCGGCATGGCGGTGGCAGCGGTGTCTCTCTGTCTTGCGGTGCTGTTCGTTCCCACGCTTTTCGTCCATATCAAGGCCGAATATCAGACCAGTACCGCAGAGAGCCGCACCATAACCCTTGAAGACGGCAGCAGGGTGCAGCTTGCCGCGGCAAGTGCGCTTACCACTGATTTTGCCAATGGCCGCCGTAATGTGAAGGTGCTGAAGGGCGAAGCTTTTTTTGATGTCGTGCCGGATAGCGACCGTCCCTTTGTCGTGGAGGCGAAAAACCTGACCGTCCAAGTGCTCGGCACGGCTTTCGATGTCGACATGACGGATGGCGTAACGCAAGTCGCGCTTGCGCATGGTTCCGTGGAAGCTTCCTTCCGCAACGCGCCACCAACGCGGCTGGTGCCGGGTGAGATGCTGGTTGTCGACGCCTCCGGTACAATCCGGAAAGAGACCGTTCCCGTCGAGGATATTGGTGGCTGGCGCAACGGCGAGCTTTACGTTGTGGATGCGACGATCGGTTCTGTTGTCGAGCAAATCCAGCGGTATCATCCCGCATGGCTGACGATGGCGGACAAGACGCTTGCAGAGCAGCGTGTGACTGGCTTCTACAATCTTCGCGATCCGGACCGTGCGCTGGAAGCATTGGTGGAACCCTATAAGGGTAAGGTTTATGCAATTGCCAATACTGCCCGCATCATCACCCGTTTCTGAAGCGCAATAAAACAAAAAATCGTATTTATTTTCAGTAGTTTATAAAAAATTCTCCGAAACCCTGAAAAAAACTGCCGAGGCAATCGTCTTTTTGTTGAGTAATCCGGTCAAGATATAGCCGGAGCGAAGACAGGAAGACAAAAGCAGTATGCGCCTCCAGATACGTATGAACGGTTCAGGGAAAAACGCGGCAAAGCCGGCACGTATGACGGTGCTTTTGGCGACAACGGCGGTGGTCGTTTCAATGTCGGTACCGGCTTTTGCGCAGAGCGGACCGAATGCCGCCAATGGTCAGCGCTCCGGTGGCGAGCAGGGTGCAACGCGGCCTTTTAATATTCCCGCCCAGCCGCTGTCCTCCGTTGTCGGCGTTTTCGGGCGGCAATCCGGTCTGCAGGTTACGCTTGCCACACCGTCCGCCGGCAATGTGCGCACCAATGCCGTTACCGGCAGTTTTACGGTGCGGGATGCGCTGTCCCGGCTTCTGGCAGGCACGGGCGTGAATTTCCGGTTTGCCGGAAATGGCAGAACCGTCGTCATAGGCTCGGGGCAGGCCGCTGCCGATCTTTCCGGGGCGGAAGGCACCACCGTTCTGGAAGAAATTACCGTGACGGGAAAAACCGGACGCAATTCCATTGCCGGCACCGGTTATCAGGGAACGCCCGACTGGGTTTATGAAACACCCGCCAGTGTCAGCGTCGTCAGTCGCGAGGCGATCCAGTCCGCCGGCGTGCGCAACACGCGCGATGTCTTCAACCGCGTCTCCGGCGTCTATGCCGGTGAGGGCAACGGCAGCTTCCCGACCGTTTCGCCCAATATACGTGGCTTGCAGGAAAGCGGCCGCGTGGTCGTCTCCATCGATGGTGCGCGGCAGAATGCGCAGCGTGGTTTCAGCACCGGTGGCGCCTCGATTTATTCTGCCAATAACGGCCAGGCCTATGTGGATGTGGCCTTCATCCGCGCCGTCGAAGTGGAAAAAATGACCAATGCCACATCCGGCAATGCCGGTTCGCTGGGCGGAAAGGTCGAGTTCCGCACCGTCAGCGCCGTCGATCTCATCCCTGAGGGTGCAAACAAGGGCGGAGAGGTGAATGTTTCCCGCGGCACCAATGGTTACGATTTTCAGGGTTCGGTTCTGGCTGCTGTCCGAGAGCCGGATGGCCCCCTCTCCTTTGTTGCCGGTTACAGCCGTACGATCATGGATGAATACAAGATCGGCACAAGAGGCGAGGCACGAAGCACGGCATTGACGATGAAGGACCTGCTCGGCCGGGACGGCTGGTCGAGTTTTTTCAAGGGGGAAGGTGACTTCGGGGATGTGAAGACTTCTCTGTCATGGATGCACCAGCAGAATGACTTCGTGCAGGGTGCTGCCGAACAGATAGACCGGGAGAGCGTGCGTAACGACAGTATCGTTGCCAAGCTGGACTGGGATCCTGAAAGCGAACTCATAGACTTCAAGTCGTCGCTGTGGCTGAACGACAATATGACGCACGAGTTGCGGTCGGCGCGCAAAGGATATGCTGTTGAAACGAACCTTGATATGGGCCTGCGCAGTTTCGGCGGCAGTGTCGAAAACACCAGTCGCCTCGATACGAAGGTGGGTGCGCTCAGCCTGAACTACGGCGCGGAAGCTTTCAGAGACATTTCCTCATCGGTTGCCACGAGTTCTGCCATTGCAAACAATCCCGCCTTTGCCAGCAGCTATACCGCTTTCAGCCCGCCCGGGCGGCGTGATGTGGCGAGCCTGTTTTTGAACGGTGAACTTGAGCCTGCGAACTGGGTAGTGATAAGCGGCGGCATACGGTACGACTGGTCGCGTCTGAAGGGCAATTCGACATATTACGATGAAATTTCGTATTTGCGGACGATCACCGTTGCATGTGATCCGATTGGAAACAATTACACAGCATCTCAATATTATTACGCTGTTTTCCTTCCGCAGAATCCCGGCACCAATATTACCGAGGCGAGGTTTCTTAGCCGGGTCTGGAGCACCGTTTCTTCCACCTGTATGCCGGGAACCGGGCCATCGGCTACGCGATACGATCCCGTCGTCGAGAATCCCGCCTATGAGATGGATATCGACCGTACCTACAGTGCGTGGCTGCCCTCCGCCACGATAGAACTCAAGCCGTTCGACTGGTTCCGCCCCTATGTGAGCTATTCCCAGAGCCTGCGTCCGCCAACAACTCTTGAGGCTTTTTTCGCCGGTGCGCGTCCAGGGGATTCCGTTGGTTACGAGTATGCGCCGAACCAATTTCTGAGAGCCGAAAAAGCCACAACCTATGAAATCGGCGCGAATATGAGTTTCGACGGTGTGCTACTGGACCACGATTCCGTGCGCATCAAAATGGCCGCCTTTCGCCGTGAGGTTAAGGATTATATCGCTCTCGGTCATCTCGTCACGGATCAGGTGGCGAACCGTACCTATACCAGCTTCATCAATCTCGACGGCACGACCTATATGCGCGGGCTTGAATTCGAGGGCAATTACGATGCGCGAAGCTTCTGGCTTGGTGGCTCAGCGACGCTGCTGAAGACCGATTGGCCGGACAAAACCCAGGTTTTCTCTAACGGCACGACCACGACAAGCGGCGAGATCGTCGCATGGCCGGGTGACGTTGCACCCAAGGTGAAGCTGACGCTCGATGGCGGCATGCGTTTCTTCGAGGAAAAATTCTCTTTGGGCGCACGGCTCAACCATGTCACGCCGACGCAATCGCGGACGCTCGATACGGAGGGAAATCTGCGGGAGGTAACCGATCCCTACACGACGGTAGACCTATACGGCTCCTATGCCTTCAACGAAAAGGCGACGCTTCGTTTCGCGGTCAACAACCTGACCGACCGCAAATACATCCCGGCAGCCAGTGCCTATACCGCACCGGGCCGCACTTTTATCGCGACGATGAACGTGAAGTTCTGATGCGCGGAAGAAATTCTCCGGGCTGGGGTTGCAGCCCGTCCCGGAGATGAAACGCCTTCGTCACATGACCAAGGTATCCCTATTGGCCAGCAAAGGAGTACACCTATGGCTACCACAATTCAACTGACGCAGTCCTCCTCCGACCTGATCGGTTACCTCAACGGTTGGACGAGCGGTTTCGGTTCGACCTATGGTGCGTTCTACGACGCTCAGACCAGCTCTCTCGCCACGACCACCATCGATCCAAACACCACCTATGAGGCTTGGGGCGATGGCAGCAACGGCGGCAAGGGCATCGTCATGAGCGGCGCTCTGCAATACTCCCAGGGCAACCTGACGGGTTCGGTCGACAGTATCGTTCTGGGTGCCGGCTACAGCCAGTCCACCAGCGGCATCGCCGTCAGCCAGCAGGAACTGTTGATCGATCCTGATAGCTCCTATTCGCTTGCGGGTGCGCGCGATCTGCTTGACCTCGCCGTTTACCAGCTTGCGCGCTTCGGCTCGCTGGCCGGTTTCTATGACTACTTCGCTGCCACTGGCACTGTGATCGAGGATACTGCCTCCTCGAACACGCTGACCGGTTTTGCCGGCGCTGATACTTTTGTCTTCTCGGGCGGTAACGATATCGTAACCGCAGGACCAACCGGCACCTATGGTTATCAGGATGGTACTGATAAGCTTGACGTATCTGGTTGGGGTTCGACCTCGGTCGCTGACCTGTTCTGGTATAACCTCAACGGTAATGCGGTGGTAGAATCTGACTCCAGCGCGTCAGTTTCGATCACACTCGTCGGTGTCGATGCAAGCGTACTCGACGCATCGGACTTCATTTTCGCCAGCGCATCGGCGCTTGCCGCTTAAAGGAAAATCAGGCTGTGGGCTTTCAAAACCACCAGCAGACACCGCCGCAGTCCCTCACTGCGGCGGTTGTTTCGCCCCTTAAAAGCACGTTTTTCGGTGTGGCGCTCATCAGCGGTGTGGTCAACATCCTGGCGCTGACGTCGCCCCTGTTCATGCTTCAGGTTTACGACCGGGTGCTGGCCAGCGGCAGTCTGCCGACACTGGTCGGGATCGCCATTCTTGCGCTCGGCCTCTATGGCTTCCAGTGCCTGCTCGACATCATCCGCGCCCGGGTCCTGATCCGTATCGGCGAGGACTTCGACATGCGCTATTCCGGCAAGGTGCATGATGCGGTGGTGCGCCTGCCGCTCGTCAACCGTATGCCGGGGGACGGCCTACAGCCGCTGCGCGATCTCGACAACGTGCGCGGTTTTCTGTCCGGCACGGGGCCCACCGCCTTTTTCGATCTGCCTTGGATGCCGCTCTACCTTGGCATATGTTTTCTGTTTCATTTCTGGATCGGCGTGACGGCTCTTGCCGGTGCCGTTCTGCTTATATCCCTGACCATCTTGACCAATATGTTCTCTCAGAAGCCGATCCGCGACACCATGGTCGAAAACATGGCGCGCAACCGGCAGCTGGAAGCCTCGCGCCGCAACGCCGAAGTCGTGCAGGCCATGGGGCTCGGCGGCCGGCTTGGCAAACGCTGGCAAATCTCCAACGAGGCTTATCTCGCCGCCAACCGCAAGGCGGGCGACGTGGCCGGCGGCCTCGGCAATATCGCAAAATCCCTGCGGATCGTGCTGCAATCGGCCATTTTGGCGGTCGGCGCATGGCTGGTCATTCAGCAGGAGGCCTCAGGCGGCGTGATGATCGCCAGTTCGATCATGATGGGTCGGGCTTTGGCGCCCGTCGATCTTGCCATATCCAACTGGAAGTCCTTCGTTGCCGCCCGCCAGAGCTGGGCGCGGCTGAGGGAGCTTTTTGCGCAGATGCCGGTAACGGCGACCGCAATGGCACTGCCGAAGCCTGAGAGAGAATTGAGAGTCGAAAACGTCACCATCATTCCGCCGGGAGAGAGAAAACCGACCGTCGCGGGCCTTGGTTTCGTCATGACCGCCGGGAATGCGCTCGGTGTCATCGGCCCGTCCGGCTCGGGAAAATCCACCCTTTCGCGCATTCTCACCGGAGCCTGGACGCCCGCCGCCGGCAAGGTGCGGCTTGATGGTGCGAGCTTCGATCAATGGGATCGCGAAGCCCTTGGCCGCCATATCGGTTATCTGCCGCAGGGCGTGGAGCTTTTCGACGGCACGATCGGCGAAAACATTTCCCGTTTCGAGGACAATCCCGACCCCGACGCAATCATTGCCGCTGCGAAAGCCGCCGGTGCGCACGAACTGATCCTGCGCTTCGAAAAGGGGTATGAAAGCGATATAGGTGAGGCCGGTTCCGCGCTTTCGGCAGGACAACGCCAGCGTATCGGTCTCGCGCGTGCGCTTTATGGCGATCCCTTCATCGTCGTGCTGGACGAGCCGAATGCCAATCTCGATGCAGAGGGCGAGGCCGCCGTCGTCAGGGCGATCGCGTCGGTCAAGGCGCGCAACGGTATCGCCATCGTCGTCGCGCATCGGCCCAGCGCGATCGGTGCCGTCGATTTCATTCTGATGATGGAGGAGGGGCGGATGAAGGCCTTCGGTCCGCGCGACGAGGTTCTCTCGAAAGTGCTGCGCACTCCGAATGCTCAAGCGGCGAAAGGTTTCACCGCATCCGCGCACACGGTTTCACCATTGCGTGTCGTCGCGAATACCCAACCTAAGACGGTGGCGGTGGAAGAGAGCGGCGAGGAGAACAGGCAGGAAGGAGACACGGATGTCAAAAATTGACCAGCGCACGCAGGTGTCCCGCTCCATCCGCAAACATCTTCTTGCCGGTCTTGCCGCAAGCGTCGCACTGCTGGCCGGCGTCGGCGGATGGGCAGCGATGACAAATCTTGCTGGCGCGGTCGTGGCGTCCGGTCATCTTGTGGTCGATTCCTATATCAAAAAGGTACAGCACCCCAAGGGTGGCGTCGTCGGTGAAATTCTGGTGAGCGAAGGTGGCAGGGTAAAGGCTGGCGACGTCGTCATGCGTCTCGACGCCACCCAGACCCGCGCTAATCTCGCCATAGTGACCAAGCGGCTGGATGAGCTGAGCGCGCGCATGGCAAGGCTGGAGGCCGAACGGGACGATCTGCCGGAACTCGTTTTTCCACAGACTCTGGTGGCGCGCAAGGACGATCCCGATGTCGCTTCCGCCATGCGTAGCGAAACCAGGCTGTTCGAATTCCGCAAATCCTATCGCGAGGGGCGCAAAGCACAGCTTGTGGAGCGTATCACCCAGTTCGAACATGAAATCGAAGGGTTGAGGGCACAGGAAGTCGCCTACGACAACGGGCTTGCGGTTTTGCAGGCTGAGATCACCTCGCAGAAATCCTTGCGGGAGCAGGGCATCGTGTCCGTGCAGCGGCTGAACAGCCTGCAGACCCAGGCCGCGACATTTGGCGGTGAACGTGGCGAAAAAATCGCCTATCAGGCGCAGACGGCGGGCAGGATCACCGAAACGAAACTGCAGATTCTGCAGATCGATCAGGAACTGCGCACCGAAGTGGGCCGGGAACTGCGCGAGATACAGGCGCAGACAGGTGAATATGTTGAGCGGAAAGTCGCTGCCGAGGACGAGCTGAAGCGCATCGATATCATCGCGCCGCAATCCGGCATGGTGCATGAAATGGCGGTGCATACCGTGGGCGGCGTGGTGACGCCGGCCGACCCGATCATGCTCATCGTGCCTGATGGGGACGAACTGGCACTCGAGGTGCAGATCGTGCCGAAGGATATAGACCAGTTGCAGGTAGGGCAAAAAGCGATGCTGCGGATGACCGCGTTCAACCAGCGTGTCACGCCGGAACTGGAAGGCCATGTCAGTCGCATCGCCGCCGATATCACCACCGATCAGAGGACCGGCCTCTCCTATTATCTGGCGCGGATTTCCATACCGGTTGCCGAGCGGGAAAAGCTGAACACTGCGCCGCTGATGCCGGGCATGCCTGCCGAGGCGTTCATCCAGACCAGCGAGCGCACAGCGCTGTCCTATATCGCCAAGCCGCTGACAGACCAGATCAACCGCGCCTTCCGGGAGGAATAGGTTTGCGACAGGGAGCGGGCTTTTCTGATCGGCAGTCACGACTTGAGATCAAAGCCAGCCCAGCGCTTTCGCTGCGCGGATCGCTTCCGCGCGGCGTTTGCAATCCAGCTTGCGGAACAGGTTTCCGAGATGGAATTTTACCGTCACTTCCGAGATGTTGAGGGTCTGCGCGATCTTCTTGTTAGACATGCCGCTGGCCAGCAATTGCAGCATCTGTGCTTCCCGCTGTGAAAGCCCGCCATGCAGGGCGCGTGCCTGCGGCGAGTTGACCGAGGCGGCGAAAATCGACAGCGCGTTCCGGACATCGGAAGAGGTTTCGATGAAACCGCGGATACGGCGATTGTTCAGAAGCGGCGACAGGAATATGCGCTCCTCCGACAGGACGCCGTTGCAGCCAAGGCGCGTCGCCGATTCAAGTGCGTTGAGGATATGGGCGCGGGCGCCGGCACTGTCACGACGCTGGTGTGCGGCATAGCTCTGCCATATTCTGAGCGCGACCTTTTCGCGGTTGGTGACCTTGGGGTTGGCGATCATTGCATCCATCTGCCGGGCGAGATAGGCGCGCGGCGTGAAAAGATGTACCGCGTCGCGGAGCCAGGCCATCACATAGGCGATTTCGTCGCGCCGCGTGAGCCGGGCAAGGTCCTCATTCGCGCTCTCCACCCAGTTGCGACCCATCGGCATGCGAATTGCCGAGAGCGTCGCTGCCGCATCCGCCCAGCGGTTGGCGTTCTGGTAGGCGATGGCCGTTCTGATCTCCATCATCGCATGGAATTGCAGGCCTTCCGAAAGGTGAATCCACAGGCCGTCGAGAAAGCCCGGACGAACGGTCATCGGAAAATGATCGATCAGCACCTGCGAGGCATAATGCAGGGCAAACTGCATCAGGCTCGGCCATATCTCGGCGGCGGCGAAGTGGTCGAATTCATGCTCGACGAAGTGCAACAGGTCGCGCGGTTTTCCCGCCTCATAGGCAAGGCAGGCTTCCGCCAGCCGCAGCATTCGGAACTCCTGCGCGGCGTCGTGTGGCACCTGTTCCAACCTCGTGCGCGCATCCTGTGCCGCGCGACGGGCCAAGAGCACATCACCGCTCATCAGTCGCAGGACGATCTGGTGCAGATGGATGAAGAATTCGAGCAGCGGCTGCCCGCCCATCTTGCGCAGATAGATAAGCGCGCGGGCGGCGGCGGCCTCGGCCTCGCGAAAATTACGGCGGCGGATTTCGAATTCCAGCAGCGCATTGTAATAGGCCGCCCATTTGCCGTGATCGTCCATGGGGTAATCGGCCATGAATTCCCCGAGGCGCGTTATCACAGCGTCATTGGGGGTCAGGTCCTCGGCAATCATCAGGTTCAGCCGGAAGGTGCGGGCGGCAAAGGAAAAACGCGAACCGCGGGCAAGCACCTTGAGTGGATCGAGATAATCCGAACCGAGGCTCTTGCCAAGCAGATGGCGCACGCGTTGCAATTCGCCCTGTTTCAGCAATGCGCGGGTGACGGCGAAGAGGACTGTTTCATTCGCCGCGATCATGTCCTGCGAAAACCGCATGATGATCTCGCGAAACCTGTCGACGCTGCTTCGGTAGATCAGTTCGCGCCCATGGGCGCGTTCTAGGATTTGCGCGGCGTGGGTCTCATAACCGCGGTCAAGCAACATGGCCATTGCCGCAAGCGCCCGCCCTTCCTTCTCGAATGCGGAAGCGACCTCTACCACTGCCCTGCCAGCCTGTAATGTGGCGAGACGTTCTCCCGCTGCCACGGTCAGAAGCCTTATCAGTGTGTCGTGTTTTTCCGGGTTTGCGATCAGGAAGGGCGGCAGAAGTTCTGCCCATTCAGCGTCGGGTTCTGCCGAGGGATTTTCGAGCCAGAGCGAAAGCGCGACCGTCTGGGCCGGTGACAGATGCGGCAGATAATTTTCCCGCAGATAGTCGACGCATAGTTTTTCGTCGGCGAGGCGAGCGAGAGACAGAAAGGCCGGCCACCCCGCATAATCATCGAGCGCCAGACGCTTCTGTTCTGTTGGAAGGCCCGCAGTCTCATCTTGGCCAAAGGCCAGTTCATTTGCTCCGATCGTCAGCGAACCACGATGCAATATTTGCCGCGCCAGCCCGCTGATACGTTGATCCGGACGGCAGGCGATGACCACGAAACGCACGGTTTCCAGAATAGGGGCGGGCATGCGGACCGCGCGTGCGAAGACCGGCACATCCCATAGCAGCCAGCCGTTTGCCGCCTCATCACTTCTGGGCTGGTGCGTCCGGCATACCTCGGTCCCCAGCTCTTGTGCCAGCAAGTCCATGAGAACGCTTTTCCCGGCGCCCGCCGGCGCGCGCAGAAAGATCACGCCTGCGGTTTCGCTGGCGATACGGCGGCAGAGTGTGGTGCGCGGCAGAAGCGTCATTCAGACAGGGATAGGAGATTTGAATTCAAAAACCTATACTCATTTATCAAAAAACTATACCTTTCTGCGATTGTTCAAAAGGACATGTGATGAAAACTTGTGCTCAGGAAACTGATGCACAAGGAACGGTCCACCGATGCAGCAACATCCGCTGGTCGCGATTTTGAACAGGCTCGGCGCTTTCGTACTGGTCATGATCGCCCTGTCCATCATGATTTTTGCTCTAGCCCGTGTGGTGCCGGGTGATCCCGCGCGCATGGCGCTCGGGCCTGCGGCAACACAGGAACAAGTTGATGCGCTGCGCGGCGAGATGGGTCTCGATAAGCCGCTCGCCGCCCAATACCTCGACTATATCGGCAACGCCCTGCACGGTGACCTGGGCTTCTCGCTGGTTTCCCAGCGCCCCGTCACCACCGATCTGGCCCAGACCGTTCCTGCGACCGTCGAACTGGTTCTGGTCTCAGTCATCTTCATGTTTGCCGTCGCCATCCCGCTCGGCGTCATCACGGCGCATTACCGCGACCGTCCGCTCGACCATATCGGCCGTATCCTCTCGCTCACCGGCGTGACGATCCCGAGCTTTCTGTTTGCCATCACGCTGCAACTGCTGGCCGCTCGCTTTCTCTCCGGGTGGCCGATCATCGGTAGGATCGATCATTCACTTGGCTGGCAGGGTGGCCCGACGGGCTTCATCCTGATCGACGGTACGCTTGCCGGACGGTTCGATGTGGTGCTGGATGCGCTGAAGCACCTTGCGCTGCCGGCCTTTGCGCTCTCCATGGCCGGTATCGGCCAGATCACCCGCATAACGCGTTCCTCGATGATCGAGAACCAGCGCAAGGATCACGTGCTCACCCTGCAAAGCTTCGGCGTGCCGGAGCGGGTCATCATCTTCCGTTATCTGCTGAAGCTTTCCTCCATCGCGCCGCTGACGATCATGGGGCTCGAATTCGCCTCGCTGATCGGCAATGCCTTCGTGATCGAAATGGTCTTCGCCTGGGGCGGATTCGCATCCTACGGGCTGAACGCCATCCTTCAGAAAGACCTCAATGCCGTGACTGCCGTGGTGCTGGTGGCCGGCCTGTTCTTCATCGTTGCGAACCTGATCGTTGATGTCCTGATCTCGATCATCGACCCGCGCCTGCGCCGCAAGGAGGCTCGCTGATGGCTGATATGAAAATGGTCGAACCCACCGATCGGGGCTTAAGCGCCGGTTACATGATGTGGTACCGCTTCAGCCGCAATCCGGCAGCGGTCATCGGTTCGCTGATCCTGTTGTCGGTGCTGGTTCTGGCGATCTTTGCGCCCTGGCTTACACCCTATCCCAAACATATCGGCGCGGTCGTCGATTTCCGTGCCCGCCACATGCCGCCGGATCTGGAGCACTGGTTCGGAACCGACAAGGCCGGACGCGACATCTTTTCCCGCACTGTCTTCGGGCTCAGGGTCTCGCTTCTTCTCGTCATCGGCGTGCTCGGCATCTCGGTCCCGGTCGGCACCGTGCTTGGCCTGGTCGCCGGTTATTTCGGCGGCTGGACCGAGAAAATCATCAGCGGCCTGACGAATGTGATGCTGGCCATGCCGCCCCTCGTCATGGCGCTGGCGGTCTCCAACCTGCTGGAACCCACCTTGATGAACGCCATGATCGCGATCACGCTTCTATGGTGGACCTGGCATGCGCGGCTGATCTATTCGGTGTCGAAATCCATCGCATCCGAGGACTATATCGAAGCGGCACGTCTTGCAGGTGCGGGTCCGCTGCACATTCTCTTTCGCGAAATTCTGCCCAATTGCGTCTCGGTCATATCAGTCAAGACGACGCTGGATGCGGCATTCGTCATCCTCTTTGGCGCGACGCTGAGTTTCCTCGGTTTCGGCGTCAAACCGCCAACTCCCGATCTCGGCTCAATGGTTGCCGATGGGCGCCAGTTCATGCCGGATTTCTGGTGGGAAGTCCTCTGCCCCGGCGCGGCCGTGCTTTACGTGACGCTGGGTTTCAATCTGCTGGGCGATGGCCTGCGTGACATGTTCGACGTGGAAAGCTAAAGCCATGACTGAACCGCTTCTCAAAGTCGAAAACCTCAACGTCACCTTCACCAACTACGGTCGCACGCGCCAAGTGCTGCGCGATGTCGCCTTCACAGTCTCAGCCGGCGAGCGGGTGGCGCTGATCGGCGAAACCGGATCGGGTAAATCGGTCACCGCCAAGGCTATCATCGGCACTTTGCCGAAGAATGCCACTATTGCCTCTGGCGCCATTGTCATCGACGGGCGGGATGTGCTCGCCATGCCGCGAAGGGAACGCGAGGCGCTGAAGGGAACGGCGTTTTCGCTGATCATGCAGGACCCGCTGTCTTCCTTCAATCCGGTCTTCAAGATCGGCACGCATCTCGATGATGTCATGCGCTTTGCCGACAAGCGCAACGGCATCAACTCGTCCAAGACAGAGCGCCGCACCCGTATCGCAGCGGTTCTGCGCCGCGTGCAGCTTGGCGATACCGAGCGGGTCATGAATGCCTATCCGTCCGAGCTTTCGGGCGGCATGCGCCAGCGCGTGTTGATCGGGCTGGCGCTGCTGCATCAGCCGAAGCTCCTCATCGCGGATGAGCCCGGCACGGCGCTCGACGTCACCACGCAGGACGAAATTCTCAATCTCATCAACCAGCTGGTTGCCGAAGAAAATATGGCGCTGCTGATGATCACCCATAATCTCGGTGTCGTACGTAAGGTGGCGGATCGGGTCGTGGTTATGCACCATGGCGACATCGTCGAGACCGGTCCCTGCACGCAAATCCTGCACGCTCCCGCTGCGGACTACACGCGTTCGCTACTGGATGCGGTGCCGCCGCTCTACGGTCCGCGTGTCGCCGATCTGGCGCAGAGCACACGCTCGCCGATCGTTACCATCGAGGGCCTGAACAAGATTTACGGCAGACGCAACGGTTACCACGCCGTGCGCGACGTGAACCTGACGCTGAAGGACGGCGAAATTTTCGGTCTTGCGGGCGAGTCCGGTTCTGGAAAAACCTCGGTCGCCCGGATGATCATGGGACTTTCGCGCCCGACCTCCGGCAATCTTGTCATCGACGCCCCATCTCCCGGGCGTGGCAAGCGGCTGACGCAGATCGTCTATCAAAATCCGGGCACTTCCCTTAATCCGAAGCGCACGGTCAGGCAGACGCTTACCCTACCGTTGAAATCCATCGGTATGGACGGTGAGGCGCGCGAACGCCGGATGCAGGAACTGATGGGGCTGGTGCGATTGCCGCAATCCTATCTCGGTAAATATCCGCATGAACTTTCCGGCGGACAGAAGCAGCGTGTCGCCATTGCCCGTGCACTCGCGGCTGAACCGAAGATCCTCATCCTCGACGAGCCGACGGCGGCGCTTGATGTCTCCGTGCAGAAGACCGTTATCGACCTTCTGCTGCAGCTGCGGGAAGAGCTTGGCCTGACCTATCTGATGATCTCGCACGACCTCTCGCTGATGCGCAATTTCTGTTCGCGCATCGCCATCATGCTGCGTGGCGAGATCGTCGAGGAAGGGGTGACGTCTTCGGTTTTCGCCGAGCCGAAGCATCCCTACACCCGCGCGCTGATCGCGGCGATCCCCGTCGTTACCGACGAGGAAGAGCGCCTGAAACCCACCGTGACAGAGGAAGAGCGTATGCGCTTCCTCGTAAAAACGACCGATTGATAAAAGAGGAGCCTGACGTGTATCGCGTTGGAATTGACGTCGGCGGCACAAATACCGATGCCGTTGTGTTACAGGAAAAGACTGTTCTGGCGGGGGTGAAAGCCTCCACCACCGAAGATGTGACGTCCGGTGTCATCGAAGCCCTTGAAAAGGTGATCGAGGCGTCGGGCATCGACAGGGCACACATCGGTGCCGTGATGATCGGCACCACGCATTTTACCAATGCGGTGATCGAGCGGCGGCATATGGACGAGGTCGCCGCCATCCGGATCGGCCTGCCGTCCGGCGCCGGCCTGCCGCCGATGGTCGACTGGCCGGATGACCTCCGGGAAATCGTTGGTAACCACGGTTATCAGGTCCGCGGCGGATATGAATTCGACGGACGCGAAATCTCAGCCCTCGATGAGGACGAAATCGTCCGCATTGCCGCCGATATCCGCGCAAAGGGCCTGAAGGCCGCGGCCGTCACCTGCGTCTTCAGCGGCATCAATGATGCGATGGAAGTGCGGGCGAAGGATATCCTGCAGGAGCGCTGCCCCGGCCTGCCGGTGGTTATGTCCAAGGATATCGGACGGCATGGTCTGCTCGCCCGCGAAAGTGCTGCGATCATGAATGCCAGCCTTCTTTCGCTTGCGGACCGCACCGTTGCCGCTTTCGGCGAGGCGCTGAAGGCAGCGGGCATA
The DNA here is from genome assembly GCF_013318015.2 of Agrobacterium tumefaciens. Taxonomy (NCBI): domain Bacteria; kingdom Pseudomonadati; phylum Pseudomonadota; class Alphaproteobacteria; order Hyphomicrobiales; family Rhizobiaceae; genus Agrobacterium; species Agrobacterium tumefaciens. Next base: position 639,519 of record NZ_CP115842.1, on the reverse strand, counting down.
ACCTGCCCGTTCTACATCACCCAGAACGACGGCACGCTGATGGCGGCGGATGTGGTGCGCGGCTTCCCTGTGCTCACCTTCGCCTCCGGCCCGACGAATTCCATGCGCGGCGCTGCTTTCCTCACCGGCCTCAAGGATGCCGTGGTCGTGGATGTCGGCGGCACCACCTCCGATGTCGGCTCGCTGTCGCACGGCTTTCCGCGCCAGGCGTCCACGACGGTGGATATTGGTGGCGTGCGCACCAATTTCCGCATGCCGGATGTGTTCTCGATCGGTCTCGGTGGCGGCTCGCTGGTGGTCAATGGCGAACATGGCCTCACCGTTGGCCCGAAATCAGTCGGTTACCGCGTCCGCCGTGAGGCGCTCTGCTTCGGCGGCACGACCCTGACTGCAACCGATATCGCTGTCGCCTCCGGCAAGGCGGACGTGGGCGAGAAGGCTCTGGTTTCCACTCTGGACAAGCGGCTGGTGGATGCCGCAGTCAAAAAGATCAACGACATGCTCGAGTCCTGTGTGGAGCGCAGCCGCATCTCGTCATCACCGGTGCCGGTGATCGCCGTTGGCGGCGGCTCCATTCTCATGCCTGACCGTATCGGTGATCTGGACGTCATCCGCCCCGAGAATTTCGCGGTGGCGAATGCCGTGGGTGCAGCGATCGCGCAGATCAGCGGCGAGACGGACCGCGTCTTCTCGTTGATCGAGGGGCGCACGCGTGAAAGCGCGCTTGCGGAGGCGGAGGCCGAGGCACGCGAAAAGGCGATTGCGGCTGGCGCACTGGCCGAAACGCTGGAAGTCATCGAGCGCGAGGATATGCCGCTTGCCTATCTGCCCGGCAATGCCACCCGCATTCATGTGAAAGTCGTTGGAGAAATGGGAGCCAATCATGGCTGAGACGCGCAAGCTGAAATATGACGAAGCGGCATTGCGTACGCTGACGAGGGAAGATCTCGACGCGCTGGAAATCGGTGCGGGCATTCTCGGCACCGGCGGCGGCGGCAATCCCTATCTGGGCAAGCTGCTTGCACTCGAGGCCATGAAGGCCGGCTACGAGATGAAGATCCTTGCGACAGACGCCATCGAGCCGGACGCGCTTTGCATGTCCATCGGCGGCATTGGCGCCCCCGTTGTCGGCGTGGAGCGCATTCGCGAGGGCCGTGAGGGTCTGCGTTGCCTGCGCGCCATGGAAGAGCTGATCCGCACGCCGGTAGATGCCATCGTCTGCGAGGAAATCGGCGGCTCGAACTCCATGAACCCGCTGGTGACGGCGGCGCTTGGTGGGCTGCCGATCCTCGATTGCGACGGCATGGGCCGGGCTTTCCCAGAGATGCAGATGACGACCTTCTCCATCTACGGCCACAGTTCGACGCCATCGGTGATGTGCGACCTGCACGGCAATGCCGTGATCTTCAGCCACGCCGTTTCCGAAGTCTGGCACGAGCGCATGGCCCGCGCCTGCGTCGTTTCTCAGGGCGGCGGCGCAATGCTGGCGACCGCGCCGATGCAGGCGCACTACGTGCACCAGTATGGTATTCCGAAAACCTACACCAAGGCGATCGCGCTCGGCGAGGCGGTGATCCGTGCCCGCAAGCAGCAGGAAGACCCGATTGCGGCTGTCTGCGCGCTTGAAGGCGGACGGCGCATCTTCAACGGCAAGATCACCGATCTGAAACGCCATCTGCGCGGCGGTTTTGCCGTGGGCGATGTCGAGCTTTCCGGCTTCGACGATTGCTCGGGCCAGATGGCGAGCGTGGCGATCCAGAACGAATTCCTGCTGTTCCGCCGTGACGGCAAGGTGGAAGTGACCGTTCCTGATCTGATCGTCTTGCTCGATGTCGATACCGGTTACCCGATCACCACCGAAGTCCTGCGTTACGGCCAGCGCGTGGCCGTGGTCGCGATCCCCTGCCACGATCTGCTGCGCAGCGCCCGCGCGCTCGAAGTCGTTGGACCGGCGGCTTTCGGTTACCCGGACATTCCTTTCTCACCGCTGCCCGTCCCGGTCGGCAAGGCTGCCTAACCATAAGCGGGGCAAATGACCCGCAATAAAGAGGAGAACGACAATGAAAATGCCAGGAATTCCTTCCCGCCTTGCCGTGCTTGCGCTCGGCACGGCAATCGCGTTGCCGCTTGTTTCTTCCGCTGCTTTTGCGGAGGACAAGGTTTCGGTCGCGGTCAACACGATGCAGATATTCAGCTCGCTCGACCCGGCGAAAGTGACTGACTATACCGGCTACATGGCCATCGTGAACATGTATGACGGCCTGACCACGGTGAATGCCAAGGGCGAAATCGTGCCGCATCTGGCAAAGTCCTGGGATATTTCTGAAGACGGCCTGACCTATACCTTCCATCTGCGCGACGATGCGAAGTTCCAGGATGGCACGGCGGTGAAGGCTGCCGATCTCGTCTGGTCGGTGCAGCGCCTGCTCGGCATCAACAAGGGGCCGTCGAACCTCATCGTCGGCGTGCTGAAGCCCGAAAACGTCAGCGCGCCTGATGATGCGACGCTCGTCATGAAGATCGAGCGTCAGTTTTCGCCCTTCATGGCCTCCACGCCGCTGATGATGGCGTTGAACAAGACGTTGATCGAAGCCAATGCCAAGCCCGAAGACAAGTGGGGCGAGGCCTATGTGGGCGAACATTCCGCCGGTTCCGGCCCATACAAGCTCGTCAGCTACAACCGTTCTGCCGATATGGTCATTGCCCGCAATGCGGACTATTTCCTTGGCTGGACCAAGGGCAAGCCGATCGACGAAGTACGCTTCGTCCAGACGAGCGACGACGCTACCGTCAAGGCGCTGGCTGAAAAGGGCGAACTTGGCCTTTCCTCGCACGGCCTTGGCAACGACACCTATGAATCCATCGGCCGGATGAAGGGTTACAAGCTCATCCAGACCCGCACCGCCGGCGGTTTCGTCATCAAGCTCAACACCAAGGTTTACCCGACCGACGACGTTCACGTTCGTCGCGCCATTGCCTATGCGACGGATTACAAGACGATCCAGGAAGTGATTTATCCCGGTTTCGACATGCAGGGGCCGCTATCCGACGCTTTCAAGGACGCGCATAACGGCGATATTCAGCCCGGCGTCTACGATCTGGAAAAGGCGAAGGAAGAACTGGCGAAGTCGAAATATGCCGGCCAGAAAATCACGCTGGTCAACAGCTATGTCGCTTCGCTGGCCTTCGAGGCGGAAGTGGCGCTGCTTTTGCAATCCAGCCTCGAGCAAATCGGTATTACGCTCGATATCAAGCCAGAGCCTTGGAACCGTATCGTCGAGCTTTCCTCCAAGCCTGAAACGACGCCTGCGTCGACGCAGGTGAATATCTCGCCGACCTATCCATCTCCGGATGCGATGTTCTACAACCAGTATCACTCCAAGGCATCAGGCACATGGATGTCGATGGAATGGCTGCAGAACGCGGAAATCGACGGGCTGATCGACAAGGTCCGTGCCACGACCGATACCAGCGAACAGAACGCAACCTACAAGGAACTGCAGACCAAGATCGCCGGTCTTCAACCGGATGTGTGGGCGGTTGCGCCGAACCGCCGTTATGCGGCGAACAAGTGCCTTCAGGGTTACGAGTTCATTCCCATGCAGAGCTGGGACCTGAACTTCTCCAACTTCCATTGGGACTGCAAGGCGGAGTGATCTCCGTCCCATGAAAAGCGGTCCCGCCGCAGGGCGGGGCCGATGAGACTTGGAACGATAAAGGGAAGGAGCATCGCTTGCGCCGGAAAGGCTGCGGCATGCCCGAGGATGACGCATGATCCAGGAATTTTCCGAAGATGACATCGAACCTCTTGCCACCGGCGCCTGGATTCTGGGAACGGGCGGTGGAGGCAATCCCTATATCTCGACGCTCAATCTGCGCCGTCTTTATGCCGAAGGCAGACGGGTGAAGGTCATGGACCCCATGGCGCTTGCTGATGACGACATGGTTGCGGTCGTCTCCAAGATGGGTGCACCGCTTGTTGGTCAGGAACGGCTGGGAGACCCCGTTCATCTTGCCCGCGCGGTCGAGGTCATGGAGGATTATCTCGGCAAGCCTTTCCGGGCGATCATGAGCGTGGAAATCGGCGGTTCGAATGCGTTATCGTCCTTCCTCGCCGCCGCCATGCTCGACCGGCCCGTCGTCAATGCCGATGCCATGGGACGTGCTTATCCCGAAGCGCAGATGACCTCATTCGCCATCGGCAACCTGCCGATGTTTCCGCTGTCGCTCGTCGATGTACGCGACAATGAGGTGATCGTGACGCGCGCTGCATCGTGGAAATGGATGGAGCGCATCTCGCGCAAGGTCTGCACCGAAGTTGGTTCCACCGCCGCCACCTGCAAGGCGCCGCGCACCGGCAAGGAAGTGAAGGAATGGGGCATTCATTACACCGTCACAAAGGCGACCGAACTCGGGCGCGCGGTGATGGAGGCGCGTGCACGCCATGATGACCCGGTTCAGGCGGTTCTCAACCATGAGGGTGGCAAACAGCTGTTCCGCGGCAAGGTGGTGGATGTCGCCCGCGAGACCACCGGTGGCTTTCTGCGCGGCAGTACGACCATTGAAGGCATCGACGCCGATCGCGGCTCACGCATGAAACTTGCCTTCCAGAACGAGTGGGCGGTCGCCTTCCGCGACGGCCAGCCGGTCGCCATGACGCCGGATTTGATCTGCCTTCTCGACACTGTTTCGGGCAGCGCCATCGGCACGGAATCGGTGCGCTATGGCCAGCGTGTCACGGTTATCGCCCTGCCGGCGCCGGAACTCTTGACGACGCCTGCCGGCATTGCTGCCGTTGGCCCGCGTGCCTTCGGTTATGACATTGATTTCAGATCGGTATTCCCATGAAACGCATCGGTATTGACGTTGGCGGCACCAATACGGATGCCGTTCTGATCGATGGAGACGCCATCGTTGCCTCGATCAAGGTTCCGACCACGCAGGATGTCCTGTCCGGCGTGAAGGCGGCCCTCGCTCACGTGTCTGGCCATGTCGGCGCGGCAGATCGCCCGATCGGTGCGGTCATGATCGGCACCACCCATTTCACCAATGCTGTCGTGGAGCGCGCCCGGCTGGAGCGAGTTGCGGCCATCCGCATAGCGCTGCCGACCGGTTCTTCACTGCCGCCCATGTGCGACTGGCCGAAGGATCTCTACGAGGCCGTCGATCCGCTGATCTTCATGGTTCATGGTGGCCATGAATACGATGGCAGTCCGCTGGTGCCGATGATCCCGGATGAAATCCGTGAAGCGGCGATGAAAATCCGCGATGCAGGCATTACCTCGATCGCCATTTCGGCAACCTTCTCGCCGCTGACCACGGAGTGCGAGGTGAGGGCGGCAGAGATTGTCCGTTCGGTGATCCCCGACGCACGCATCACGCTTTCCCATACGCTGGGCCGTATCGGGCTTCTGGAGCGCGAAAACGTTGCACTTCTGAATGCCGCTTTGCAGACCCTTGGCAGGACCACGGTACAGGCATTTTCGGATGCGCTGCGCGAAGCAGGTGTAAAGGCGCCGTTTTATCTTACACAGAATGACGGCACCGTGGCGCTTGCGGACGTAGCTGCCGCAAACCCCGTGCACAGCTTCGCTTCCGGCCCGACCAATTCCATGCGTGGTGCGGCTTTTCTCACCGGGCTTTCCGATGCCATGGTGGTGGATGTCGGCGGCACCACCTCCGATATTGGTTGCCTTGTCGGTGGTTTTCCGCGTGAGGCAAATAATATCGTCCATATTGGCGGGGTCCGCACCCTGTTCCGCATGCCCGATCTTCTACCTGTAGCACTGGGCGGCGGCACCATTGTCGACCCGCAGACAGGCAAGATCGGCCCGCGCTCGGTTGGGTATCGCATCCTGACCGAAGCCCGCGTTTTCGGCGGCGAGACACTGACGGCATCGGATATCGCCGTTGCGGCAGGCCTGATTGAGATGGGCGACAGGGATCGTGTGAAGGGCCTCGATCCGGCATTCGTGCAGGCGACGCTCGGCCGTATCCGCGACATGGTGGCCGACAGTTTCGACCAGATGAAGACATCAGCCGAAGACGTGCCGCTGGTTGCGGTCGGCGGCGGCGCATTCCTGATACCGGAGCAGGTGCCGGGCGCATCCGAGGTGCTGCGTGTGGAAAATGCAGGCGTTGCCAATGCGCTCGGCGCAGCGATGGCGCAGGTGTCCGGTGAGGTGGATCAGGTCTTTTCCGGGTTGAGCCGCGACGAAGCCCTTGCGAAAGCCGAGACCGAAGCGCAGAACGCAGCGGTCGCTTCGGGAGCGGAGCGCGCGAGCCTCAAGACGCTTGAGGTGGAGGATATTCCCATCGCCTATCTGCCTGGCGGCGCTCGCAGGGTCCGCGTGCGTGTTATCGGCGATATCGCCTTTCATTGATGGTAAGAGGCCCTGCCTGCGGCGGGGCAACAGTGGAGTGAGGATATGACGAAGATCGCACTGGCCATTCACGGTGGGTGCGGGGTTATGCCGGAAGACAGCATGACTCCGGAGGAATGGGAAGCGGCGCGCCACGATCTGGCGGCGGCACTGCGCGCCGGTTATGGTGTGCTCAAGGCTGGCGGAACTGCGCTGGAAGCGGTTGAGGCGGCAGTCGTCGTTATGGAGGACAGCCCGCATTTCAACGCAGGCCATGGGGCGGCACTCAACGAGAATGGCATTCATGAACTCGACGCGTCGATCATGGATGGCAAGACCCTTGCGGCAGGCGCAATCAGCGCCTCCCGCGCCATCCGCAACCCGGTGAAGGCGGCCCGGGCGCTGATGGAGGATGAACGCGCAGTCTATCTCACCGGTGAAGCGGCTGACCGGTTTGCGCAGGAGAAGGGGCTTGCCACGGAGCCTCAATCCTATTTCACCACTCAAAAGCGTGTCGAGGCGCTGGCGGCCATGAAGGCCCATGCCACCGCAGGTACGGAAGCGACGGAAAACGAAAAACACGGAACCGTCGGTGCCGTGGCACTTGATGCGGCTGGGCATCTCGCAGCCGCGACATCCACCGGCGGCTACACCAACAAGCCTGACGGCCGGGTGGGTGACAGCCCTGTGATCGGGGCGGGCACCTATGCACGCGACGGCGCCTGCGCCGTTTCCGGCACCGGCAAGGGTGAATTTTTCATCCGTTACGTCGTCGGCCATGAGATCGCGTCCCGTGTCGCCTATCTCGGGCAGGATCTGGAAACCGCCGCCGGCAACCTCGTCCACAAGGATCTGGCGCCCTACGATATCGGTGCGGGTCTTGTCGCCATCGATGCCGAAGGTGGCATTGCCGCACCCTATAATACGCCCGGCATGTTCCGCGGGTGGGTGACCCCATCAGGAGAGGCCCGTGTTGCCACCCACGACAGGGTCTACGACGTGGAATTGTAACCGGCGACCGACCGGGCCGAATGACAATGCTAAAAAAAACCGGTGACATGAAGGCCTATCGGCGGCAAAAGGTCTGAACCGAAACTGGCTCGTCATTTCATCCCATGGTGCTGGCCTCATGAATATCAAGCAGCTCGAAGTCCTTCGCACGCTTCTTTCCACCGGCTCGACCATCGCCACCGCCAAGGCCATGGGGCTAAGCCAGTCCGGTATCAGCCGGCTTCTGGCTCAGCTCGAGGCGGACCTGTCGCTGACGCTGTTTGCCCGTGACAAGGGGCGGCTGATCCCGACGCCGGAGGCAGCGCTTCTCGCGCGTGACGCGGAAAATGTGCTGCTTGCTGTCGACCGCATGTCTGGCCACGCCGAAGATCTGCGCAATGGTGCCGCCGGTCCGGAAATCGTCCGCATCGGCCTGCCGAGCAGCATGTGGGAGAACTTCGCGCCCGCCATGCTGATCGACTATGTCAGGGATTTCCCCGGCGTGCGCATCGAGACTTTCTTTGAAACGACCACCGCCATCAACAGGCTGGTTGGCGAGCGGGTGATCGACCTCGGTTTCCTGCGCATGGAAGGTGAGATTGGACCGGGCATTGATGTCGAGCGTGTCGCCACCGGCAAAAGCGTCTGCGTGGTCCGTCAGGATCACCCTTTAGCCGAGCTTACCGAGATAACGGTGAAGGACCTGCGCAACATTCCGCTCATTCTGATCGGCCGGCAGCGGCCGAACCGAATGGCGCTCGAGCAGGTCTTCAAGAAAGCGGGCGTCAAGCCGATGGTGAAGATCGAGACCCACACCAACAGTTCCGCATGTGCCTATGTCGCGCATGGTCTGGGCGTTACGATCATCAGCAGTTTTTATGCTAACCTCTACAGGCACCTTCCCGTCGTGGCGCTGCCCTTCATTCCGCAATCAACGCAGGAGTTCGGTCTTGCCCGGGCCTCGGGCGCACCGCTGTCCATCGCGGCGCAGGCACTCAGCGACGCGTTGAAGCAGCAAATCCAGCTTTCGCAAAAAATCGACTGAAAACAGGGTTTTTCGCGAGAAATCTCATTGTCCCTATCAGGATGAAACGTGCCACCATTCTGCATAGGCATATGACGTTTATGCATAATATTGCGCGTTATTTATCAATCCGTCATAGTCATCCGCAACGAAACCGATAGAGGCGGGAGCACGTTCCCGGCCATCAATCGTGGGGAACCGATGATAAGATTCATACTGAGCCGTCTTTTGATGGCGCTGCCGACGATCGCCTTTGTGTCGATCACGGTCTTTGCGCTCATCCGCTTCATTCCGGGTGATCCGGCCGCCCTGATGCTGGGCGACATGGCGCAACCGGAACAGATCGAGGCGATGAGAACAGAGCTTGGTCTCGACAAGTCCATGCCGCAACAGTTCGTCATCTGGGCGGGCAATGTGGTGCAGGGCGATTTCGGCCGGTCCATCGTCAACGACGAGGCAGTATTGCCGCTGGTCGTGTCGCGGTTCCTCGTCAGTGCTGAGATCGTCGTCGTCGCCGTTCTTCTCGCCAGCCTGATTGCGGTTCCGGCAGGTGTGATCGCCGCCTGGAAACAGAACAGCCTGACCGATCTTGCATTGGTTGGAACGGCAACCCTGCTTTTGTCCATACCGACATTTTGGCTCGGGCTTCTGCTTCTGCTGTTCTTCGGTCTAAAGCTCGGCTGGCTGCCGGTGCTGGGATACGTGTCGATCAGCGACAATCTCGTTGGCGGCATGCTCTATCTCGTCCTGCCTGTCATGACGCTGGTGATCCACGAAATGGGTGTTCTGATCCGCATGGCTCGCGCCTCCACGCTTGAAGTGCTGCGGCTGGATTACATTACCCATGCCCGCGCCAAGGGACTTTCGGAGAGCGCCGTCCTCTGGCGGCACGCCTTCAAGAATGCCTTTGGTCCGACATGGACGATGATCGGCCTCATCCTCGGCAATCTTCTCGGCGGCATCGCCGTCATCGAGACGGTCTTTACCATTCCGGGGCTCGGGCGGCTGATGGTCGACAGTATCTTTGCGCGTGACTACCCCGTCATACAGGGCTGCCTGCTGTTCGTTTCCCTGTCCTACGTGCTGGTCAATCTCTTCGTCGACCTTCTTTATCCCCTCTTCGATCCGCGTGTGGTTGCCGAATGAAAAAGTTCACACTCAACGGGCTTATCGGCGGCGTTCTCATCGGCCTCCTGCTCATCACCGCCATTACCGGCCTGTTATGGACGCCCTATGATCCGATGAAGCTCGGTTTCGCCTCGCGGCTGGCCGCGCCCGGTCCCAGCCATCTTCTCGGCACCGACGAATTCGGGCGCGATGTTCTCAGCCGCCTGATGGTCGGCGCGCGTGCCAGCGTCTGGATCGGCTTCCTGACGGTCAGCTTCGCGACGATCTGCGGCACTCTGATCGGTCTTGTCAGCGGTTATGCGCGCGGCTGGATTGATGGCGTCATCATGGCCATCAACAATGCGCTTCTCGCTTTTCCCGGCATTCTCCTGGCGCTTGGCCTTCTCGCGGTCTTTGGTGCCAACCAGTACGGCATCATCTTTGCGCTCGGCATCGCCTACACGCCATCCATGGCCCGCGTGGTGCGTGGCGCGGTATTGTCGCTGCGTGAGCGCGAGTTCATCGAGGCATCGCTGGTGATGGGCAATGGCGAGATCTACACCATGTTCCGCCACATCCTGCCCAATTGCATCGCGCCGATCACGGTGCTTGCCACATCCATGTTCGGCTGGGCAATCCTCTCGGAAAGCGCACTGTCCTTCCTGGGCCTTGGCGTGCCACCGCCGGCCCCCACCTGGGGCAACATGCTGGCCGCTGGCCGGCCCTTCATCCAGCAGGCCGTCTGGCTCGGGCTTTTCCCCGGTCTCTGCATCGCGCTGACACTGCTCGGCATCAATCTTCTGGGCGATGCCCTTCGCGACAGGCTTGACCCGCGCATGAGAGGTCTCAAATGACGGACAATACTCTTCTTACCGTGCGCGGCCTTTCGCTGGAGGTCGCGGGAAGCGGCCACCGGGTAGTCAAGGATGTTTCCTTCGATATTGCGCCTGGCGAAATCTTCGGCATCGTCGGCGAAAGCGGATCGGGAAAGACGCTGGCCACCCGCGCACTCATCTCGCTTCTGCCCCCGGCAATCGCCGTCACCGGTGGATCGGTCATCTACAAGGGAAGGGACGTGATGTCCCTGCCGGCAAGGGAACTTCGCCGCCTGCGCGGCGCGGAAATCGGCGTCGTTTTCCAGGAGCCGATGACCTCTCTCAATCCGTCGATGACGATTGGCCGGCAGTTGGAAGAAGGCCTGATCCTTCACACCAAGTTATCGCCGGAAGAGCGCCGCGAGAAAATTCTCGAGATGCTGAGACGGGTCGGTATCCGCGATCCCGAAGGGGCGCTTGCTGCCTATCCGCATGAGTTTTCCGGTGGCATGCGCCAGCGCATCATGCTGGCCTCGGTCATGCTCCTGAAACCGGCGCTGCTGATCGCCGACGAGCCGACGACGGCGCTCGATGCCGTCATCCAGCGCGACGTCATGGAGCTGATGGTCGAACTGACACGGGCGGAGGGAACAGCCGTCCTTCTCATCAGCCATGACCTGCCGATGGTGGCCCGCTATACGAGCCGTATCGTGGTTATGGAGAAGGGCGCGATTGTCGAACAGGGTCGCACCGAAGACCTGCTCGATGCGCCGCAGCATCCCTATACGAAAAAGCTGCTTTCCTCTTTGCCCTTCCGGGGCGAGCCGCGTGTCGTCGACACCAGCAAGGCGCCGATGATTTCAGCCCGAAACATTGTTGTCGATTATGCCGGACGCAAGTCACTGCTGAAGAAAGCCAAGCCGAAGCGGGCGCTGCATGGGGTCAGCATCGATATTCACGAGGGTGAAGTCGTGGCACTGGTCGGTGGCTCCGGCTCCGGCAAGACCACGCTTGGCCGCACCATTGCCGGTCTCGTGAAGGAAAGCGAAGGGCAGATCCAGTTTCAGGGGCGGGAACGCAACGAGGACTGGAACGACTATCGCCTGAATTGCCAGATGGTGTTTCAGGATCCCTATTCCTCGCTCGATCCGCGAATGACCATTCAGGCGCTGGTGGAGGAGGCGTTGCGTCTCGTCCCCGGCCTGGATCATGCCGCCAAGCGCAAGCGGGCGCTGGAAACGCTGGAAGAGGTGGGGCTTGGCGCAGACTATGCCAGCCGTTATCCGCACGAGCTTTCCGGCGGCCAACGCCAGCGCGTGGCGATTGCCCGTGCCATTGCCCGCCGTCCGCGGTTCCTGATCGCCGACGAACCGGTTTCCGCCCTTGACGTGACGGTGCGGGCGCAGGTGCTCGATCTCTTTTCCGATCTGCAGAAACGTTACGGATTTTCCTGCCTGTTCATCAGCCACGATCTCGGCGTGGTCGAACAGGTGGCCGACCGTGTCGTCGTCATGCAGGACGGCCGTATCATCGAAGAGGGCGACCGCGACACGATTTTCGACAGCCCGAGAGAGGCCTACACACGCCGGCTCCTCTCGGCCATTCCCGCCCTCGACCAGAATGAAAAGGGCGGTGTGACACTCAAATGGCGTCTGGAAGAAGAAGTTTAACAGGAACATGACAATGACTGTGGCTGCCCAACTGAATGCTATCTGTGATGCACAGCCTTTTGTGACGCGCTTCATGGTGCGCAATCTCCTGTCCGGCGAAGAGATCGGACGGGGAGAAAACGAGGAGACCCCATCGGGCAGCACCCGCAAGACGTCGATCATGATGGCAGTGCTCAAGGCGGCCAGCGAAGGGCGGCTCGATCTCGACCAGCCCGTCACCTATGAGAAGAGGCTGGCGGAAGAGGTGGCCAGCGGCATGTTCCGCTATCTGACACCGGGCATCGTCATTTCCCTGCGCGATGCGCTCGCCGGCATGATGGTGCTGAGCGACAATGTCTGCACCAAGATGGTGCTGGAGCGGCTGACGCTTGAGGAGGTGGACAGCTATTGCAAGACGCTCGGCATGGCCAATACCCACCACCGTTTCCTCATTCCGCCGTTGGCGCTGGCGGCCGATCATCCGCTGAAGACCGTCACGACCACCTCGGCGGCGGACCAGGTGCTGCTGCTTCAGACCATTCTCCATGCCCAGTCCTCGCCAGAGGCGCAGGCAAAGCTCGGCTGCAGCCCGCAATTGTGCGGCTGGGCAATGCAGACGCTGAAAAACCAGATATTGCGCTACGGAATCCGCTCCCGCCTGCCGTTCGAGGCTGTGGTGGCGAGCAAGAGCGGACGCGGCAAGCGCGGGCGTATGGACGCCGGCATCGTCTACAGAAACGGCGCGCCGTCTTTCATCATCACCGCCTATACCGATGAAGTGCCGCAGGTGATGCCTGACGGCACGCCGGGATACACCATCGCGCTAGAAACGATCGGCCGGCTGGCGCAGGCCTGCTGGGACGGCTTTCAACAATGATAATCAACGACAACAAAGAGGGTAGAACAGTGAACAAACTTCTTCTCGCAGGCGTGGCCCTGCTCGTAACAGCCAATATCGCGGCGGCTCGCGACATTACCATCGCGCAGAGCTCCGATCTGCGCAGCAGCAATCCCGGCGTCAATCGTGACGGCAATACGGACGGGGTGATCCTGCACATCGTCGAAGGCCTCGTCGGTTACAACAATGGCGGCGAAGTAAAGCCGCTGCTTGCCGAGAGCTTCGAGGTTTCGCCAGATGGCCTCACCTATACGTTCAAGCTGCGCGCGGATGTAAAATTCCATAACGGCAAGCCGCTCACCGCAGAAGATGTCGTCTGGAACTGGACGCGCTATCTGAAGCCCGAAACCAAATGGGCTTGCCTGAATGATTTCGTGGAAGGCGGTGCCGCGCATGTCACCGGCGTCAAGGCCACGGACGCCTCCACGGTTCAGATTAAGCTTGAAAAGCCGTCAGCCGTTTTCCTCGGCCTGATGTCGCGGCCCGAATGCGGTTATACCGGCATGATCTCGCCGGAATCTGTTGCCGCTGACGGCAGCTTCGTCAAGCCCATCGGCACCGGTCCGTTCCAGTGGAACGAATGGAAGAAGGGTGAATATATCCGCCTCGCCAAATTCGCGGATTATGTTTCGCCTGTGAACGACGGCAAGCCGGATGGCATGGTCGGCTCCAAGCGGCCGCTGGCCGACGGCATCAAGTTCATGGTTATTCCGGACGCCTCGACCGTGAAGGCGGGCCTCGAATCCGGCGTGCTCGACACCGCCGAGATTTCTCCCGATCTCATTCCGGAGTTCAAGACGAATGAGAAGATGCAGCTCATTGTTGCCCGCAACAACGGCAAGAACCTTTTCTATATTCAGACCCGCGACAAGGTGCTGAGCAATCCAGGCGTGCGCCGCGCCATGGCGATGGCGCTTGATCTCGATGAACTGGTCGCCGCCGCATCGAACGGTACGGGCGAAGCAAACGGCTCGATGGTTTCGCAGGACTCGGTCTATTTCGATGAGACCCAGAAGAAGCGTCCGGCCTATGACATCGAGGCAGCCAAGAAGGAACTGGAGGCAGCCGGTTACAAGGGCGAGCCGATCTCTATCATCGCCAACAAGCGCGGCAATGTGCCGAGTTTTCCGGCAGCCGTCATGGCGCAGGCCATGATGCAGCAGGCGGGTCTGAACGTACAGATCGAGGTGCTGGACTATGCCACGCAGGTGGATCGTCGCCGTTCCGGCAATTATCAGGTGATCTCCCAGTCTGTCGCGCCGCGTCTCGATCCGGCCCTGATGTATGCATTCTACGTCGGTAACAAGGACAAGAACGCCTCCCTGATGTGGGATGATCCGAAGGCGATCGAGCTGATGAAGGCTGCCTATGTCGAGGCCGACCAGGCGAAGCGCCAGAAAATTTTCGACGAGTTCCACGAACTGATGCTGAAGGAAATGCCCGGCATCTTCCTTTACGACATGGTCGATGTCTGGGGCGCGACCAAGAAGCTCAAGGGTCAGCCGGTCTGGCAGTCGAACGCCCGCCTCTGGGAAGTCTCGGTCGACAACTGATCCAATATTGCCCGCGCCGGAAGCAAAGCCCGGCGCGGGCATTTTCCATCATGACCGTAATGATTTGGCGGCCCCCCGCCGAAGCGTTTGCGTGCGCCCTTAAAGGGCAGGAATGCGAGGACAAGCCATGAACCGTGAAGCCGTGATGTCGATTGCCGCCGAAATCGAGTCAATGAAGCCACATTTCACCACTTTGAGCGACAGCATCTGGGATTTTGCCGAACTCAAATTCGAGGAGAGGCAATCTGCCGGGGTTCTAGCAAACGCGCTTGAGGAGAACGGCTTTGTGGTCCGCCGCGGTGTAGCTGGCATGGACACGGCCTTCATCGGTGAATTCGGCCACGGCAAGCCGGTTATTGCCTTCCTCGGTGAATTTGACGCGCTTGCTGGCATGAGCCAGATGGCCGGCGTGGCCGAGGCAAAACCGCTTCAACCCGACGCCTCCGGCCATGGCTGCGGCCACAATCTGCTCGGCGTCGGCTCGCTGATGGCCGCTATCGCACTTGCCCGGCATCTGAAAGCCAACAACCTGCCCGGCACGGTGCGTTATTATGGCTGCCCCGGCGAAGAGGGCGGTTCCGGCAAGACTTTCATGGTGCGTGCCGGTCTTTTTGACGATGTCGATGCGGCTTTGACATGGCATCCCGCGCCCTTCAACGGCGTGCGCTCCACCAACAATCTCGCGGTGCTGGAATATTTTTATCGTTTCAAGGGCGTTGCTTCCCATGCCTCCAACGCCGCCCATCTTGGTCGCTCGGCGCTCGATGCCGTTGAACTGATGAATGTCGGCGTCAATTTCCTGCGCGAACACATGCCGCAGGATTGCCGGGTGCATTATGCGATCACCGATGCCGGCGGCAAAGCGGCAAATGTGGTGCAGGCAAAGGCCGAAGTGCTCTATCTGATCCGCGCACCTGAAATGCGCCAGGCGCTCGATCTGGCAGCCCGTGTGGACAAGGTCGCGCGTGGTGCGGCCATGATGACCGAAACAGAGGTGGAGATCGTCTTCGATACCGCCTCCACCAATCTCCTGCCCAACATCACGCTCGAAACGGCGATGCATGAAAACATGGTGGCGCTTGGACCCATAGCCTTCGACGAGGCCGATCAGGCCTTCGCCAAGGTCATTCAGGACACGTTCACGGAAGAGGCGATCAAAAGCAGCATCCGGCTCTACCAGATCAAGGGCGACGTCTTTTCCAACGGGAAGATCGACGGGTCGACGCCGCTGCATCTCGGCCTGCGCGATTTCGAGGGGCAGTCGCATTTTCGTGCCGGATCGACCGATGTCGGTGATGTCAGCTGGGTAACGCCGACAGCGCAATGCTGGACGCCCGCATGGGCAATCGGGACCAATCCGCATACATGGCAGGTGGTGGCGCAGGGCAAAAGCCCGGCCGCCCACAAAGCCATGGCACACGCCGCCAAGACGCTCGCATCGACGGGTCTTTCGCTGATGACCTCGCCCGAGCTGCTTGAAAGTGTCAAAAAAGAATGGCTGGAGAAAACCGAGGGCAGTGATTATGTCTGCCCCATTCCGGCGGATGTGATGCCCGGTTTTCACGATTAAGACGTGGCGCGTCTTTCGCGCCCGTCCCACTCTTCCATTTGTCCGTGATGTTTTATCGCAGGCAGCCCAGCGACTTCCGCGAAAGTGCTCAGCAGGCGCATGAGCCCCCTCCGCCCACGCCAGGGTGAAGGGGGCTATCCCCGTTTTCTCTGAAAACTCCTGGTCATCACCGCCTTGTGTGCCGTCTCGCTTCACGGCCACGAAGAAAGCATTGACGTTCGAACCAAAAATGGAATAAATATATCGAACAACAGAAATTCGGTTTCATTATTCCGTTTTCTGGATGTGAGGAGTTAGCGGCGGGCTCTCGGGTCCGTTTCCGGCTGGGAGAGGTGGCGCTGGACACCGAGGAGGAGAAAACAATGAAAAAGCTTATTATCAGTGCGGCTATGTCTGTGCTTTTGGGCACGGCGGCACATGCCGAGACCGTCGGTGTTTCGATGGCCCTGTTCGACGACAACTTCCTGACCGTGCTGCGCAACGGCATGCAGGATTATTCCAAGGAGCTGAAGGGCGTCACCCTGCAAGTTGAGGACGCGCAGAACGACGTTGCCAAGCAGCAGAGCCAGATCCAGAATTTCATCGCCTCCAAGGTCGATGCGATCATCGTCAATCCGGTTGATACGGATGCGACGGCGGCCATGTCGAAACTTGCTGCTGAAGCCAAGATTCCGCTGGTTTACGTCAACCGCCAGCCGGTAAACGTGGATTCCCTGCCAGACGGCCAGGCCTTCGTGGCATCGGAAGAAACTGTGGCCGGCACGCTTGAAACCAAGGAAGTCTGCCGCCTTCTCGGTGGCAAGGGCAAGGCCGTGATCATGATGGGCGAGTTGTCCAATCAGGGCGCGCGCATGCGCACGCAGGCCGTTCACGATGTTCTGAAAACCGATGAATGCAAGGGCATTTCCGTGGTTGAAGAGCAGACGGCCAATTGGCAGCGCACGCAGGGTTCCGACCTCGTCACCAACTGGCTGTCCGGCGGTATCGAGTTCAATGCCGTCATTGCCAATAACGATGAAATGGCGATCGGCGCTATCCAGGCTCTGAAGGCCGCGGGCAAGGACATGAAGGAATATGTCGTTGCCGGTGTGGATGCCACGCAAGACGCTCTTGCCGCCATGCAGGCAGGCGATCTCGACGTGACGGTCTTCCAGGATGCGGCTGGCCAGGGCAAGGGTGCTCTCGATGCCGCACTGAAGCTCGTCAAGGGCGACAAGGTGGATAAGAAGGTCTACATTCCCTTCCAGCTCGTTACCCCGGAAAACGTCAAGGACTACGTAGCCAAGAACTGACGACCCTTTACCGGCATTTGCGACCGTTTCAAGCAATATCGGAAGCAAATGCCGGTTCTGGACGGCAGTCGGCGTCTCAGACGCCGAGTTGAACCAGGCTAGAATAGTATTTCAGTGAATTCAAAGTGTTACAGCGCTTATGTGTGTCTTGATCGGCACGGTGCTGTAGGCCTCCCCGGAGGATGGGCGCCTTTTGGCGAAACCTCTTCCCCGGTCATTTTTGTCTATCGTGGAGGATAAGATGGTCGTCAGCCCATCGACAATGGCCGCCGTGCGCGCCAGCGGCGCCGTGCCCAATGCAGAATATCTTCTCGCAGCGGACGGCATACGCAAGGAATTTCCCGGCGTTGTCGCGCTGGATGACGTTTCGTTCCACCTCAAGCGCGGCACCGTGCATGCGCTGATGGGTGAGAATGGCGCCGGTAAATCGACGCTGATGAAGATTCTGGCAGGTATCTACCAGCCGGACGTCGGAGAAATTCGCCTGAAGGGCGCTGCGATACGCCTTGATTCACCGCTTGATGCGCTCGAAAACGGCATTGCGATGATCCATCAGGAACTCAACCTGATGGCCTATATGACGGTAGCGGAAAATATATGGATTCGCCGCGAGCCGAAAAACCGACTGGGCTTTATCGACCATGGCGAAATGTATCGCCGCACCCAGACATTGCTCGAAAGGCTCGGTATCGATCTCGATCCGGAAATGCGTGTCGGCGAACTATCGGTCGCAAGCCGGCAGATGGTCGAAATCGCCAAGGCGGTTTCCTACGACTCCGACGTTCTCATCATGGACGAACCGACGTCAGCGTTGACTGAGCGCGAGGTGGAACATCTGTTCCGCATCATCCGCGACCTCAGGGACCGCGGTATCGGCATCGTCTACATCACTCACAAGATGAATGAGCTTTTCGAGATCGCCGATGAGTTTTCCGTCTTTCGCGACGGCAAATATATCGGCACCCACGCGTCCACCGATGTGACGCGAGACGACATCATCCGCATGATGGTGGGGCGCGAAATTACCCAGATGTTCCCGAAGGAAGAGGTTCCGATCGGCGATGTGGTGCTGTCGGTCAAGAACCTGACGCTGAACGGCGTCTTCCATGACGTGTCATTTGATGTTCGCGCCGGGGAAATTCTAGGTGTCGCCGGCCTTGTCGGTTCTGGCCGCTCGAACGTGGCGGAAACGGTGTTCGGCGTTACGCCGGCGTCTTCGGGCACTGTGGAAATCAACGGCAAGCCTGTGTCGATCGCAAGTCCGACAGAGGCGATCCGTCACCGCATGGCGTTCCTGACGGAAGACCGCAAGGATACCGGCTGCCTGCTGATTCTCAATATTCTTGAGAATATGCAGATCGCGGTTCTACAGGACAAATATGTCGCCAACGGCTTCGTGCAGGAAAAGACGCTTTCGGAAGCCTGCGACGACATGTGCCGCAAGCTCCGGGTCAAGACGCCCAATCTTTACGAGCGCATCGAAAACCTGTCGGGCGGCAATCAGCAGAAGGTGCTGATCGGGCGCTGGATGCTGACACAGCCACGTATCCTCATTCTGGATGAGCCGACGCGCGGGATCGATGTCGGGGCAAAAGCCGAAATCCACAAGCTGGTCGGCGAGATGGCGCGCAATGGCGTCGCCGTCATCATGATTTCCTCCGAAATGCCGGAGGTTCTGGGCATGAGCGACCGTATCATGGTCATGCATGAAGGTCGCGTGACGGGCTTTCTTGACAGAAGTGAAGCCACACAGGTGAAGGTGATGGATCTCGCATCGCGGTGAGGCGCGCCGGGATTTCTCGAGGAGGAATGACTATGAATACGAACGCCGCCGCCAACGCAGAGTTGGATGCAAAATCTGGGCGCAAGCCGCATAGGCGCATACCGCCCGAAGCAAATATATTTTTCGTGCTGATTGGCATCGCGCTGGTTTACGAAATTCTTGGCTGGATTTTCATCGGCCAGAGCTTTCTGATGAACCAGCAGCGCCTGACGATCATGATCCTGCAGGTGTCCGTCATCGGCATCATCGCCGTCGGCGTCACGCAGGTCATCATCACCGGCGGCATCGATCTGTCCTCCGGTTCGGTCGTCGGCCTGACGGCGATGTTGTCCGCCAGCGTGGGGCAGTCCTCCACATGGCCGCGGGCGCTTTATCCGGGTCTGACCGATCTGCCTTTCTTCATGCCGCTGGCTGTCGGCATTCTGGCTGGCGCCTTGGCCGGTTTCATCAACGGGCAGCTTATAGCACGCACGAAAATCCCGCCCTTCATCGCAACCCTGGGCATGATGGTGACGGCGCGCGGCCTTTCCAAATGGTACACCAAGGGCCAGCCGATTTCCGGTCTGACCGACGGTTTCACCTTCATCGGTACAGGTGTCTGGCCGGTCGTGGTTTTCCTCGTCGTCGCGGTTATTTTCCACGTTGCGCTACGTTACACCCGTTACGGCAAGTTCACCTATGCCATCGGCGCCAACCAGCAGGCCGCCCGCGTTTCCGGTATCAATATCGAGGCGCATCTGATCAAGGTCTACGCCATTGCCGGCATGCTGGCCGGTCTTGCTGGTGTCGTCACCGCTGCCCGTGCACAGACGGCGCAGGCCGGCATGGGTGTGATGTATGAACTCGACGCCATCGCCGCGGCCGTTATCGGCGGCACTTCGCTCGCCGGCGGTGCTGGCCGTATTACCGGCACAGTGATCGGCACCATCATTCTCGGTGTCATGACATCCGGTTTCACGTTCCTCAGGGTCGATGCCTATTACCAGGAGATCGTCAAGGGACTGATCATCGTGGCTGCGGTCGTCGCTGACGTCTACCGCCAGAAGAAACGCGCAAAACGCTAAGCACTCCTCCTCCCGGACCTGGGGCAGGCCTTCAGGCTTGCCCCTTTTTTTGTCCTATCGACAAGGACCTTGGAGGGGAGGGGTCGGTTTCAGGTCTTGCTGTTCCGGTACTCGTGAACTGCCCTGCCGAAAGCTTCAAACAAAGCGCGCGAGGGTGCGTCTGTCTCGGCCCAATATTCCGGGTGCCATTGCACACCAACGGCAAAGCCCTTGGCATCGATGACGGAAACGGCCTCGATCGTGCCGTCTGCCGCTGTCGCCTCCACCTGCAGGCGTGGCGCGGTCTCGGCAATTGCCTGCCGATGCAGCGAATTGATCTGGATTTCTCCCGACATGCCAAGATGCTGTGCAATGCAGGAGCCTTCGCGCACATGCACCGGCTGGCGGATGGCGAAGGCCACGTCGCGGTCCTCATGTTCCGGCTTGCGGTGGTCCCAAATTCCGGGCTGTTCCTGAATTTCGGAAGCAAGCGTGCCGCCCAGCGCGACGTTCAGCTCCTGAATGCCGCGACAGATGGCAAGCATCGGAATGCCGCGTTCCAACGCCCGGCGGATCAGCGGCAGGCTGGTGGCGTCGCGGGCTGGATCGAACGGGCCGTCACTCTCCTGTGCCTCTTTTCCGTAAAGAGAAGGGTGGACATTTGTGGCCGAGCCGGAGACGAGCAGGCCATCGACCCGGTCGAGGATGGCATCGACCTCATTGCCGTCCTCGAAGGCCGGAACGATGAAGGACATGACGTCAGCCACCCTCAGCGCCGCGGAAAGATACTGGTTCTGCGCGGCGTGCCAGTCGGCTCCGGTGAAATGCCGGATGTCGGCGGGGACGGCGATTATCGGTTTTGGCATGGTGGCTCCGGGGGGCGAATCTTCGAAAATTTGTGCGACTGCCAGCGGGCCAAGTCAAGCATGTGTTTCGTCATCGGAACGCAATATATGCGGCTAAAGTATAAGGCGGCGTCGCGATATTTCAGTTGCAAATAAAATAGCGAAGAGGCCGCCGAAAAAATCCTGATATGGCTGGTTTTCCGGCAATTAATTCTTGACGCGGGTGCTTGTCAGCTGGGCGGTAACCGTGCTTACTTTGCTGCGATGCCTGAACAGCACGAGGGGAATTCAAGCTGCGGGCAGCGTTGATATCTGGGAGGATATAGATGGATCGCCGTTCCTTTATGAAAAAAGGTGCGCTGGCGGGGGCTGCTGCGACAGCCTTGGCTGCGCCCGCAATTGCACAACAGAATACCAAGATCACTTGGCGACTGACGTCGTCGTTTCCGAAGTCTCTCGATACAATCTATGGCGGCGCCGAGGATATTGCCAAACATGTGGCGGCCGCTACCGACGGCAATTTCACCATCCAGCCCTTTGCGGCTGGCGAAATCGTGCCCGGCCTGCAAGCAGCCGATGCCGTATCATCGGGTACGGTGGAAATGTGCCATACCTGCTCCTATTATTACGTCGGCAAGGATCCGACCTTCGCTATCGGCACGGCGATACCGTTCGGTCTTAATGCCCGCCTGACCAATTCCTGGTTCTACGAAGGCAACGGCAACAAGCTGCTCAACGAGTTTTACGCCAAGCATAATCTCTACGGCATGATATCAGGCAATACCGGCGCCCAGATGGGCGGTTGGTTCCGCAAGGAAATCAACACCGTCGACGATTTCAAGGGCGTGAAGATGCGCATTGCCGGTCTTGCCGGCAAGGTGGTGGAAAAGCTCGGCGTGGTCCCGCAGCAGATCGCCGGCGGCGATATCTATCCGGCGCTGGAAAAAGGCACCATTGATGCCGCCGAATGGGTTGGTCCGTATGACGACCACAAGCTCGGTTTCCAGAAGGTGGCGAAATATTATTATTACCCGGCCTTCTGGGAAGGCGGCCCGGTCATCCATTCCTTCGTCAATCTGGACAAGTGGAACAGCCTGCCGAAGAACTACCAGACGGTGCTGCAGGATGCCTGCGCTTTCGCCAATACCAGCATGATGGCGAAATACGACGCGAAAAACCCGATCGCCATCAAGCAGCTGGTTTCGGAAGGTGCCGTGCTGCGGCCCTTCAGCCAGGAAATCCTCGAGGCCTGCTATAAGGCAGCGTTGGAAGTCTATGCCAATATTTCAGCAACCAACCCGGACTTCAAGAAGATCTACGAGGATCAGGTCGCCTTCAAGCGCGAGGGTTACCTGTGGATGCAGCTTGCGGAATATACTTTCGATACTTTCATGATGATCCAGCAGCGTAACGGCAAGCTCTGATTATTCGGTGCGGCGGACCGGACAAAAGCCTCGGGGACTTCGGTCCCCGGGGTTTTTGTTGTGCCGTCGCGCCTGCATCCGCCCGATAGGAAAGGGCGATTGACGATCAGGGCTGTCGGAAGCAAGAGCAGCAGCCTCAATAACCAGGCGTAGTCCCGGCAAGGATTGGCTACGCCGACCTCGGAAAAACCGGACAGGCTGGTCGATGACTGTCAGGTTCAATTTTCACACAGAGTAAATGGAAGGCAGGGGTGCAACCCTGTCTTCCACTCAGCAATGATCAGTTCTCCGAAAAATCCGTAAAAGACGCCGGTTAAGGCCCGATCTTCGGTGGTTCACCGAGGTTGGGCATACCTGGCAACCCACCCGGCTGGCCTCCTGGCAGGCCGAAATTGGGCATGGTGTTGCCGCCCTGATTGCCGAAGGCAGGCACTTCGATCTTGATGGAGTTGAGGTCCACCTGGGGTGCTTTGTCCAACCAGTAGGTGACGGATTCCGGCCAGAAGATCACGATGGCGACGAGGATGAGCTGCATGCCGAGCCAGGGAATGGCACCCATGTAGATATCCGAGGTCTTGACCGTGCGCGGCGCGATTGAGCGCAGGTAGAACAGCGCGAAACCGAAGGGCGGGTGCATGAAGCTGGTCTGCATGTTGATGCAGATCAGCACGCCGAACCAGATCAGGTCGATGCCGAGCGCCTGCGCGATGGGTGCGAGCATCGGGATAACGATGAAGGCGATCTCGAAGAAATCGAGGAAGAAGGCGAGGAAGAAGATGAAGATGTTGACGAAGATCAGGAAGCCGATCGGGCCGCCCGGAATGCCCGACAACATGTGTTCGATCCACAGCGAACCGTCCATGCCCTGAAAGACGAGGGAAAAGCAGGTGGCGCCTACCAGAATGAACACCACCATGGACGTGATGTGCATGGTGGAATGCATGCCCTGCTTGACGAGATCCCAGGTGAGGCGGCGGTGGGCTGCGGCCAGCGCCATGGCGCCGACGACGCCGAGCGCGCCGGCTTCCGTTGGTGTTGCAAGGCCGAGGAAGATGGTGCCGAGCACGAGGAAGATCAGCACGATGGAGGGCACCATGCCCGCCAGCACGCGAAATACCAGTGCACGGTTGAGTTCGCCCCGCGCTTCTGGCGGCAAAGCAGGCAAATCCTTCGGCCGCACGATCGACATGAACAGGATGAAGAGCATGAAGATGGCGACTTGCAGGATCGACGGGCCGATTGCGCCGAGATACATGTCGCCGACGGATTTACCGAGCTGGTCGGCAAGAACGATCAGCACGAGCGAAGGCGGAATGACCTGCGTGATGGTTCCCGACGCGGCGATGACGCCGGTGGCGAGGCGCGGATTGTAACCGTATTTCAGCATGATCGGCAGCGAGATGACGCCCATGGTGATGACGGAGGCGGCAACCGTGCCGGTGATCGCGCCAAGGATTGCGCCGACGATGATGACGGCATAGGCGAGGCCGCCCGGAATGGCGCCGAACAGCTTGCCCGTGCCTTCAAGCAAATCTTCGGCAAGCCCGCATCGCTCCAGGATCGCGCCCATGAAGGTGAAGAACGGAATGGCGAGCAGCAGGTCGTTCGAGACGATGCCGAAGATGCGCAGCGGCAAGGCCTGAAGGAAGGCCGGCGAAAAATGCTCGGTGAAGATGCCGATGACGCCGAAAACCAGACCGACGGTGGCAAGAGAGAAAGCAACCGGAAATCCGTAGAGCATGAAGATGATCATGCCGAGGAACATCAGTGGCGGAAGAATTCCATATTCGAACATGGGAAATATCCTGAAGGTTCAGATCGCGGCGATCATTGCAGGGGTTTTTCGTACTTCGTATCGAGCGCATAAAGCCCGTTGAGGGCGCCGATGCGCTTGATGAGTTCGGAAAATCCCTGAAGAACCAGAAGGGCGAAACCGGCGAAGATGATGAGTTTCACCGGCCAGCGGATGAGCCCGCCGGCATTGGAGGACATTTCGTTCTGATGCCAGGAAAGCATGAACATCGGCCAGGAAAGCCAGGCCAGATAAAAGCAGGCGGGCATGAGAAAAAGTACGATGCCGATGATGTCCACCCACAGGCGCGTGCGAGACGAGATAGCCCCGTAGATGATGTCCACCCGCACATGTTCATTCATGCGCAGCGTATAGGAGGCACCCACCAGCACGATGAAGGCAAACATGTACCACTGGATTTCGAGCCAGCCGTTTGAACTATAGTTGAAGGTATAACGCACCATGGCGTTTCCGGCGCTGACGAGGCAGCAGACAAGCACCAGATAACCGGCGACCTTGCCCAGAGCTTCGCTGACAAGGTCGATCAGCGCACTTAATTTCAAAAGCGGTTTCATGACTTTCCCCTCTTCCCTTGCCGGGCCCTTTGCGGGTTATGGTGGCAAGCAAGCCGGTCGGCCATCGTGACGGGCACGCCTCCACGCGTATCCGCACAGCCAAATTCCGGCGTTCCTCCCCACAGAATCCCGTGTATGGGCAGGCTGTCCGAAAAGCAACCAAAACCACTATTAAACCGGCCGTATGGCCGCCGTTTTCAACCGTTTACAAAAGAATGTTGCACGACGGCACGCTTTGCACGGCATACCGTTTGCCCCGCTTGTCATCGATGTTCTTTCGTGTGGAACGCATTGCACTTTTCGCCGACTTCATGTTACCTCTGGCTCCGGAGAATCCGGCATGGGCCCGTTATCGTCCGCAGGGCAAATTGTCTTGTGCGGCGGGTATGGCGGATGGAGCAGAAGGGGAAGCGGAATGAGCGAACACCACACAGGTCCGGTTGAAGTTGGCGCCGAGATGAACTACGCCGAGCATGAAAAGACCTACAACGCTTTTCTTGCCATGACGAAGTACGGTACGATGCTGGTCTGCGTGCTGATGCTGGCCATGGTCGCGGGTTTCTTTACGTCCGTGGGTTTCCTTGGCGGCCTTATCGTTTTCCTCGTGCTTTCGGCTGCGGGTTTCATTCTGCTGCGCTGAGCAACGCTGTTCACAAGCGTGTCGCGGCGCGGACGTTGCGATGCCTTGCAACCGGCAAGCCCAAACCTGGAAAGGCGAAGCAATGAAACGCCTGTTTGCCTGGCTGTTATTGCTGGCGGTTATGTCTCATCCCGCTTTGTCGCGCGATCTTTTGCCGTCTGAGCAAGACAAGCTGCAAACACAGATAGAGCGGTTCAGCGCCGCCTTGAATGCGCAGGATTTTGATTTTGTCGGCCGGACGGTGCCGCCGAAAATCTTTGAATTCATTGCAAACGACGCGGGTGTTTCCGTCGGGCAGTTGCGTAGCGCTCTGACCACGCAGATGCAAATGGCGCTTGCAGCGGTCAAGATCACCGAATTCACCATGGACACGGCGGCGATCAGTGTGCAGCAGACGCCTGATGGAACGCCCTATGCGCTCGTTCCGACGAAAACGGTGATGGAAACCGGCGGCCAGACGATCGAAGCGAAATCCCATACCCTGGCGCTTATCGACGGTACGCAATGGTACTTGCTGCGTGTGAGCGATCAGCAGCAGGTGACCATCCTGCGAAAGGTCTATCCATCCTTCGCCACGGTGGAGTTTCCGGAAGATTCCGTACAGCAGGTGAAATAGCGCGCGGGCGTCCGCTAAACCGTAGAAACTCTAACCGGCTTGAAACCGGATTTCCGCATTGTCAGGAAAAACGCCCCGGACGGAACGGATCGACCGATATTGCGGTCTCCTCGCCGTTTGCCAGTTGCGTCACGAGGCGGGCGGTAGCTGCCGATTGCGTCAGCCCCAGATGGCCGTGGCCAAAGGCATAGATGACGGAAGGTGTGGTGCGCGCCGTGCCGATGACGGGAAGACAGTCCGGCATCGAAGGGCGGAACCCCATCCATTGCTGGCCGCCTTCAACCTTGAGACCGGGCAGGAAACGCCCGGCTTTCTTGAGCATGGCCTCGGATCGCTTGAAATTCGGCTTCAACTCCAGACCGCCCAACTCGACTGCGCCGCCAACGCGGATGCCGGAAGATAGCGGTGTAACGACAAAACCGTGGTCGTTGAAATAAAGCTGGCGCGTGAGGTTGAAGGCGCCGGCGGGCAGGGTGGTGTTATAGCCGCGTTCGGTTTCCAGCGGCACGATGTTGCCAAGTGTTGCGGCAAGCGGCTTGGACCACGCGCCGCAGGCGATCACCACCTTGTCGGCGTCAATCTTGTCGCCGTTTTCCAGGGTCACGATCGTACTTTCGCCGACGGCGTCGATGCGTTCTGCCTCGCCCTTGCGCAGCTTTCCGCCACGGGCGATCACCAGGTCGAAAATGGCACGGGTGAAGTCGTAGGGATCGGAGACCTGCAAGCCATCAGGCGAGAACATGGCGTGGCGGAATTGCGGGGCAAGACCCGGCTGCAACTCGTCTATCTCGTTGCGGGCGACACGCTTGGAAGAGAAGCCTTCCTGTTCCTTTTCATCCCAGTCCTTGCGGGCAGCGTTGAGGCTGGCTTCGCTGTCGTAAAGATCGAGC
Source organism: Agrobacterium tumefaciens (assembly GCF_013318015.2). NCBI lineage: Bacteria > Pseudomonadati > Pseudomonadota > Alphaproteobacteria > Hyphomicrobiales > Rhizobiaceae > Agrobacterium > Agrobacterium tumefaciens. The sequence continues at coordinate 612,651 of NZ_CP115842.1, read as the reverse complement.
GTGCCGGTTTTCGCGACAAAGTGCGAGAGCTCCGGCATGGCAGCGACATGGGCCATTTCGGTGGCAGACAGCCGGTTGATCTCGCTGAGCGTTCTCAGGCCGTGGCGAAAGTTGCGCTCAGCGCTGGCGCGCCAGAAACGCCACAGCCACGGCGCGATCTTCGGCGCATAGGCAGGCGGCACGCTGAGCGGGCCGAGCGGATCGAAAAGCCAGCGCGGTGCTTTTCTCATGATGCCGGGGGCGGGAATGGGGATGATTTCGGGAAAGGCGAGGATGCCGGCATTACCGGAGCTTGCGCCCCGGGCAACTTCACCGCGCTCCAGAAGAAAGACCTCACGCCCGGCATTTTGCAGGTAAAGCGCCGCCATGGAACCGATAATGCCGGTGCCGATCACCAGCACGTCGCATTTCAGGGTTTTGGTCATCGGCGCTCCTGCAACACAAATCTTTCAAGCCCGCCATAACAATGAATGCCGTATCGATGAAAGCCCGTATCGCTCTGCGGAGGCAGAAATATCAGCACTGTGGCAAATAAGCGGTTCTCATCCGGTGCGGACGGGTTGGTAAAGGCAGCTCGGTCTGAAGTATTCTTGCCAACAGTTTCGGTCATTGGACCAATAGTTATGGGTCATCATTAATTGCTATTTAACGGTGTCCGGCTAGGTTTCGCTTACACGCAGACCGATCCTTTATTTTCATCTCTTTGGCATCGAGGAGGAAAGGTCCGCATACAAGTTATTGTTGGGAGTTCAAAGACATGTCTCAATTTTTCAAACTCGGTACGGACGCATCTGCGGTACTTGATGCCCTAAGCCGCTCGCAAGCCATCATCGAGTTCGATCTGACTGGCAAAATTCTGAAAGCGAACGACAATTTCTGCAAGGCGGTCGGCTATCAGCAATCAGAAATCATCGGACGCCCCCATAGCATGTTCCTGTCCCCCGAAGATGCAGCGTCACCCGAATACAAGGCCTTCTGGGCGAAACTCTCACGCGGCGAATACGATCAGGGCCAATATCGGCGGCGGTCGAAAACCGGCGACGACATCTGGATTGAAGCCTCCTACAATCCGGTTTTTCGTTTCGGCAAACCTTACAAGGTGGTCAAGATCGCTTCCGATATCACGGCGACGAAGCGCCGAAGCACCGAGGATAACGGCAAGCTGGCAGCGCTTTCGCGTGCGCAGGCGATGATCGAGTTCACTCCCGAGGGGAAAATTCTCTCCGCGAATGAGAACTTCCTGACAGCACTCGGCTACACGGCGGAAGAGATCATCGGCAATCATCATTCGATGTTTTGCGAGCGTGGCTACGTGCAGTCCGAAGAGTACCGCAATTTCTGGAAGGATCTTGGTAAGGGAGAGTTCTCGACCGGTCAGTTCATGCGGCTCGGCAAGAACGAAAAACGCGTCTTCATCCAGGCGTCCTACAACCCTATCATCGACGAGCGGGGAAAAGTCGTCAAGGTGGTGAAATTCGCCTTCGATGTAACGGACCGCGTCCATGCGGTGGAAGAACTGGGCGCTGCGCTTGAGCGTCTTTCCCAGTGCAACATCCGCGTCACGCTCGATAAGCCTTTCGTGGGTGAGTTCGAGGGGCTGAGACGGGATTTCAACAAGTCCATCGCCGAATTCCAGAAAACCCTGGAAAATGTTCTTGGGCAGACCGATGACCTGACCAGAAGCAGCCAGGAAGTCAGCGAAGCCTCTGTTCATCTCGCCGAAAGATCGCGTGAGCAGGCCGTGGCGCTGGAGGAAACCTCGGCGGCGCTGGAAGAAATCACCGCGACCGTACGGGCATCGACGGAAAACACCAAGGAAACCCGAAAACTCGTTCAGAGTGCGCGGACGTCAACGGCGGCTTCCACGGAAGTGGTTGGGCGTACCGTCAACGCCATGCAGCGCATCGAGACGGCATCGCGGGAAATCAGCCAGATTATCGGCGTTATCGACGAAATCGCCTTCCAGACCAACCTTCTTGCCCTGAATGCGGGCGTCGAAGCCGCGCGCGCGGGCGATGCCGGCAAGGGTTTTGCGGTCGTGGCACAGGAGGTGCGCGAACTTGCGCAACGCTCCGCCAGTGCCGCCAAGGAAATCAAGGCGCTCATCAACAATTCCGGCACCGAGGTTATGGAAGGCGTGCGGCTTGTCGGCGAGACGGGTGAGGCGCTGAAGCAGATCGATGCGCTGGTGAAGCACATTGACGGCAATGTCGATATGATCGCCAAGGCCGCCGATGAACAGGCCTTAGGCATCAGCGAAATCAACCGTGCAGTCAACCAGCTCGACCGGATGACGCAGGAAAACGCGGCGATGAGCGCGCGCACGACCGCCATTAGCGCTACCCTTGCCCAGGGTGCGGATGTGCTGGCGCAACTGGTCAGCCTGTTCAAACTGAACCGCCGCGCGACCCAGCGCGACGACGGGGCATCCATTTCATCCAACTCGTCGCGGACGAGCCACAGTGTGAAACTGTCGGGAAGGAAAGCAGCCTGACGGATCGGCGACAGCCTGCTTCCACGTGAGCCTCTTGTCATACGGATGCCCGTCGCCGGGCATCCGTTTTTTATGCCCGCAGGGCAGGCCTGTTGATGCCGAGATGGTCGCGCAACGTCGAGCCTTCGTATTCCTTGCGGAACAGGCCACGTTCCTGCAAGAGCGGCACGACTTCGCGGTTGAATTCTTCCAACCCGCCGGGGAAGAAGGGCGGCATGACGTTGAAGCCGTCGGCCGCGCCGTTCTCGAACCACTCCTGCATGCGATCCGCCACGTCCTTGGCCGTGCCCATGACGATATGGTGGCCACGACCAGCTGCAACGCGCAGCGCCAGTTCCCGGATCGTCAACTTTTCGCGGCGCGCCAGTTCGGTCAAAAGTTCGGCGCGGCTGCGCAACTGGTCGGAAATAGGCAGGTCCGGCAGCGGGCCGTCGAGATCATACTCGGTAAGGCTATGGCCGATGCGTTCCTCAAGCAACGGCATGGCGCTCTTGATGTCGGTCCAGCGGTTCAGCTCCTTCAGCTTCTCGCCGGCCTCTTCGAAGCTCTTGCCGATGATGGGCATGAAACCGGGCATCACGGCAACGGTTGCGGGATCGCGGCCGAATTTCTCCACTCGCGCCTTTAGGCTGGTGTAGAAGGCCTGCGCCTCGGAAATGGCCTGCTGGGCGGTGAAGACGATATCGGCAGTGCGGGCGGCGAGATCCTGCCCCGGGCCGGAGGAGCCGGCCTGAATGAGAACCGGGTGACCCTGCGGTGAACGCGGAATGTTCAGCGGACCCTTCACCGTGAAATATTTGCCTTCGTGATCGAGAATATGGACCTTCTGCGGATCGACGTAGCGGCCGCCTTCCTTGTCCTTGACGAAGGCGTCGTCGTCCCAGCTGTCCCACAGGCCACGCACGACGTTCACATATTCTTCCGCAACGGCATAACGCTCGTCATGCTCGGGATGACTCTTGGAGAAGTTCGCCGCCGTGCGGGCGTAGGAGGTGGTAACGATGTTCCACGCCGCACGCCCGTGGCTGAGATGGTCGATGGAGGCGAAGGCGCGTGCGGTGTGGTAGGGCTCACCATAGGTGGTGGAGGCGGTGGCGGCCAGTCCGATCTTGTTTGTCACCATGGCAAGCGCCGCAAGCAGGGTAAGCGGCTCGAAACGGGCGATCATCGAGGGATGGGCGTCGACGCCGCTTGTGAGACCATCGGCCAGAAAGACCATGTCGAACTTGGCATCTTCGGCCATTTTTGTGACACGGGTCAACAGGTCGAAATTCTCGCTGCCGGCTTCCGCATCCGGGTGACGCCAGCCGGAAACGTGGTGGCCGGCTCCTTGCAGGAACAGGCCAAGATGCATCTGTCTTTTGCGGGTATTCGTGGTCATGGTGATCATGCCTTTATTTCAGTCGTGTTATATTTGCGTTGCCAGAAGCACTTCTAGCTTCTTGAGGTCGGCTGAGGTTTTCATGGTCCGCACCAGTGCCGGAATTCCGGCGAATTTTTCATTGCCGCCGGTGGCGTCGGCAAATTTTTCCGTGGGGTCATCAATGCCGGGAAGACCGTCAATACGGCGCGACAGCACCGTGCCATCCTTCTTCGTCACGTCGATGACCACGAAACGGGTGGTAGGATCCGGCGAGAGGCGGCGGGCGGTCTCGTCGTGCCGGCGCGAGACTTTTGCGGAAAGTCCAAGCAGGTCGGCGCGTGCAGGGCGTTCGTCGAAATGGCTGATGCCGAGTGCGCCATCCGTCAGTGCGGCGGCAAAGACATATTCGGCGCTGAAACGCGCATCGATGCCCGTGGCGGGTGTGGCCGAACCCACAAGAGCGGCATCGCCTCCCGGGGGAAAGGTGATGACGACAGTTTCGATTTCATCTGGTGCCAGATCATTGGCGCTGCGCAGTGCAAGCGCACCAACGGCAACAGGGTGGCTGGCGGTGCAGCAGGGAAATGCCTTGAGCGTCAATCCGGGAGAGACGATCTGCCAGGGTGTACCCCAGCCGGACAGGAGCCGTTTCGGCTGTTCCGCGCCAAAGGCGAAGGCGGAATAAAAGCCGATAGGGTTTTCCAGAAAATCCTGCGCACCCTGAAAACCTGATCTTGCCAGCTGCGCGGCGGTGAGGCCAGCGCGTGTCGCAAGCCCGGCATGCAGGGGCTTCGCATCATAACCAAATTGCAGGCGAAGTCCGGCCGACTGCGTGGCGGCAAGGCCGAGTGCGATAGCGGTCGTCTGCGGGGTGAATTTCAGAAGATGGGCAATGGCCGCCGCCGCACCGATGGGGCCGAGGGTCGCGGTGGCGTGGAAGCCATTTTCGTAATGCTTGGTGCCGAGCGACAGGCCAAGCCTCGCCATGGTTTCCAGCCCGACAATATAGGCGGCGATAAATGCATCCGCCGTAGAGCCTTCCTCGACCGCAACAGCCAATAGAGCTGGAACGATGGCGACGGTGGGGTGGCCGCGCACGCTGCCATGGACGTCGTCATAATCCAGCACGTGCCCCGCATGACCATTGATGAGTGCGGCCGTGAAAGCATCCGTGCGCAGATCATGGCCGACAATGCCAGCCGTGCCGTATGTGCCTGACGTAAAGCTGTCGATGAGGATTTTCGTGCTTCGGTCGGAAGCGCCACCCAGCATACAGGCAAAAAAGTCGATCAGCGCCGTGCGGGCGATCGTCACAGCCTCTTCGTCGCGGAGCGGATCAGAGGCGGCGATGGCTTCTGCCAGATGAAGGGTGAGTTTTTCGTCGGCGGTCATGGCGTCAGATCCCTTCACCGTCGGCGACCCGTGCCACCTGTCCGCCGAGGCCCTTTACGAAGGCGTTGATACGCGGATTGGTCGACTTGTAGAAGATGTGCTCCGGCGTGCCCTGATCAACGATCAGGCCGTTTTCCGTGAAGACGATATTGTCGCTGATTTCCTCGGCGAAGCGCATTTCGTGGGTCACGAGAATGCTGGTCATGCCGTCATTGACGAGATCGCGGATGACGGCGAGCACTTCGCCCACGGTTTCCGGATCAAGTGCGGAGGTAACCTCGTCGAACAGCACCAATTCAGGCCGCATGGCAAGCGCGCGGGCAATGGCCACACGCTGCTGCTGGCCGCCAGACAGCTGACCGGGATAGGCATCCACCTTCTGCGACAGGCGGACTTTTTCCAGCAATTCGCGGGCATGACGCTCGGCTTCCGCCTTCGGCGTGCCGAGGATTTTAATCGGCGCGATTGTGATATTTTCCATGACAGTCAGATGCGGGAAGAGGTTGAACTGCTGGAAGACAATGCCGATGCGCTTGCGCAGCGTTATGCGCTCAGCTTCCGTTTTCAGCTGATCGACGCGGGTGCCCCCCACGGTGATCTTGCCAGATTGCGGAATGAGCAGGCCGTTGATGCAGCGCAGGATCGTGGATTTGCCCGAGCCGGAAGGGCCGATGATGGAGACGGCGTCGCCCTTGTTGACGGTGAGATCAATGCCTTTGAGCACTTGATTGTCGCCGAAGGACAGGTGCACGCCTTCCAGTTCAACCAGAGCTTTGGCGGCGGTTTGGGGGGCGGATGCGGACATGGTGTATTCCAATCAGCGGGAAGCGAAGCGCCGTTCAAGGCGCTGCGTGAAACGGGACACGGGATAGCAGAACAGGAAGAACGCCATCAGGACGGTGAGATAGACCACGACGGTGAAATCGTTGCGCTGCACGGCGGTGCTGGCATCGGTTGCGGCGTGGAGAAGCTCATGCACGCCGACCAGCGAGGCAAGCGCCGTGCCCATGGTGATGGAGGCGTAAAGGTTCATCCACGGCGGCAGCGAGCGCTTCACGCATTGCGGCAGGATGATCCAGCGCAGCGTCTGGTTGCGTGAAAACCCGAGGCCCTGCGCCGCTTCCCATTGTGCAGTGGGAATGGACTGGATGGCGCCTCGGGTGATTTCGGCGATGTGGGCGCTGGCCGGAATCGCAAGCCCGACCACGGCCTTGATCCAGTCTGGAAACGGAATGTAGTTGCCGAAGGCGACGATCTCGAAGGGGAAGATGTAGGTCGCGGCGAAAATCAGCACCAGATGCGGGGCGTTGCGGAAGATTTGCACGTAGGTGAGCGCCGGCGCGCGCACGAGGCGATAGGGCGCAAGCTCCATGATGCCAAGCACGACGCCGATGATGGTGCCGATGGCAATCGCCAGGATGCTGATCAGCACATTCATGGCAAAACCCTTGCCGAGATAGGGCAGCCATTCCAGCAGCACCTGTCCGAGCGAGGGATCGAGAACCAGCCACAGCACGACGGCAACCAGCACGCCGCACAGAAGAATGGTGCCGAAAGGCAGCTTCTTCGCCGCCTGTGTTGGAGAGACCACCGCGCTCATTGACCGAACCCCGGAACCGCAAGACGCCGCTCAAGCCACAGGCCCGCCCTTGCGACGATGAAATTGATGACAATGAAAAAGATGAGGATCACCAGCATCAGTTCGACCACATTGTCGCGCTGCGTCCAGATCAGGATCGAGGCATAGGTGATTTCACCGACCGCAATCGCCGAGCCGACGGTGGTGAGCTTCACCAGATTGATGAGATTGTTGATGATGGAAGGAAGTGCCGTGCGGATTGCCAGCGGAAATTCCACGTAACGTAAAATCTCGAAAGAGCTGAAACCGATGGCGCGTGCCGCTTCGATGGTGGTAGCCGGCACCGCCTCGATACCGCCGCGCAAGGCTTCCGCATGGAAGGCGGCAACGTGCAGGCCGGTGATGGCGACGACCCAGAAGAACGGGGTGAGCGGATTGTTCTGCGCGCCGCCGAGCGCGTTTGAAATCAACATGTTGAGCACAAGGAAACCACACATCAGCTGCACCAGCGTCGGCGTGTTGCGCGTCAATTCCACATAGGCGCGCACCGGACCGGCGAGCCAGCCTTTGCCTGACGTGAGCATGGCGGCGAAAATGAAGCCGAAAACGAGGCTGAGCGGCAGGGTGACGGCGACGAGGATGAGCGTCATCTTCATGCCGTCGAGCCATATCTGAACCTCGTAGCCGCTGTTCAGAAAGTCATAGTTGAGGCCTATGTGCGCGGCCAACTCTATGAAACGCGCTGTAAATCCATCCTGCATCGGATATCCATGCTGTTGTCGCGGCTGCCGCCCGGCAGGCGGTGCCAGAATGACCTGTCTTGCTATAAAGCAGAAAAGAACGGCGGGCGAAACCGGCCGTTCTCAGTGGTGAGAGAAATCTCCGTGATGGCAGATGCCCCTACGACATGCCGGTCCCCCGGACCAGGTCCGGGGTGGCGGAGCAAGCGGGATTGCCCAGCCTTTACTGCGCCGCGGAGAGCTTCGTCTTCTGCTCTTCCATGAAGCCGATGCTCGGCAGGCGGTTGGCCTTGGCGAATTCGATCATTTTGCCGGAAGCGTGCAGCTCCTTGACGATCTTGTCGAGCGCAGCCTGCGTGTCGGCCTCGCCCTTGCGCAGCCAGATGACGGAGTCAGAAGGGATAAGGTCGGTGGGGATCAGGATGCCGTAATCCTTCCACTCATCGGCGCGGTCCTGAAGCATCAGGCTCAGCGTGCCGTTGACGTGCACTGAGACATCGCAATTGCCGCCCTTCAGCGCGAGCAGCGATTCCGGCTGGCTCGGCAACGCCTTTACCTGCGCGCCATATTGCTCGATCAGCGGCTGGGTGTAGTTGGAGCCCTGCGATACGCAGGCAATCTTGCCCTTCAGGTCCGGCCAGTCCTTGATGCCCGAGTCCTTTCGACCGATGGCTGCGCCGCCCTGGCGGTCATAGGGGGTGGGCACGTAATCGAGCGTTTTGGCGCGCTCTTCCGTGTACTGCATGTTGGCGATCAGAATATCGACCTTGCCCTGCTGCAGGAACTGCACGCGGTTGGGCGGGGTCACGGTTTCGGTCACCAACTCCACACCGAGACCGGCGGCCAGCGCCTTGGCGACGTCGATGTTGAGGCCCTTCTGCTCCTGCGTCTTCGGATCGATGAAGCCGAAAGGCGCGCCGGACAGGATGACGCCGACGGTGAGCTTGCCGCGACCCTTGATACGGTCGAGCGTCGCATCCGCGTGAGCGGCGGTGGCCATCGAAGCGATGACGACGGTTCCGGCGATGAGTTTTGCGGCAAATCTGGAGAAGGAGAGGGCCATGGGTATTTCCTTTTGATTGTGGGTGGAAACTACATGAGGCGTCCGTCGAGAGCGAGAATTGGCGTTGCGCAAAAAATCGTATAAATAAAATCGTGTTCCAATAAGTTCTCTGGTGAGAAAAAATAACCTAATAATTTGAAATCGTAGAATCTTGTTCTTGCGGTGGCGGGGTTCGGCGCTTTGGCATATCCTCGCCACGGGGGAGAGGATATGTTGGCTATGCCTGGGCATCTTGAGCACCCTTCTCCCGAAGAGCGCTCCCACATCGTTACCGACCGGCGTTATAGGCCGCGATCGCCGCCATATTGACGATGTCGCTGTCCTTGGCACCCATCGAGGTGATCTGCACCGATTTGTCGAGGCCGACGAGAAGCGGGCCGATGACGGTCGCGCCGCCCAGTTCCTGTAGCATCTTGGTGGAGATCGAGGCGGAATGGATGGCTGGCATGACCAGCACGTTGGCCGCACCGGAAAGGCGGGCAAAGGGATACTGGCTCTGCATGCGATGATGGTTCAGCGCCACATCGGCCGACATTTCCCCGTCGACCTCAAAATTGACGTTGCGCTTGTCGAGGATTTTCACCGCTTCGCGCACCTTGTCGGAGCGTTCGCCAACCGGCTGGCCGAAGGTGGAATAGGCGAGCATCGCCACACGCGGTTCGTAGCCGAAACGGCGGGCGAGACCGGCTGCTTCCTCGGCGATATCGGCAAGGTCTTCGGCAGACGGCATGTCGTGCACGGCGGTATCTGCCACGAAGACCGTTCGGTTGCGCGACACGACCAGAGAAACGCCGATGACACGGTGGCCGGGTTTGGTGTTGATGCAGCGGCGGATATCCTCGAGCGCCGTGGAATAGTTGCGGGTAACGCCGGTGACCACGGCGTCCGCATCGCCCATCGCCACCATGCAGGCGGCGAAATGGTTACGGTCGTTGTGGATCAGGCGCTGCACGTCGCGCAGCAGGAAGCCGCCGCGCTGCAAACGCGCATAGAGATAATCGACATAGGCATCGACGCGGCTGGAAAGGCGGGCATTGGTGATCTCTATATTGGCGCGGTCGAGATCGATGCCTGCACGCTCCGCATTGGCCTTGATGATGTCGTCACGGCCGAGCAGGATGGCGGTGCCAAGCCCCTGCGCGGTAAACGAGATCGCTGCGCGCATCACCTGTTCTTCTTCCGCTTCGGCGAAAACGACCCGCTTCGGAGAGCGGCGCACACGCTCGTAAAGGCGCTGCGTGGTCGACGCCATGGGGTCGCGGCGGGCGGAAAGCTCGCGGGCATAGGCATCGAGATCGGGCAATTCGCGGCGAGCGACGCCGGTTTCGATGGCGGCCTTCGCCACGGCCACCGGAATGGCCGAGATCAGTCGGGGATCGAAGGGAACGGGAATGATATATTGCGATCCGAAGCGCGGGCGGTTGCCCTGATAGGCGGCGGCCACATCATCCGGCACATCCTCGCGGGCAAGATCGGCCAGCGCCTGTGCAGCGGCAATCTTCATTGCGTCGTTGATCTGGCTTGCACGGACATCGAGCGCGCCGCGGAAGATATAGGGAAAGCCGAGGACGTTGTTGACCTGGTTCGGATAATCCGAACGCCCCGTCGCCATGATGGCGTCGTCGCGGATGCGGGCGACTTCTTCCGGGGTGATTTCCGGGTCAGGGTTGGCCATTGCGAAAATGATCGGCTTTGGCGCCATGGAGCGGATCATCTCTTCGGTGAAGGCACCCTTCTGCGACAGGCCGAAGACGACATCCGCGCCCTTCATGGCCTCAGTCAGCGTGCGGTTGTCAGTCTTTACCGCATGGGCGGATTTCCACTGGTTCATGCCTTCGGTGCGGCCCTGGTAGATCACGCCCTTGGTGTCGCAAAGCGTGATGTTTTCGGGGTTGAAACCCATGGCCTTGATAAGGTCCATGCAGGCGATGGCAGCAGCACCTGCGCCGTTACAGACGAGCTTCGTCGTCTTGAAGTCTCGGCCTGTCAGTTCGATGGCGTTGATGAGACCGGCGGCGGCGATGATGGCGGTTCCGTGCTGGTCGTCATGGAAAACAGGAATGTCCATCAGCTCGCGCAGGCGGCTTTCGATGATGAAACACTCCGGCGCCTTGATGTCTTCCAGATTGATGCCGCCGAAAGAGGGGCCAAGGTAACGCACGCAATTGATGAATTCGTCGGCGTCTTCGGTATCGACCTCGAGATCGATGGAATCCACATCCGCAAAGCGCTTGAACAGAACGGACTTGCCTTCCATGACAGGCTTGGAGGCGAGCGCGCCGAGATTGCCGAGACCGAGGATCGCCGTACCGTTGGAGATCACTGCTACCATGTTGCCGCGTGTCGTATAATCGTAAGCGGTCGCCGGATTTTCGGCGATGGCTTTCACCGGCACGGCCACTCCCGGCGAATAGGCAAGCGACAGATCCCGCTGAGTCGCCATCGGCTTGGTCGGGGTGATTTCCAGTTTCCCCGGTCTGCCTTGCGCGTGGAAATCCAGTGCTTCCTGATCTGTAACCGATGTTCTGGGGCTGGCGGGCTTCGTCGTGTCGGACATGGGCTGAGTGTGCTTTCGTGTCGATAACAGTGCAAAAATATCCGTCGTTGTTATTGTATTTTTCGCGCGCGTGCCAAGCGTTGAATGTTGTTCAGTGCAGCAAATTTAGCCGTGGCGAAATTTGTGGCCGATTCAATCGATTAAGTGCGTATTGTCGGCATTATAGGTGGGACTGGTAGGCCTGCCGTACCATATTCACGAAGGCCTCCACGTGGAGGGCAAGCGGACCGCGTCTGACGACCAGCACGCTATCTGACCAGGCATCGGCGCTTTCGAGCGGCACACCTGTGATGCCCCTTGTGGAGCGCACGGTGCTTTCCGGCAGAATGGAAATTCCCGCGCCAGCTTCCACGAGGGCAAGGATGGTGTTGACGTTAGCGATGCGCATGCCGATTTCCGGCTCACAGCCTGCATCCTCGAAAAGGGAAAGCGCGCTGCTGCTGAGCCCCAGGCCGATCTCGTCCACCGGCAGCAGCAGTTTCTCCTGCACGATATCGCCAACCGAAACTCTGGGGCGGGAGGCGAGCGGATGGCGCTCCGGCAGGGCGACGCACAGTTTGGAGCGGTCGAAGGGCATGGCCCGCAAGCTCTGCGGCAATTGGGGCAGGGGTGCGCGAATGAAAGCGACGTCTGTCTTGCGCGTCGCCACCTGCTCGATCAATTGTTCCATCGTCATGCCGGGCAGGAGTTCAAGCGTCACCTCCCTGTGGTCGTTGCCATAGCGGGTGATCAGCGCCGGCAATTTTCGTTCCGCCATTACGCTGGTGCCGAAGCCGATGCGCAGCGTGCCGAGCTGGCCGCGCCTGATCTGGTGTGCCTTTTCCAGCGCCCCCTTGGTGCGGGCAAGAATTTCCTCCGCATCGAGCAGCATCGACTGCCCAGCCGGCGTAAGTTCCACACCGCGGTTGACACGGAGGAAAAGCTTGAAGCCCAGATTCTCTTCCAGTTGCCGGATACGCTGCGTTACGGCCGGTTGGGCGATGCCCAGCTGCAAAGCGGCCGCGCGGAAATTTTTGGCCCTTGCGGCTTCCACAAAAATGGCGAGCTGGCGAATATCCATCGGCGGAGAGGTCTTTGTGTTGTAGGTGTTGATATGGTATAAGCGCAGCTTATCAAAAATGCCCGTCTTGCGCATTGTCATCTTGTCGCAGGCGACGTTATACCGCACCGAGGTTTCGGTCGCCCAGTGCCCGCATGCGGGCCTCTGCGATACGAACTTGGGAGGATTTGTTCGAGCACATTGTCCGCCGTCCATTGGGGCCGGCGATAAACTGCAGTGAATGGGTCAAAATGACAGTCACCACGGAAGTCTCCCGCACCATTGTTCCCCATTTCGCCTCGTCGCCTTCAGCGCATCTTCGCTCAGCCGTAAGTGCGGCGGACTGTCTGGCCTTGGCCGGGCATTGAAAGATCATCGGGCGTCAGCCTTCGCGGCGGCTCTCCTAACCGGATATTTAATTTCA